>JBKBIC010000356.1:0-3435 GCA_046299435.1 Saprospiraceae bacterium
TATGGTAAAATCCACCGGATTTTGAAGGAGTCAAAGGACACCGATGGTCCGAAATCTGTTAGATTTTTTATGCCCAGCCCACAGATTCATCTGTGGGAAAATAAATCAAACAGCTTCTAAATGGGTCGGGTTGAGGAAAAGGCTTTCAACTTTTCAACCCTTTCCTCTCTTCAACCCTATTCACCCCAACTTCTGCCGCATGGCCTCGTACAAAACGATGCCCGCTGCCACGCTCACATTGAACGAATCGAAATCGGTGGCCTGCGGGATGCGGCCCACTGCGTCGGACATCCGCAGCAATTTGGGGTGAACGCCCGTGCCTTCCGCGCCCATGATGATGGCCGTCGGCACCGTGAAATCAATCTCGAAAATCGGGCGGCTGCGGTTGGTCAGAGCGGTCGAGACGACCTGCACGCCGCTGGCTTTCAGGAAATCCACCGCCGTGAACAGGCTCTTGGCCCGGCAAAGCCGCACCCGCGCCAGCGCGCCCGCCGAGGCCTTCATCGCCTCCTCGTTGGCCAATGCCCCGCCGGAAGTCGGCACCACGACGGCGTGTGCCCCAGCACATTCTGCCGAGCGGCAAATCGCCCCAAAATTCCGCACATCGGTGATGCCGTCGAGCAGGAGCAGCAGCGGTGTGTCGCCGTTTTCAAACAGGAAAGGCACGACATCCTCCAAGTTTTGGTACTCCACGAGCGAGAGGTAAGCCGCCACGCCCTGATGATGCCCGGCAAAATTGCGCGGCACCATTTTGTCCAATTTTTCGCGCGGGACGACCTGCAAGGGAATATCAAACTCCTTTGCCAAGTGGCGAAACTCCTTTTCCATTTCGCCCCGGATGCCCTGCTGGAAGTAGATTTTTTCGACAGCCTTGCCCGCTCGCACGGCCTCGGCGACGGGGTGGTGCCCGTAAATAAGTGTATCGGCCATGCGGCAAAGGTGCGGAAATTGGGACGGAAAAAAGGGAAAGACCCGACCTTTGGAACTGCTCGAACGGCCGGTTCGAGGCCCCAAAACAGTCAATCCAGCCACTTCCGGCGGCCTTTTTCCCATGCGAAAACAACCTCGCCGACGCTCCGCAAATATGTCCACGCTCACGCTTCGCCCTGCCACCATCCGCGACCTCACCACGCTGCAACACTGGGACGAGCAGCCGCACGTCGTCGAGTCCGACCCGAACGACGACTGGGCATGGGAAACCGAACTGCCCCGCACCCCCGATTGGCGCGAACAGCTCATCGCTGAGCTGGACGGACGGCCCATCGGTTTTGTGCAAATCATTGACCCTCAACGCGAAGAATCGCACTACTGGGGCGAAGACGTGCCGCCCAATCTCCGCGCCATTGACATTTGGATTGGCGAACTGGCCGACACGGGCAAAGGCTACGGCACCGCCATGATGCGGCTCGCGCTCGAACGCTGTTTCGCCGACCCGGCAGTGACGGCCGTGCTCATTGACCCGCTGGCCTCGAACACGGCGGCGCACCGTTTTTACGAGCGGCTGGGCTTCCGCTTCGTGGAGCGCAGGCAGTTTGGCGCGGACGATACGTTCGTGTTCCAGCTCACGCGGGCGGCGTTCGAGCAGGCGGCCCATCCCTGAAAGCCAGTCATTTATCGAAAAAGGAAAATCGCGCCTCGAAATACCCGCCGGGGCGCGGGGTTTTGTGCAGTCCTTTGGGCAAAGCCCGTTTGAAAACCGCCAACCGTCCACCGTTTACCGCCCACCGCAACAATGCCATTTTCCGAAATCCTCCGCATGGCCTTCCAGAACATCCGCGCCAACCTGCTGCGGGCGGTGCTGACGCTGCTCATCATCGCGTTCGGCATCATGGCGTTGGTCGGCATCTTGACGGCCATTGACAGCATCGCGTACTCGCTGAACGACAATTTCAGCGGCCTCGGCGCCAATTCGTTCAGCATCGAACGCAAATGGGGCGAGGTGAAAAGCAGCAAACGGGGCCGCCGCGAAAAAGCGGGCGACCCGGTGCGCTATCGGCAGGCCGTCGAGTTCAAGGAGCGGTTCACGTTCCCGGCGAAGGTGTCCATTTCGTTTTGGGCCACCAATCTGGCACAGGCAAAATTCAACGACAAAGAGACGAACCCCAACGTGGGATTCGTGGGCGTGGACGAGAACTATTTCGAGGTGAAAGGCATGGACATCGAGCACGGGCGCAATTTCTCGAAAAGCGAAATCGAGGACGGCCAACCAAAAGTCATCATCGGCAAAGAAATCGTCAGCAAACTCTTCGGCGGCAAGGCCGAAAAAGCCCTCGACCAAATCATCACCGTCGGGGCCGACCGCTACCGCGTGGTGGGTGTGCTGAAATCGAAAGGCTCCTCGATGGGCAACTCCGACGACCGCGCCATTTTCGCGCCGCTGCTCCGCATCAAAAACCAATATGGCGCGGAAGACACCGAGTATTCGTTGCTCGTGGCCGTGAAAAACGCGACCGATATGGACGCGGCCACCTCCGAAGCGACCGGGCTTTTCCGGCAGGTGCGCGGCCTACGCCCCGGCGAGGACGACGATTTCGAGATTTTCAAAAGCGACAGCCTCGCGGCCATTTTGAAGGAAAACACCGCGACCCTGCAAATCGCCACCATCGCCATCGGCCTGATGACCCTGCTCGGCGCGGCCATCGGCCTGATGAACATCATGCTCGTGAGCGTGACGGAGCGCACCCGCGAAATCGGGATTTACAAAGCCCTCGGCGCGACGCGCAGAAGCATCCTGACGCAGTTTTTGGCCGAAGCCATCGTCATTTGCCAAATGGGCGGGCTGGTCGGCATCGCGTTGGGCATCGTCATCGGCAATGCCGTGACACTGATGATGGGCGGCAGTTTCCTCATCCCCTGGGCATGGATGTTCCTCGGTTTCGCGTTGTGCATGGTCGTGGGCGTGGTATCGGGTTTCTACCCGGCCATGAAAGCGGCGCGGCTCGACCCGATTGAGGCGTTGCGGTACGAATAGGGTTGAAAAGTTGAGGAAGGGTTGAAAAGTTGAAAGGCCACGATTGGAGCACCCGGCATCCATCGTGGCCTTTCAACTTTTCAACCCTTCCTCTTTTCAACTCAATTCTTCGTCTTCAAATACTCTTCCACTAAACCTTTGTAATAAGGCTTCAACGCGGGCGACACGGTGCGGTACAAGTCCACTTCGGCGCGGCGTTTTTTCAAGTATTCTTCGAGCGCGGGGGGCAATTTCGTGGGCTGTTGTTTCGCGGATTCGGCCTCGCGTTGCTCGTCTTGCTCGCGTTCGCGCTCGGCGCGTTCTTCTTCCAAAAGCCGGGTTTTGATGTCTTCCCAGCGTTTCATGGTCTCGTTGGTGAGGCGTTTGTTGACCAAATCGGTCTCCACCTTGTCCATCTGTTCCATGATTTCGTCCAACGCTTTCGAGCCTTTGCCTTGCTCTTGTTTTTGTTTTTGCAGCTCGCG
>JBKBIC010000357.1:0-3434 GCA_046299435.1 Saprospiraceae bacterium
GCCTGCCCGACCACGCCCGGATGCGCGAATAATCGGTTTCGTGCAGGCCGTTGCCGACAAAGCGCACCAAAACCTGACCGCTCGTCAGCCTCATGTGGCACACATCGCGCCGCCCGGCCACATCGGTGACAACCGTCGAGACATTCCACCCCGCCAACATCTGGAAAAAAGCATCGGCGGCAGCCGAGCCATCGAAGAAACTTTCGTGCCGCACTTCGACGGCGAGCGGCAGATGACGCGGCCACTTCTCGAAAAAAGTATCGAGCATACGCCATTGATTCGCAGCGAAATACGGCGGCATTTGCAGGAAACACGGGCCGAGGCGGTCGCGCAGCCCAGCGATGTTTTCGCAAAACTCGCGTAGCTGCCCACTGTAAAAACCAAGGTCGCGAGCGTGGCTGATGGTCTGTGGAAGTTTCGGGCAATAGCGGAAATCGGTCGGCACCTCGTCGCGCCAGCGCGCGACCGTCGCCGCGTCGGGGATGCGGTAGTGCGTCGTGTTGTGCTCGATGGTGTTGAACTGCTGGCCGTAGTGCCTCGGAAAATCTTTGTCCTTCGCGCCGACGGGATACCACTTTCCGACCCATTGCTTCATGTTGTAGCCTGTCGCGCCGATGTAAACCGTTGGTTTTGAGAGCGTTGGCGGCAAGTTTTGTAGCACCTCGCGGTTTTGCGGCGGCTCCGGCGGCAGCGAAAAATTGACCTGCGAGATGTCGTGGAGTTTTCCGAAATCCATGATTTTGGCGACTGTGTCAGTCCTCAAAAATTTCCGTCAGGTCAATTTCGAGGTTGGGTATGATGGGCGTGGTGAGCAAATCGCCTTCGACTTTGGGTTGCAGCCCGATGTATTTGCCTTGCTCGTTCAATTTCCAGACCTGCACCATGCGCTCGATGGGCGAGACAACCCAATATTCGAGCACCCCGGCCTCTTCGTACAGTTCGAATTTGTCCTTCATTTCCGTCCGGCTGTTGCCCGGCGAGAGGATTTCGATGATGAGGTCGGGCGCACCCACGCAGCCACGCTCGTCCAATTTTTTGGGGTCGCAAATCACACACAGATCGGGCTGGACGACGGTCGTGATTTCCCGGTTTTTGGCTTTGCTGAATCGCGTGAGCCGCACATCGAATGGGGCGACGTACACTTTGCACGGGCTTTTTTTCAAAGCAAGTGCGAGTGCTATGGACAATTTCAAACTGATGCCTTGGTGCATCCGCGAAGGAGCGGCCATTGCCCGGATTTTGCCACGCAGGAGTTCGATGCGCTCTTCGAATTTCCAGAGCAGGTAATCGGCATAGGTGTAATCGCCGTCGGGGTCGAGTTGGGAGAGTGATGTAATCATTGGAGGTACGGTTTTGTCAAATTTTGGCCCCAAAGGGCGGCTTTTCTGGTCGGCATTCAATTCGTAAACTTGTACCCCACGCCCCGAATCGAATGGAAAAACTGCGGCGACTTGGCATCTTCCTCGAAATACTTGCGGAACGAGAGGATGAAGTTGTCAATCGTGCGCGTACTGGGGAACACATCGTAGCCCCAGACAGCTTGCAAAATCTGGTTGCGACTGACGACCTCGTTTTTGCGCTCTACCAAAAGTTTGAGCAGCATGGCCTCTTTTTTCGTCAGCATGATGTTTTCGCCGCGACAAGTTTTGGCCTCGAAAGTGTTGAAATTCACCACGTTGTGCCCAAACTCGTACACCTCCAAAGCCTCGCCACGCTGCCGCTGGCTGCGTCGCAAAAGGCTCGACACGCGCAGCAGCAGCTCCTCCAAATTGAACGGTTTGGTCAGGTAGTCGTCCGCGCCTTTTCGCAGGCCGAGGATGCGGTCTTGCGGCGTGTCTTTGGCCGTGAGCATGAGGATGGGGACTTCGGTGTTCGTCAGCCGGACTTGCTCGGCGATGGTGAAGCCGTCCACTTCGGGCAGCATCACGTCGAGCAGGAGCAGGTCGAAATGTTGGCCGCCGATGAGGTCAAGGGCTTTGCGGCCGTTGCTGGAAGTCACGACCTCGTAGCCTTCGAGTTCGAGGTTGAGCCGCACGGCATCGCGGATGGATTCTTCGTCTTCGACAAGGAGTATTCGCATGGGATGTTTATTTGAAAAGGGTGTAATCAGTTGTTTTTCAATAAGTTTTGCAGGGCCTCGACATTTGCAGTCGAGTCAAAAACCGCCGCGACCGGAATCACAAAACCCTTGATGACGCGGCTTTCGATGTCCTCGCCCATGCGGAAAGTCTTGGGCGGAAAGTACTCGGTGGCGTTTTCGGTCGGCAGGTAATATTGCTCGATGCACTGGCGGTTCGGGTCAACTATCCAGTATTCGCGGATGCCGTGCGCGGCATAGTCCACTTTTTTGATGCCCCGGTCGTTGCCTGCCGTGCTCCGCGAGAGGATTTCGACCACGAAATCCGGCGCGGGGAACAGCAATTGGTCATCGTGGAATTGCGCGGCGCGTTCGTCCGAAAAAAAGCAGATGTCAGGCTCGTAATCGTTGCGGGTGAGCGCAATCATCATTTTTTCGATGCCGATTCGGCCTGCACCTGTGATGCGGGTGAATACACTGAGGAGGGTCGAGAGCAATTCTGAAGCGTTCAAATGCCGCTTTTTCACAGGCGAATGGATGACGATTTCGCCTTGAATGAACTCTGCTTTGATGTCCTCCGTGACCCATTCATAAAATTCGTGGCGGCGGCGGCGTTCGTCGGCCATCGCTTGCTGCAACGCTTCGAGTTGGCGCGGCGCGTCGGGGCTGTTGAGGATTCTTTTGACGAGGTCGGTCATGGTCGTAAAATTTGACACAAAGTTAAACGAGCCACCAAAGTTCGGGCACCTCGTTTTTTCGGCCAAAAACCAGCGCGTTTTGCCCGAATCGCCGCCCCAGCGCAACTGCCTCCGCAGCCGAAATGCCCAAAACCAGCAGGCTTTCCTCCGGCGGCCAAGTCGCGTCCTCGCCGATGCCCACACCATATATATATGACCAACGGGCCGATTCGACGATTCGCACCAACTCGGCCTGCCGCTGCGCGTTTTCGTCGGCAGGCAAAACACGCGAGCCGGGGTTCCAAGCCGTGACGAACGTCCATGTCTCCGCCCTGTGCTCGGCCAATAGAACATCCATCGCCGGGCAAAGTTGCCCGACGCGGATTTCGGCAGGTGGTTGCCACACGCGGTACGTCGTTCGCAGGTAAGCTTCGGTCAGCCGCCGGTCGAGGCTTGGGGGAATATCTTGGACGGTACGAATGGCGGCGACTGGTTTTGTCATACTTTCGCGGCGTTTTTTCAATGAGTGATTGAGCCAATGAGCGAATGAGTGATTTTCAGACCGAAATCGCCGACGCAAGTTGCAATTCACTCATTCACCCACTCACTCATTCGCTCAAAGCAAGAGAAACAGAATCTCAACACCATTATCGGCATGGCACTCATTTTCGTGCTGCTTA
>JBKBIC010000358.1:0-3378 GCA_046299435.1 Saprospiraceae bacterium
GTAGCGCCGCAACCGCGCTCGCTTTCGGCCCAACTGCCGCCGCGAAATATCCGGTAGCTGCCGTAGACCTCGGGGTCGTAGAGATCCCAGCACCATTCCCAGACATTGCCGCTCATGTCGTAAAGGCCCAGTTCGTTGGCCTTTCGCTCGCCGACGGGATGTGTTTTGTTCCCGGAATTGCCATTGTACCAAGCCACGAGGCCGAGGTTGTCGCTGCCCGCGTATTGGTGGCCCTTGCTTTGCTGCCCCCCGCGCGCCGCATATTCCCACTCGGCTTCGGTGGGCAGGCGGTAGTTTTTGCCGGGGTATTTCGCGTTGAGTTTTTTGAGGAACTCCTGCACGTCGTCCCAGCTGACATTTTCCACCGGGCAGTTGTCGCAGTTTTTGAAATAGGAAGGATTGCTGCCCATGATGTCGCGCCACTGTTTTTGGGTCACCTCGTATTTGCCGATGTAAAAATCCGCGAGCGTCACGCTGTGGACGGGTTTTTCATCGTCGTCGCAGTCTTGTGGCTCATTAGTGCAGCCCATCTGGAAGGTGCCGCCTTGCACGAAGATGCAGCCCATTGGGTCTTCGGGGCGGGTATCGGGCTTTGTGGGGGGGGTGGCAGCGGGTGTTTTGCGGTTGCAGCCCTCGTACACGGGGTCGCCTTTTTCGGTGGGGCACTTGTCGTCGGGGTCGGGCACGCCGTCGCCGTCCGTGTCCGGGCAGCCGCGATAGCGAGCAAGGCCATGTACATCAGGGCATCGGTCGCTGCGGTCGGGTAGGCCGTCGGCATCGCGGTCGGCGGGCGGGCAGCCCCGGTCGCTGGCCTCGCCGGGGTCGCGCGGGCAGTCGTCCTCGTGGTCGGGCAGCCCGTCGCCGTCCGTGTCCGGGCAACCTTGCCAGCGAGTGGGGCCGGGCAAGTACGGGCATTTGTCGGCAGCGTCCGCTATCCCATCAAAATCACTGTCGGGGCAGCCGACGGTGGTCTCCGGCCCCCATTGGTCAGGGCAAGCGTCGGAGCTGTCGGGGATGCCATCGCGGTCAGTATCGCGTTGGAGTGTGGTGCCGGAGCCGTCGCCCAGCCCGGTGGCTCCGAGTTTTTTCAGTTGCTCGTCCTTCTCCTTCCAACCCGCCGCGACGGAAGCGATACGGGCACTTTTGGGCGGATAATCGGCGGTTTCAGCCTCTGTTTTGATGTTTTTCACGCCAGCCTGCGCCTCGTCGAAGGTCGCGCCCAGCGAGCGCATAGCCGAGCCGGCAAATTTGTCGGCCTCCAATTCGTACTTTTTGCGGGCAGCGGGGTCGCTTTCGTCAAATGTGTGGCCGCTCAAATGGTGCCCAATTTCGTGGGCCAACACCGCATAAACTGCCCAGCGGGTGCGGGCATCGGACTTGAAATTTTCGAGGAAAACGGGGTTGTACATGATGACCCGCCGACCATTGGAGACAGTGGCGAGCGCGTTGGCTACGTTGGCCTGCCGCAACTCGAACCGCTGTGGCACGCCCACTTGCCGGCAAATCTTGGCGACGATTTCTGCGGCTTCCTCGCTTGGCGGGAAAACGTAGGGATTCGTGTTGAACACCGCCGCCTCGAAGGCGCAGCCTGCATGGATTTGGAGGCGGTCTTGACCGAAAGCCCATGAAAAATGAGCCAATAAAAAAGACAAGGAGAGGCAAGCGGAGCGGAAGGGAGGAACCATGTGCGGGTATTTTTCGGAAAATGGTGAGCAAATATGTGGAAAAATCGCCGCGCCAACGCGGATTTGCTGGCGGACTTATCGTCTTTATCTGGTTTGCCAGAAGGTTGTTTTGGGAAAACTGACGGCTCGCGTGGTTTTTTCCAGAATTTCGCCGCCGCGCCCGGCGCCAAACGGCGCGACACAAGCAATGGACGACCAACTCACGCTCCGCAATTTCACCGACCTGCTCGACCCCGATGCACTCGACCGGGGCAAGGCCCTGTCCGACGGCGGGCACGTCCGCCACATCGAAAAAACGGACGACGGTTTCTGGGTGGCCGAATGCACGGACGGCGACACGACCCACGCACCATTAGTCGAGCTGGGGCAAGGCCAGCGGCTCCCATTGTGGGATTGCGACTGCGGGCAAGCCAGCGAAGCGGAGCCTTGCGCGCACGTCGCAGCCCTACTTTATGTGCTGAAAAACAATGAGTTGCAGGAAAAACCTGCTGCCAAGCGAGGCCGCCCGAAAGCCGAACCGGACAGCCAACCAGCGGGCAAGGCAGGCAAAACCAAAGACAAGGCCGCCCCGAAAATCGTGAAAAACCCGAAGCCCAAAGACGCAGCGGAAGCCCTGCTGGGCGAGCTGGAGCCGAAGGAGATTTTTGATTTCGTGCGGGATTTGCTGGCGAAGAACAAGGATTTCAAGAGCCAGTTTTTGATGCGCTTTTCAGAAAGAGACCACGCGAACGAGCGGAAATTCGATGAAATCGTGGCGAACGCCATCTCGGCGGTGAAGGGCCGGCGGAAATACCTGAAAGGCGCGGACGGGGCGAAGATTGCGAGTGCGCTCGCACCGCTCGGCAAGCAGGCGGCAGCGGCAGAGGCAAAAGGTTTTTTCCGGGAGGCTGTGGCGATTTGCACGGCGTTTGTGGAGCAGATGCCGCCTGTTTTTGTGGCCATGGAAACTCCGTCGGCCAAATTGGAATCGCTTTTTGGCAAGGCCCTCGACGTGCTGGGCTTGGTCGCGCAAAACGCCAACACGCCGTTCGAGTTCCGGCAGGAACTGTTCTCGACGATGCTGGCGAAGTACAGGCATCTGGAAACGACGGTCAGCGGCGACATTGTCGAGCAATTTTATCAGCACACACTGACTGCGGCTCGTTCGGCCAAACGCCTGCCGGAACTTGCCGACGGGCTGCGTGCCCTCATCCGCAGCCAAATGGCCGGGAAAAAACGCAACGCATGGAACAGTGAAATTTACTGGGAACTGCGCGTGGTCAAGCAGTTGTACGAACTGTATATCAACGAATTACAAGACGGATTGGCAGCCGTCAAGGCACTCGAAGACCACCGCGCCAACCTTTTGGTGTACTACAACTTGATAGCTGCACACCTGCAAAGTGGCGACTTTGCAGCCGCTGAGCGGCATTTAGACCACTTGTCCAAGAACGTGAAATCTTACGGAGACCAAGGGAGCGATTGGGAAATCAAACAGCGGATCCAACGCTTTTACTTGGAGTTGTATCAGCGAAATGGCAACCGAAAGCAGTTGGCAGAAACTGCCGGTGCAATGTTCGAGGCATCTAATTGCCGCGATTTCGGGCTTTATGAGATCGAAAAATCAGCCCTCGAACCAGAGGCATGGGCGAAACGGGTAGCGTCTTACATCAGCAAACTTGGCAAAAACAAAGCCGTGTACAGTTGGGAGATG
>JBKBIC010000359.1:0-3359 GCA_046299435.1 Saprospiraceae bacterium
AATCTGTGGGCTGAGCGTAGAAAATCCGACAGGATTTTTCATTCACAGCCCACAGATTTATCTGTGGGAAAATGCCACGACCGACAATTCCATCACTAAACATTTTAATTGAAGCAACATGATGAAAAAGTTCTTTACCCTTTTGCTGCTCCTTGCAGGGTGGCAATTCGCCTCGGCCCAAATCACTTACGAGGATTTTGAGAGCGGCGCGAGCGTCTCGTGGGTCGGCCTGAACGGCACCTACAACGGCGTGGTTGCCAACCCCGACCCGTCGGGCAACTCTTCGGCGTTCGTCGGCTCGTACACCAACGCGCCGGCGTTCGATTTCTGCTTCGCGCTCGGTACGCTGCCCGCGCCAGTGGATTTGAGCGAGTACAACCTCGTGCGGATGAAAATCTGGTCGCCGACCGCCCCGGCCAAAGCCCTGCTCAAATTCGAGGGCGGCGGCAACGCGGTCGAGAAATTCGTGGACATCACGGTGGCCAACCAATGGGTCGAGTACGAGTTCGACCTTTCGGCAGGGGCAGCAAAAACAGGCATGGACAAAATCCTCGTCTCGTTCAACTCCTTCGTGTTGGGCGACGACAAGACGTATTACTTCGACGACATCGTGGCCGTGAAAAACGAGCGGTGCTACAACGACTTTGAAGGCCCCAGCCTCCTCAATTTTCAGGGCCTCGACGGCGTGCTGACCGCACCCGAACCGAACCCCGGCGCGAACCAAATCAACGGCTCGGCCAACTGCGCCAAGTATGTCAAATCCGGCGCGCACGCCTACTCGCTCATCCTCGCCGACAACGGCGCACCGTTCGACCTGACGACGTACAACGTGTTCAAAATCAAGGTGTACGCCACAGCCCCGACAAGCATGATTTTCAAAATCGAAGGCACGGGTGGCGGTTTTGAAAAACGGAAAAACATCGCCGTGACCAACGCTTGGCAGGAATACTACTTTGATTTTTCGGCGCAAGCCGCCAACACGGGCCTCTCGAAAATCGTCATGTTCTTCGACCCCGGCGTGGAGACCAGCACCGACACCTATTATTTCGACGATGTGTGCGCCGTGCCGAGCAGCTGCGTCGGCGCGACCGCCGACCCGAACGTGCTGGACGATTTCGAGTGCAACCGCAACGCCACTTACGCTCTCGGCTGGGATAGCCTCCATGTGGTGAAAAACCCACAGGTCAACGGCGACAACCCCTCCGCCAAGGTCGGCCAATGGCGCGACCCGGCCGGCCCCGGCACCGAGTGGGCCGCGCTCGTGCTCGACAACGACGACCCGATTGACCTTTCCACGCGCAACCAGTTCAGCCTGCAAATGTGGGCACCGCGCACCGGCAAACTTTTGATGAAACTCGAAGGCGGCGCAGGCCCGGCCAAAGAAGTGTTCGCGGATGTCACGGAGACCAACAAATGGGTGACTTATACCGCCGACTTCTCCGCCCAAGCGGGAGCGGGGCACAAAAAATTCGTCCTGTTCTTCAATGCCGGCGTGAACGGCGACGCGGGCGACGTGTACTATTTCGACAACGTAAAACTCACCGCGCCCACCGCCGCCCCGCCGCTCGAAGACTTTGAAGGCGGCATCCACCTCGGCTGGCAACCGCTCGACCAAAACACCGTGCTGCACGGCAACTTCACCGCACCGACCAACAACCCCACGCCCGGCGGCTCGAACACATCGGCCTCCGTGGGCTGCTACTCGAAGGGCGCGTCGGCATTCTCGACCTTGCAAGCCTTTTCGCTCACAGCCTTTGATTTGAGTGCTTTCGCGCAGTTCAACCTCGACGTGCTCGCACCGGCGGGCGGCGGCGAAGTGACCATGCAGCTCAGCTCGCCCACGCAAGGCAACAAAGAGGCCAAAGCCACCGTGAAAACCCCCGGTGCGTGGGAGACGCTTTCGTTCGATTTTTCGGCCCACTCGGCCATCACCGATTTCCAAGAAGTCCGCCTGATTTTCAACTCCGGCACGGCCGCTTCGGGCGAATCGTGGTGCATTGACAACCTGCGCCAGAGCGAAGTGACCGTTGACCCCTGCGCCGGCGTGGCTCCGGTGCCGAACATCGTGGACGACTTCGAGTGCCAGCGCAACTACACCAAGATTTTCTACGGCGACACGGACATCAAAGTCGTGAACAACCCGCACCTCGCCCCCGAAAACCCATCGCTCAAAGTCGGCGAATACAAAGACCCGGCCAACCAGCCCTGGGCCGGCATCGGCTTCGAGTTCCCGGCGGCGTTCGACCTGTCGGTTTTGAACCAATTGGAGTGCAAGATTTGGAGCCCGAACACAGGCGTGCCCGTGCTTTTCAAACTCGAAGGCAGCGGCGCAGGCGTGGAAGTTTTCAAAGACATCACCGAAAAAGACAAATGGGTAAAGTACAAAATTGACTTCTCCGCCGCCAACCCGACCCAGCACACCAAGCTCGTCATCTTTATCGGTGCGGGCGTGGACGGCCCCGGCGCGACGTATTTCATTGACGACCTCAAATGGGTGCGCGCCGGCTACAACGGCTGCATTGATGACCACGAAACCGCCGCTTCCTCGATTTCCAACTTCAAGTATTTCGCCAACGGCTCGCTCGAAGCGCAGGGCTACACCTTCGAAATCGTGGACAACCCGAACCCGTCGGGCATCAACCTCTCCACCAAAGTGGGCAAGTTCGTGAAGGCCGGCGACGGTGCGCCCTTCGCCGGGATGTACGCCGACCTCGGTGCGCCGATTGATTTCAAAGGCGTGAAAACCATGAAGGCAAAAGTCCACATGGACCACATCGGCAACTTCGCCATTAAACTCGAAGGCTCGGCCACCGGTGTGCCCGCGATTGAACTTCCGGTTGCGAACACGAAGACCAACCAGTGGGAAGAACTGACCTACGACTTCTCGTCCGTGCCGGACAATGCCGAATACCAACGCCTCACGTTGTTCTTCGACCTCTCGATTGATGCCACCGGGCAGGACGTGACCTCGTATTTCGATGACCTCGTGGTCGGCACTGGTAGCTGTGCGCCCATCATCGGCGTGTTCAATCCGCTTCCGGTGGAGGCTCTGGTCGTGTCGCCGAACCCGGCCAGCGACCTGCTCCGCATCGAGAACTTTGGCGACGTGGCCCGCTTGGACATTTTCAACGCCTACGGCCAGCGCGTCGCTTCGGTCAACGCCAGTGGCGACCTGCGGACGGAAATTGACGTAACACGCTTTGCCACAGGCGTTTACACGATTGCTGGCCGCAACGACAAAGGCTTGCTCATCGGCAACGCCAAGTTCGTGAAGCAGTGATTTTCTGATTTTTTCTTTGGACAAGGTGTCGGGATGACTTCGAGTAATCCCGACACTCCAAAACTAACCATCCAAGCAA
>JBKBIC010000360.1:0-3353 GCA_046299435.1 Saprospiraceae bacterium
GGCTTTTTCGGCCTCCGTCAACTCGACTTTCGGAACTTTTGGGGTACGCGGTTTGCGCGGGGCCTTTGGCTCTTTCGGCGGTTTGGGGGCTTTCGCCTTTTTTTCCGGTTTGGGTTCGGCTTCGGCGCGTTTTGCCATGCGAGCGGCGCGGGCGGCGGCGATGATGGCGACGCGGCGTTCCTTGATTTCGGCGGCACGGGCGGCTTTTTCGGCCTCCGTCAACTCTATTTTCGGAGCCTTCGGGGTGCGCGGCTTGCGCGGGGCTTTCGGCGGTTTGGGTTCGGCTGCAGCGGCAGGCTTGCGGCCTCGGCGGGGTTTTTCGGCGGGCGCTTCGTCGCTCAGGGTCGAGCCGATGGTGACACGGGCGGCACCTTTTTCGGCGGATGACTTGGATGTCGCGGCTTTTCCGCCATCCCCGTGCGCCACCAATTTCACATGGGCCAAATGGTGCCGACCATGCCAAGCATACAAAGCAATGGCCTCGGAGAGTTTCATGACGCGCCCCATGCCGGGGTGGAAATAGCCCTTTTCGAGCTCTTCGACGGTCAAAGCGTGGAGGAACGTGACCCAGCGTTTGTGCAGCACGGAAAGCAAGGTGACGGAGGTCTTGACTGGGCCGTGCTTGGCATCCTCCATTTCGGCCCATGCCACCTCGTCGTATGGATTGATGGCGGGCGTGTTCGCGGTGACCGCCAATTTCATGCGGATGTAGGCATTGACATGGCTATCGGCAAGATGGTGGATGACTTGTCGGGCCGTCCAGCCGTCGCGGCGATAGGAGGTTTCGAGTTCTTCGCCGGATAATTTCCGGGCCATTTTTTTCAATTGTTTGGGCAATTTGGCTATATCCCGGATGTGCTGGCGTGTTTCGTCGAGGGAGTACGATTTGCCGTATTCGAAGCGGCCAATCGGGTAGCGTTTTCTATCCTGCTGCATATTTTGATAAATTAAGTTTGTTTACAAAATGGTCAGGCTGGGGGGGACACAGGCGCAGGGGATAATTATTTGCTGTCTTTCCATTTCCAGAGATAACGCGAGGCAACGGTGCGATAGGGCCGCCAATCCTCGGCGAGTTCTATCATGCGCTTTTTCAGGTCTTTGCCAGTTTCTGTTATTCCAAATAAGCGTGTCATCGCTTGTTGTATGCCCAAATCGTCCACTGGCAGCACATCCGGGCGGCACAATGTGAACATGAGTATCATCTCAGTTGTCCATCGCCCTACTCCTTTTATTTGGGTCAGGAACTTGATGATTTCTTCGTCGGACAGTGCGCCCCAGTCAAAGGATTCAAGGTCGTGTTGTTGGGCAAAAGAGGCCACGTTTTGGAGGTAGGCTGCTTTCTGATTGCTTAGCCCAACGCCCCGAAGGCGTTGATTGTCAAGGGCTAAGACTTGCTCAGGGTGGGGATATTTATCGGGGAATAGGTCGAGGAACCGATTGAAAATTATGGTAGCGATTTTCACGCTCAACTGTTGCGACACTATTGATTCGAGCAAATCATAGTACACGCGACCGGACGGCGCAAAATCAGGCATTTCAACGGTCTGGATTATCGGCCCCAATTCAGGGTGGGCCAATAAATGTTGTTTTGCATCGCTTAATTTCATGCGGCAAGGTAAACTGTTTTTGTTTTTCTATTCCAAAAAATATTCCTTCAAAAAATCATTACCGCCAAACAAAGCAAAAGATAGCGGCCTTAATATTTGCGAACAATTGCGCTGCCGCATCCGCTGAACCAATAATGACTGCAACCACGAAAATTGGCACGAACTTTTCGCCTGTGCTGTCTTGGGCTTGGGCAAAAAGTGAATTGTGGCGGCGAACTTTTAGCGGCGAATACACTTTCTTTGACCCGTCTCCCGCTGTTGCTGCGTCGTCGCGCCCCCGAATGCCCGGTTTTTGACAAAAACCCGACACGTTCGGGCAACTTTTCAGGCCGCGACGACGTATTCCGGTACGAGCTCATCAAACACACTCTCATGCGCCAGTTAAAAATCGTCAACAAAATCACCACCCGCGAGAGCCTCGCGCTGGACAAATACCTCAACGACATCGGCAAAATCCCGATGATTACGGGCGAGGAAGAAGCGGAATTGGCACGCCGCATCCGCGAGGGCGACCAAGAGGCGTTGGACAAGTTGACCCGCGCCAACTTGCGCTTCGTGGTGTCGGTGTCCAAACAATACCAAAACCAAGGGCTTTCGCTCAGCGACCTCATCAACGAGGGCAACGTCGGTTTGATGAAAGCGGCCAAGCGTTTCGACGAAACCAAAGGCTTCAAGTTCATCTCCTACGCCGTGTGGTGGATTCGACAGAGCATCCTGCAAGCCATCGTGGAGCACAGCCGCATCGTGCGGATGCCGCTGAATAAAATGGGGTCGTTCAACAAAATCAACGAGGCTTACCTGTCATTCGTGCAAGAGTTCGAGCGCGAGCCGACCGACGAAGAACTCGCTGAAATCCTCGAAATCCCGACCAAAGAAGTGACCAATATGCTGCGCGGCTCGCAACGGCACGTCTCGTTCGATGCCCCGCTATCGGCCAACGAAGAAGGCGATGCGAGCCTGCTCGACGTGTTCATGCCCGAAGATGCGAGCGGCGAACCCGACATGGAGCTCATGGCCCAATCGCTCAAAGACGAGGTGGCGCAGGGCTTGTCCATACTTTCGCCCCGCGAAGTGGAGGTCATCAGCTCGTACTACGGCCTGAACGGCTACAAGCCGCTGACCCTCGAAGAAATCGGCGAACTATACGGCCTGACCCGCGAGCGGGTGCGCCAAATCAAGGAACGCGCCATCCGCCGCCTCCGCAAATCGTACAACCGCAACGCATTGAAATCTTATCTGGGATAGTTTTTTTGAGTCGGCAGTGAGCAGTTTGCGGTGGGCAGAGTTAGTGCGGACTGCTTACTGCCCACTGCACGCTACCAACTGCCCACCGCCAACTACAAACTCAAAAAATAGCCATTTACGAAAACCCTGGTTTCCGTCGGGAGGCCGGGGTTTTTCGTTTGTCGGCAAGCCCGAAAATTTGCGGACATTTGCCGCCCCATTGAGTGATGAACGATGAGTTATGAGTGATGAACTTATCCGCCCCAACTCATCATTTATCACTCGCCGCTCATTACTCAAAAGAATGAACCTCGTCCTCGACATCGGAAACACACGCCTCAAAGCAGGGCTTTTTGGCCCGGAAGGCTTGGCAGAGCAAGCGTTTTGGACGGCGTGGACGTTAGGGGAACTGTCCGGTTTTGCCCGCGAAAAACAGGTCGAGCGCGTCATACTTTCGTCGGTGGCCGCGCCCGATGCCGCGCTGACGGCGTTTTTTGCCCAAAATTTCACGTTCATTGAACT
>JBKBIC010000361.1:0-3322 GCA_046299435.1 Saprospiraceae bacterium
GTGCCCCGCGCTGTTGATTTTTTTAATGGGGGTTTCAAATGTTGATGGTTTAAAAAGTGTAAAACCAATCCTTTTAAAACTTTTCAACCCTAAAACTTTTCAACTCCAATCAAACCCCGCCCGCCAGCACTTCCCAAGTGTGGTCGCCGAGCAGCCGCACTTTCGCCAAATGCTCGAACCGCGCCCCGCCCCTGCCCCACTCTTCGGGGGCAATCATCGAAAGGACGTGCGAACCGTCGGTTTTGCGTTGGTACAAATGATAAATGTGGTGAATGACGGGCCGAAATGGAATATCGGCCTGATAAATCATTTCCGAGACGGACATCCGGTTTTGCAAGGATTTGGCTTGGTTGACCAGTGTCTCCATTTGCTGGCGGAGCTGCTCCATTTGGCGGTCGGTCTGGTCGTACATCGCCGTCATGGCGTTGCCCCGGATGCGGCCTTTGTCCTCTGGCTTGATGATGGCACTGCCCGCGTGGTGGGCATAGGGCAGCAGGCTGGGCGTTTCGGTCACTTTGTCCTTGTCAATCGGGTTGACGAATGCGTCGTTGGTTTTGGATTCGGTTGTCATCTGTAAAAATTGAATCTCCAAATACACCACAAAGGACACAAAGTTTCAGAAAGCAAACCAAATCAAACCTTTGTGAAACTTTGTGTCCTTTGTAGTCGAAAAAATGACTCATCATTTATCATTCATCACTCATCACTCCGCCCCGGCGGTCATGGGCATTTTGAACGCCACGCCCGACTCGTTTTTCGCGGGCAGTCGCGTACAGACGCACGACGACCTGCTGCGCCAAGCCGAAAAAATGCTCGCCGACAGCGCGGCCATGCTCGATGTGGGCGGAGCCTCCTCGCGGCCCGGCGCGGCGGAAGTGCCTGAACAAGAGGAACTTGCGCGAGTCGTGCCAGCCATCGAGTCGCTCCGCAAAAATTTCCCAGAGGCCGTGATTTCGATTGACACATGGCGGGCCAGCGTGGCCGAAGCCGCTGTCCAATCTGGGGCTAACATCGTCAACGATATTTCAGCCGGGCGATTTGACCCTGAAATGTACCCGACCGTCGCCCGCCTCGGCACACCATATATATTGATGCACATGGCAGGTACGCCCCAAACCATGCAGCAACAGCCTGAATACGAGGACGTTGTGCGCGAAGTGCTCGATTTTTTCATCGGCGAGGTCGGCAAACTGCGGGCTTTGGGCGTGAAGGACATCGTGCTCGACCCCGGTTTCGGCTTCGGCAAAACAGTGGAGCACAATTACCAACTCTTGAAAAACCTGCACGTCTTCGGGCGTGTGTTGGATTTGCCAGTGCTGGCCGGGATTTCGCGGAAATCCATGATTTGCAAACCGCTGAAAATCAAGCCTGAACACGCCCTGAACGGCACGACCGCCCTGCACATGGTGGCCTTGCAACAGGGCGCGAAAATCCTTCGGGCGCACGATGTCCGCGAGGCCGTCGAGGTCATCAAACTCTGGGAAATCTTGGAATCGGCGTAACCTTGCCCAAATCATTGAGCGATTGGTGATTGAGCGAATAAGTGATTTCGTCCGCCAAACCGCTCATTCACCCATTCATCCATTCACTCAATGAAAAAAGAGTGGTTTGCCTCGTGGTTCGATTCGCCGTACTACCACACTTTGTACAAAAACCACGACGAAAACGAGGCTAAAATTGCCATTGACAACCTGCTCCGGGCACTTGATTTGCCGCCCGGCGCACGGGTTTTGGACCTCGCCTGCGGCAAAGGCCGCCACTCGCGCTACCTCGCCGAAAAGGGTTTCGATGTGGTGGGCTTGGACATTTCGGAGGCGAGCATCCTGTTTGCCCGGCAGTTCGAGCACGAGCGGTTGATGTTTTTCCAGCACGATATGCGGCTGCCGTTCCGGGTCAATTACTTCGATGCGGTAGTCAATTTTTTCACCAGTTTTGGCTATTTCGAGACGGAGGCCGAGCATCTCGCCGCGCTGAAAAACGTGGCGAAAAACCTGCGCCCCGGCGGCTTGTTCGTGCTCGATTTTTTCAACTCGGAGTGGGTGCAGCGCACGCTCGTCCGCGAACACACAAAAACGGTGGACGGTATCGAATTCCACTGGCGGAAATCCATACGCGACGGTCATGTTTTCAAAAAAGTGGAGTTCACGACGGGCGGGCGGCACTTCTTTTTCCGCGAAAAAGTCCGGCTTTTCCGGCTCGAAGACTTTGAAAAACTGTTCGCCGCCGCCGGGTTGCGGCTGCGGCAAACTTTTGGGGGATATGACCTCTCTCCGTTCGACCCCGAAACCTCCAAACGCCTGATTCTCATCGCCGAAAAACCCGCCGCATGACTTGGCTCAACGCACTCGACCACAGTTTTTTCCAGCTCATCAACACGGGTTTGAGCAATCCGGTGTTCGACTGGCTCTGTCCTTTGCTGCGCGAAAAACTTTTTTGGGCACCATTTTACCTATTCGTGGCGGCGTTTTCGGTGGTCAATTTTGGGCGGAAAGGTTGGCTCGTCGTGCTGGGCGTGGTTGTGGCCGCCGGGCTTTCCGACCTGACCAGCAGCCGCTTGGTCAAAAAAAACGTGCAACGCCTCCGCCCCTGCAACGAACCGGAGTTCCGCGAAGCCGTTCGCCTGCGGGTGGAGTGCGGGAGCGGATACAGCTTCACATCGAACCACGCAGCCAACCACTTTGCGATGGCGGTGTTTTTGGTCGGTGTGTTTGGCAGATTGTCGCGGCGGGTGCGGCCCGCGCTGTTGGCTTGGGCAGGCGCGGTGGCCTTTTCGCAGGTGTACGTCGGGGTTCATTTTCCGGCGGATGTACTGGCGGGCGGGCTGCTCGGCGCGGCCATTGGTTGGTGGACAGCGGTGACTTTCAGGCGGCGAGGCTGGCTGCCCGCAATAGTTCTATCTCATTGATTATCATGGAAATCTGGCAATATATCCTCCTTTTTGGGTCGGCGTTTTCGGCGGGGCTGCTGGCTTTTTTCGTCCGTGAAATCCCGCGCGCGCAGCTGAAAACCGTGCTGTCGTTCAGCGGGGCGTACATCTTGGGCATCTCGGTTTTGCACTTGTTGCCCGATGTTTTTGCGGAACACAACCACCGGGCAGGCGTGTGGATTTTGGTCGGTTTTTTCGTGCAGCTGCTGCTCGAACAGTTCTCGAAAGGCATCGAACACGGGCACGTCCACCCGTCGCACGCCCCAAATTGGGGGTTTGCGGCGCAAGTGATGTTCGGCCTGAGCCTGCACGCTTTCATGGAAGGGATGCCGCTGACGGCCTACCCAACGCACGATTTGGCGGAACAAACCGGACACGCGCACGGCTCCTGGGCGC
>JBKBIC010000362.1:0-3274 GCA_046299435.1 Saprospiraceae bacterium
GCCCAATGGGACGCACTCGCGGCCCGCGCCGACGCGGAGCAAATGGCCAACAACCTGGCCCTGCAAGTGGCTTCGGCTTACCTGAACATCCTGCTTTCGGAGGAACAGCTCGCCATTGCGCGCCGTCGCGTGGAGCAAAGCCAGCAACAACTCTCGAACACCGACAAACTCATCTCCGCAGGCACACTCCCGGCTGCCGACCGCCTGAGTCTGGTGGCCCAAATCGCCCGCGACGAACAGCAGGTGGTCGTGGCACAAAACACCGTTGACCTTGCCTACCTGAACCTGAAACAGCTGCTGCAATTCGAGCCAGACTACAATCTGGTCATCGCAAAGCCCGAAAACCTCGTCGTGCCGACGGACGCGAACCCCGAAGGTTTTTCCCTGAAAAACATCTACAACACCGCGCTGACGACCCAAGCGACTATCCGCGCTGGCGATTTCCGCCTGAAAAGCGCGGAAACGGGCGTGAAAATCGCAGCGGGGGGGCCTACCCGCGCCTGTCCTTGTTCGCTTCGTTGACCTCGCAGTTTTCGACGCAGGCCCGTGATTACGAAGGCACGCCGACAGTCATTGACAATGGCTATGGCCCGGCGAGCGAGATTTTGGTCAATGGCACAGTGGTGTCCGTGCGCTTCCCGGACATCGAGTACGACTTCCCGAAGCAGAAGTATCTCGACCAAATCAACCAGAACTTTGGCCAGGGCGTGGGTTTCAGTTTGGACATCCCGATTTACCAAAACAGCCGCACGACCATCGGTGTGCAACGCGCCAAATTGGGCATCACGACCGCCCAAATCCAGAACACCCAAGCCCGCCAGCAGCTGAAAACCGACATCCAAACGTCCATCGCAAATGCCCGCGCCGCCAAGCAGCAATTGGAGGCCGCCCAAAAAACTTATGATGCCATGCGCCTTGCCTACGAAAACACGCAAAAACGGCACGGCCTCGGCGCAGCGAACGGCCTCGAACTGACGACCGCCAAAAACAACCTCGACTCCGCCGAAAACGACCTCGTGCTTTCGCGGTACGACTATGTTTTCAAGCTGAAAATCATTGATTTCTACAACGGCAAGCGGATGAGCCTCGACAAGTAAACCCGTTTGGCTGGATTGGAACGCGGATGAAACGGATTGGGCTGATTTGCACGGATTTTTACCTGAACTGACGGCATGGCCTTAAAGTTTTGATTGATGATTGACGATTACATGATTGTTGATTTTTGATGTACCGGACGGCGAACACATCAAAAATCAACAATCATGTAATCGTCAATCATCAATCAAAATTTCACTTTTTCCGGTCGGTGACGTAATGGAGCAGTTGGGTCAACGAAGCCCGCGCCGGATTGTCGGGAAAGGAGTGGAGGATGTCGAAAGCTTCCTGCCGGAAGCGGTGCATGACCTCGGTGGAGTATTCGATGCCGCCGCCTTCGCGGACGATTCGGATGACCTCCTGCACTTTTTCGTTGCGGTGACTCTCGTTCTTGACGATGTGCAGGATATGCCGCCGGGTACTGCGGTCGCAGGTTTGGAGAGTGCGGATGAGTGGCAGGGTCATCTTTTTTTCCTTGATGTCAATGCCGAGCGGCTTGCCCACGTCGTCCGCGCCAAAGTCGAAGAGGTCGTCTTTGATTTGGAAGGCCATGCCGGTTTTTTCCCCGAACAGGCGCATTTTTTCAATGGTCTCGTCGTCGCCAGCGGTGCTGGCCGCGCCCGCGCAACAGGCCGCCGCGATGAGCGACGCGGTTTTTTGGCGGATGATGTCGTAGTAAATTTCCTCTTTGATGTCGAGTCGGCGGGCTTTTTCCATTTGCAGGAGCTCGCCCTCGGCCATTTCCTTCACGGCCCGACTGACGATTTCGAGCAAGCGGTACTGGCCGTTTTTCACGGAAAGCAGCAGCCCCTGCGACAGCAGATAGTCGCCGACGAGCACGGCGATTTTGTTTTTCCAAAGCGCATTGATGGAGAAAAAGCCCCGGCGTTCGTTCGCATCGTCCACCACGTCGTCGTGGACGAGTGTGGCCGTATGCAGGAGTTCGACGAGCGAAGCCGCTGTGTACGATGGCTCGCCGATGGGGCCTGAAAGGCGCGCACTCAACAGCACCAACATGGGGCGCACTTGCTTGCCCTTGCTTTGCACGATGTACCAAGTGATTTTGTCGAGCAGGGGGACGTGGCTGCGCATGGCCTCGCGGAAACGCTCCTCGAACGTGTCCAATTCGGCGGCGATGGGCTGTTTGATAGTGTCGAGCGACATTTTTTAGTTTGCTGTTGGCGGTAGGCAGTCGGCATTTGGGGTGGCCGTTGCAGCGGCAATGTTTTCAAAAAAAACTGAAAACCGAACAGCGCGAAGGTAGGAAGGTTGGCAGAAGGCGTTGAAAAGAGAAAAAGCGTTGAAAAGAGAGGGAAGGGTTGAAAAGAGCAAAAGTTGAAAGGGTTGAATCGGGCAAAACCTGCTTCAACCCTTTCAACTTTTCCTCTTTTCAACCCTTCCCTCTCTTTTCACAAAATCGTCGCCCGTGTGGCATCGAGCATGGCGCGGGTCTCGGCAAGCGAATCGGCTTGGGCGTACACGCGGAGCACGGGTTCGGTGCCGGAGGCGCGAATCATCACCCATTTGTCGTCGCCAAAGAGGAATTTCCAGCCGTCCAAATCTTCCACGCCTTTGATTTTGTACGGGCCGAAAGCCGAGTACGAGCGGGCGTTGCAAGCGGCGATGACGGCCTGTTTTTGGGCTTCGGTGATGTGCAAATCGTCGCGGTCGAAGGCGAAGCGGCCCACTTCTTTATAGACTTCCTCGACCAAGCCTTTGACGGTTTTGCCGGTTTTTGCCATGAATTCGAGCACCAAAAGACCGACCCAGATGCCGTCGCGCTCCGGGATGTGGCCTTTCACGGCGAGGCCGCCGGATTCTTCGCCGCCGACGAGCACGTCCTCTTTGGTCATGATTTCGGCGATGTACTTGAAGCCGACTTTTGTGATTTCATACGGCAGGCCGAATTTTTCGGCCATTTTTTTCATCTTGTCCGTGACCGAGAACGTGAACACGACCTTGCCCGTCATGCCTTTGTATTTGTGCAGATAGAGCAGCAGGATGAGCAGCAGGTGGTGGCTGTCCACGAAGTTGCCGTCCTCGTCGTACATCCCGATGCGGTCGGCATCGCCGTCGTTGGCCAAACCAGCCGTGATTTTTGGGTTTTTTCGGATGGTTTCGCTCAAGAGCTTGAGGTTGCGGTGAATGGGTTCCGGCGCTTGCCCATGCATGCCCGGAT
>JBKBIC010000363.1:0-3269 GCA_046299435.1 Saprospiraceae bacterium
TTGCCGGCCCCCGCTTTTCTATTAGGTCAATTCACGCAATGGCGGGAAATGTTCACTTCACCCACACACCTGCCGCCGCAGTTTTGGGGCCGGCAAATTGCAGGTGGTACATCCCCTGCGGCCAATCGGCGGTTTCGAGCGTGGTTTTCCCGGTGATTTCTCGTTGGAAAAACAGCCGCCCGTCGGCGGCAAAAACGCGGAGCAACCCGGCCTCGTTTTCTGGCAAATCCACGCGCAACCAATCGCTGCCGGGGTTCGGCGAAATTTGCAGAACTTGCTGGAAATCAGCCTGTTTCGTGCTGCTGCTGGCTTTGACGTATGGCTCATAGACCCACAGTTCGCGGCCAATGGAAGCAGTTTCGGCGGCGAAAAACAGGCGTTTGCCAGCGGGCATCAGATTGCTGGGCAGGAAGGTGTTTTGGCCAGCGGCACTCGCGTTCGAGACGACGTGCAGCGACGCTTCATTGCCCTTGCACATCATCAGTTCGGAGCCTGTGGCCGCCTCGAAGCCACCGAACGCCAGCGAGTCGTTGAACACCGTCAGGCCATAGCCGTGCCCTTCGTTGAAGGCGAAATCGGGCAGTACGCGCTGCGTGCCCCCTGTGGTGCCGTCCGTCGCCCAAAGTTCGCTGTTGGCCGCGCCGTTCAGGGCAGTGAAATACAGTCTTCCGTTCCAGACCGTGAAGTCCTGCGGCATTCCGCTATCCGGGCCGACGGCGATGTCTTTGAGCAGGGTGGTTCCGTTGGGGGTGCCGTCGCTTATCCAAATTTCGGTGCCGACATTTTGGGTGGTTGACTTTCCCCGGAACACCAGTTTGCCGCCAAAATCCGCCATGATGCCCAGCGGCACGAGCGAGTTGGTGGTCTCGGTCGTCATGTTTTTCAGTTGGATGGTGCCTGCGTCGGTGCCGTCGCTTGTCCAGAGGGTTTTGGTCTGGCTGTTTTTCTGGAAAAAGAAGAACACGCGGTTGCCGACGGGGGTCATGTGGATGCCGGTGTTGAACTCGTTGCCGGTGTTCAGCAGCTGCACTTTTTCAAAAAGGCTCGTCTGGCCGTCGTACCGGAACAGGTAGCGGTCGGTCACGCCGGTTTCCGTCGCGCCGATGCCGAAGGCGAACCTGTCGCCCACGACCGCCAAATCGAGGATGCCGCCCGCAATGGGGTTGAACTGCCGGATGTTTTGCGGAGCCGCGCCGCCGTTTGGAAAATAGGTCAGCAGCTCGTCGGACGGGTCAATGTGTTTGTGAAAAATCACGCCGCCACGAAAGCCGCGCAGCTTCGTGAACCGCGCCCCGTCGGTGGAGTGTCGCAACGTCGTGCCCGCCACCGTGCCGTCGGAGGAGTACAGGTCGGCCTTCGTGGGGCGGTTGACGGCGAACCAAAGCACCCCGTCGGAGACAGCCCAGCCAGCGAATGTTTCGTTCGAGGCAAAGGGCGGCACGAGCGGCACCGTGCTGATGGATTTCGCATCGGAACGGCAGAGGATGCGGGAGTTGCCTTTGCCGTAGGCGATGAAAATCAGCACCGAATCGAGGCTGGTCAGCAGGCCTGCGTCGCTGGCTCCTTCTGCAAAGCCGTCCGGCGAGCCGGGGTTGAGGTCTTTGACCAAGCGCACGACTTGCGCGTGTGCCTGTGCCAGCAGCGTGAAGGAAAGGAGGATGAGCAATAGTTTTTTCATGGTGAAAAAATCAGTTGTTGGTGAAGAAAAAATAGAGGATGATTATTGGATTGTGCGTCGCCAACGGAAGTTTAGCGAATAGGAAAATTGACGAGGGACAATAATAAAATGGGTCAAAAAATCACGTTTTCATAGACATCGGCCATGAGGACGGGTTTGCCTTCTATTTCAAACGTCTGGTCGAGGCCGTCGAAATCCTCGCTGGCCCAACGATGGTTTTCAGATGCACGATGATGAAAAGTCAGGAGCGGTTTGTCTTGCTCAAAATAGAGGATGTAGCGCAGCGAAGGAATAGTCTTGTAGTCGGGCAGTTTGTCGCCCATGTCGGTGCCGCGCGAGCTTTTCGAGATGATTTCGGCCACGAGCCAGGGGTTCAGGTTGGCTGTTTTGCCGGGGGCGTAGGTGAAAATTTCTGGCTGGCCTTTGACGATGGAAGCATCCGGCGAATACGCGCCCGGCACATCAGGCACACAAACGTGGCGGTTGCTGCCGTAACGGTGGAAATCCGGGTTACGTTTGAAAATGATGCCCAACTCGCGCAGCAGGTTGGCGACAATTTTCTCGTGGGGGTCAGAGGCTATGCTCATAATGATTATTTCGTTGTTGATGTACTCGATGGGATAATCGCAGACCTCAATCATCTCCATGAAATCGTCGAACGAACCGGGCAGCCGCACTTCGCCCGCGCCGAGTTCGAGGCGTTCGGCAAGCGTGATTGGATATTTTTCAATGATTTCCATGTTTCGATTTTGGATTTATGATTTCCGATTAGGCATGATTGGAACACAGATTGGGCGGATTTGCACGGTTTTTTTTAATTGAACACAGAGGCACGGGGCGCACAGAGATTTTATTCAAAAATCCGTGCAAATCCGCCCAATCCGTTCAATCCGTGTTCCAATCGCATCAAGTCGGGAAACTCACAAATTTCCCGCTTTCACCTCCTTCGCAATGTATTCCGAAGCGCGCATGGAGAGTGCCATGATGGTCCAAGTGCAGTTTTTGTCGCCCTGCGACACGAACGGCGCGGCATCCACGACGAAGAGGTTTTTCACGTCGTGGGCCTGTTGCCATTTGTTCAGGGCGGATTTTTTCGGGTCGTTGCCCATGCGGACGGTGCCGACCTCGTGGATGATTTCGCCGGGTGCGTTCAGGCCGTAATCTTCCTCCGGGCCGGGCTTTTTGCCGAGCGGGATGCCGCCCATTTCGGTGATGATGCGCTCGAATGTGTCCTGCATATGCTTGGCTTGCAGGCGTTCGTAGTCCGACCATTTGTAATGGAACCGCAACACGGGGATGCCGAATTTGTCCACCTTGTCGGGGTCAATTTCGCAGTAATTGTCCTCGCGTGGCACCGGTTCGCCGCGCCCGGCCATGCCGATGTACGCACCGTAGAACCGCCGGTAGTCGTCTTTCAAAGTCGCACCGTAGCCGCCCGGTTCGCGTTTTTGGCCGTTGCGATCGGGGAACATCCCGTTCAAGTCCTCGATTCCCCAGCCAAAACCGTAGGCCGGCATCCCCAAGCCGCCCCAATATTCGATGTGGTAGCCGCGCGGGAAATCGAGTTTGCGGTTGTCCTCCCACCACGGCG
>JBKBIC010000364.1:0-3262 GCA_046299435.1 Saprospiraceae bacterium
CGTCGTGACCGGCCCCGAATCGTCGGGCAAAACCACGCTTGCCCTCGCGTTGGCCGAGCGGCTCGGCGCGGTTTGCGTGCCGGAGTTTTCGCGGGTTTACCTCCAAAATTTGGGCAGAGACTACACGCAGGCCGACCTCCCGCGCATCGCCGCCGGGCAAATGGCTTGGGAGGATTGGCACGCTGAACACGCCCGCGCGCCCATTGTTTGCGACACGGATTTGACCGTGCTGCACATTTGGTCGCTGCACAAATACGGCGTGGAGGAGCCGTTCACCGCCGAAAACCTCGCCCGCCGCCGCGCCGATTTTTACCTGCTCGCCGCGCCCGATTTCGAGTGGCACCCCGACCCGCTCCGCGAAAACCCGCACGACCGCGACGTGCTTTTCGGCAAATACGAGGCCTTGCTGCGCGCATTGGAGGTGCCTTTTTGGATGTTGCGCGGCGACCAGGCCACGCGCTTGGAAGCCGCTGTGTCAAAAATAGTTATCGGATGACGCGGATTTTGAAACGGATTTCATCCGACAAAATCATTTCAAAACCCGCGTCATCCGATAACGAATTGCCGCGCTACTTTTGCCGCACTCTTGGGGTGCCATTTTTAAGTGATGAATGATGAGTTATGAGTGATGAATCCGTTGAGAAATTCATCATTTATCGCTCATAACTCATCACTCCTGAAATTGGCTGAGATCATACCCATCGAACCTGCCCGGGTCATGCCGGGAAGGGAACATGAGACGGGTTGGTGAATTGCTGCCTGCGAAGCCCCTTCGCAGGGATTTTTCACCCGACGCACGAGTCTTTGACGCTCGTCGTTCATCTTTTTTCACCATGTTTTTTGCAAAAAGCGGCCGCCCGGCTGCCATTGGCCAACAGGCCAACCGACGTTTTCCCCTGTCAAACCTTTCCTCCTTTCCGCTCTTCCTCTTTTCCGCTCTTCTACTTTTTCTCTTTTCAACGCCGCTCCGCGCGCAGCGCAAGATGCCCGATTCGCTCGCCTTGCAGACCGTCGTCATCCAAGCCACGCGGGCGGGCAGCCAGTCGCCCGTGCCGCACAACAACCTGACAGCCAAGCAGATAAGCCAAAACTACCACGCACAGGACGTGCCTTTTTTGCTCACCGGGCTGCCATCTGTGGTCGAAACTTCGGACGCGGGCGCGGGCATCGGCTACACGGGCCTGCGGGTGCGCGGCAGCGACCAGACACGCATCAACGTGACCCTCAACGGTGTGCCCGTCAACGACGCGGAAAGCCAACAGGTTTTTTGGGTGGATTTGCCCGATTTGGCGGCTTCGGCCAGCGAAATCCAAGTGCAGCGCGGCGTGGGCACGAGCACCAACGGAGCCGGGGCCTTCGGCGCGACGGTCAATGTGGACATCTCAAAAGTCGAGGCCGAACCGACGGCGCGGCTCAGCGGGACGGTCGGCTCATTCGGGACGCAGAAGTTTTCCGGCCAATTCGGGACAGGGCTGCTCGGTGGGCATTGGGCGTTTTCGGGGCGGCTGTCGCAGATTAAATCCGATGGCTGGGTGGAACGCGCCAGCTCGGATTTGAACTCGGCGCACCTCTCCGCCGCGTATGTGGACGGCCGCCAATCCGTGCAATTCCATGTGCTCGATGGGCACGAGATTACTTACCAATCATGGTACGGCCTGCCCGCGCAATTCCTTGAAAACGATGCACTTAGGCGGTTCAATCCGGCTGGGACCGAACGCCCCGGCAGCCCTTATCCCGACCAAGTGGACGACTATCGGCAGACGTATTACCTGCTCCATTTCCGGCGGCAAATGCGGCATGGGCTATCGCTCCAACTCAACGGCCACTACACACGCGGTCGCGGTTTTTACGAAGAATACAAGGCCGCCGAAACGCTCGCCGACTACGGCCTGCCGCCGCTTTTTGTGGTGGACACGGCCTTCGGCGAGACGGATTTGGTGCGGCGGCGTTGGCTCGACAACCACTTTTTCGGCAGCACATTCGCGCTGCGGTTCGCGCCGCCCGTGAATCCGCCGTTTTTCGCCCGCCCGCCCGTTTTCACGCTCGGCGGCGCGGTGAGCCAGTACCTCGGCCAGCATTTTGGCGAGGTGATTTGGGCGCAGTTTTCCCAAAATTTCGGGGTGCCCGCCCGCTACTACGACAACGACGCGGACAAGCGCGACGCGAACATTTACCTGCAAACCGAACTGGCTTGGCGCGGTGGCTGGGCGACGTTTTTGGATTTGCAAATCCGGGGCGTGCGGCACGAGTTTCTGGGCTTCGACAACGACCTGCGAAACGTGACGCAATCGGCTCGGTTCCTGTTTTTCAATCCCAAAATGGGCGTTTCCAAGCGGCTCGGCGGCGCGTGGACGGCCTATTCGTTCGTCGGCATCGGCAACCGCGAACCGAACCGCAACGATTTCACGCAGAGCTCCCCGGCCAGTCGGCCAAAGTCCGAACGCCTGCTCGACGTGGAAACAGGTGTGAAAGCATCGTCAGCGGGCTGGCGCGTGGCGGCCAACCTGTTTTGGATGCGATACCGCGACCAGCTCGTGCTCGACGGGCGACTGAACGACGTGGGCGCGTACATCCGCACGAACGTGCCGCGCAGCCACCGTGCAGGCATCGAGTTGGAAGCCGAAACGACGGTACTCGAACGGTTGCAACTCGCTGGCAACGTGGCACTTAGCCAAAACAAGGCTGTGCAATTCACCGAATTTTTGGACGATTGGGACACGGGCGGACAGCTGCAAATCGAGCACGAAAACACCGATTTGGCGTTTTCGCCGAACGTCATTGGGCGGGCCGAAGCGGGTTTTTTGTTCGTGAAAAAAACGCGGCGCGAGGCGGCAATTTCGCTGGCGGGTAAATACGTCGGCAGCCAGTTTTTGGACAACACCTCGAACGCAGCCACGCAATTGCCGGGCTATTTTGTGGCCGATGCGCGGCTGAACGTCCGGCTCGAAAACCGCAGCGGGCAACGGGCGCAGCTGGTTTTTTCGGTACTTAACTTCTTGAATACCAAGTATGTATCGAATGGCTGGGCATACCGTTATGTCTCTGCCGGCTACGATGCGCGGCCCGACGACCCGTACACGCGGCTCGAAAACGGCAGCACTTATCACCAAGCTGGTTTTTTTCCGCAGGCCGGACGGCAGTTTTATTTGACTGTAAGTCTGGAACTTTGAAAAATTGGGGGCGATTCGGGGCAGCATCCGCCACGAACCGCCCCCGGAAACGCAGCGTGGGGGGGGCCCAAAAACCCCCCACCCCGAGCGGG
>JBKBIC010000365.1:0-3245 GCA_046299435.1 Saprospiraceae bacterium
CTCGACGACAACCTCGTGCAAGGCCCCGAACACGACGCGCAGTATTTCGTCTGCGGGCCTGGCACTATGGCCGAAACCGTCAAGGCCGCGCTGGCCGGGCGCAACATCGAACCCAAGCAAATCCACACGGAACACTTCGTTGACCCCAACCACACGCCCGGCGAGGCAAGCCCGGTGGCGGCCAGCGGCGGCCCGGCCAAAATCGTCGTCGTCCTGAAAGGCGAGCGCATCGAGACCGTCGTCGAGCCGAACATGACCATCCTCGACACGCTCATCCGCGACAACTACGACCCGCCGTACTCCTGCACCTCCGGGGCCTGCGCAACCTGCATGGCAAAAGTGACCAAAGGGAAAGTCCGCATGGACGCTTGCTACGCCCTCGACGACGACGAGGTGCGCGACGGCTATGTGCTCACTTGCCAAGCCCACCCCGATTCGCCGGAAGTGGAACTGACCTACGATATGTGATGCCCACAGGCGACGTTTGACCGCCAAACCCACGATTTCTCGCTGAAAAAAGCGGTTTTTACCCATGCCAGACGGCTGACCGAGGCAAACTCGGCCAGCCGTCTGGCTTTTGGGAAGCCCGGCGGAGGCAAACGATTCGCCCCCGGAATTCGACAATTCATCTTGCCCAAACTGCCGTCCATACTTTTCAACTTTCGCGCCCAAGCCCACCGCCCGACGTTTGCAGCATCAAATCCGACATCATCATCAACTGAAAATTCGATATGCAAACGAATCGCTTACCACTGTTCCCCTTCCTGCCCATGCTGTTTCTGCTTTTCGCAAACGGCATTTCCGCGCAGCAAATCGGCCAAACCTTGCGCGGCACCGTGCTCGACAAACAGGCCGAGACCCCGCTCATCGGCGCGACCATCGAACTCGTCAGTGGCGAAACACGCACCGGCACGACGACCGATGCCAACGGCAAATTCACGCTCAAAAACGTGCCCATTGGCCGCCAGCAAATCCGCGTGACCTACCTCGGCTACGACGAAATCAACATCCCGAACATCCTCGTCACCGCCGGCAAAGAGGTCGTGCTCGATGTGCGCCTCGAAGAATCACTGGTGAAAATGTCCGAAGTCGTCATCACCGCGAAGGCCGACAAGGACAAGCCCGTGAACGAACTGGCCGCCATTTCGGCCCGCCAATTCAACGTGGAGGAAGTGCGCCGCTACTCCGGTGGCCGCAACGACGTGTCCAAGTTGGTCGCCAACTTCGCAGGCGTGGCTGCCTCGAACGACCAGCGCAACGACATCGTGATTCGCGGCAACTCGCCGACCGGTGTGCTCTGGCGGCTCGAAGGCGTGCCCATCCCCAGCCCCAACCACTTCTCCACACTCGGCACGACGGGCGGCCCAGTCTCCGCGCTGAACCCGAACATCATTGCCAATTCCGATTTCCTAACTTCCGCATTTTCAGCGGAATATGGCAACGCACTGGCCGGTGTGTTCGACATCGGGATGCGGACGGGCAACAAGGAACGCCTCGAATTCACGGGCCAAGTCGCTGCGTTTTCAGGCTTCGAGGGCATGATTGAGGGGCCGGTGAACCGCAAAAACGACGGCTCTTTCCTCGTGGCCTATCGCCATTCGTTCGTGGAAGTGGCCCATGCCGCCGGCCTGAACATCGGGACGACAGCCCTGCCGGCGTACAAAGACCTGTCGTTCAACCTCGATTTGGGCAACACACGGGCGGGCAAATTCAGCCTGTTCGGCATCGGCGGCACCTCGAACATTGAGTTTTTGGGCAAAGACATTGACACGACGGACATCTTCGCGGAGAAGGAGCGCAATGCCTACAACAAGTCGCGTTTCGGGGTCATCGGCCTCAAACACCATGTTTTGCTGAACGACCACTCATACCTCCGCACCATCATTTCGGCCAGCCACGCGGCCACGATTTACGAAGAAGACGACCTTCGCTACGACGAAACGGGCGGCTTCCGCGTGGTGGATTTCGATGAAAAGCTGACCGATTACCGCGTGTCGAGCTACTATAACAACAAAATCAACAAGCGCGTGACCCTGCGGACGGGCGTGCTGGCGACGGTCTCACATTCCCAAAACGACGTGCGCACCCGCGAAAACACCCCCGATTTCGACGGCGACGGCCTGCCCGATTGGTACACGCAGCGCGATTTTGACGGCAACTTCACCACCGCCCAAGCCTACGCCCAAACCCAAGTCCGCGTGGCCGAAAACCTGACCTTGAATGCCGGCCTGCACGGGCTTTACTTCGATTTCACGGAGGATTTTGCTGCCGAACCGCGCCTCGCCGCCAACTGGAATTTCTCGCCGAAACAGACCCTTTCCGTCGGCTACGGCCTGCACCACCAGACCCAGCCGCTGCCCGTTTTCCTGTTCAAAGACCGCCAGCCCGACGGCTCGTTTGTCAACACGAACGGCGATTTGGGCTTTACGCGCAGCCATCATTTCGTGCTGGGCTACGACCTGAAACCCGCCGCCGATTGGCGCGTGAAAGCCGAGGCGTATTTCCAAAGCCTTGACAATGTGCCGGTTGAAAGTTTTTCGTCCAGTTTTTCAATCCTGAATGCGGGCGCGGATTTCGTGTTCCCGGAGAAAGGCTCGCTGGTCAACGACGGCACGGGCCGCAACTACGGCATCGAGTTCACGCTCGAAAAATTCTTCTCCCGCAACTGGTACACGCTCGTCACGGCCTCCATTTTCGACTCGAAATACAAAGGCTCGGACGGCGTGGAGCGCAACACGGCCTTCAACGGCAAGTATGTGTTCAATGCGTTGGCCGGGCGCGAGTTCAAGTTTGGGAAAAACGGCAAAAACGCCTTCACGCTCGATACCAAAGTGACCGCCGCCGGAGGCCGCTACGACACGCCCGTCAACCTGCCCGCTTCCATCGCCGCCGGCGAAGAGGTGCGTTTTGAAGACCGCGCGTACTCGGAGCGTTACGACCCGTATTTCCGCTGGGACGTGAAACTGGGCATCCGCACGAACAGCGCGAAACGCAAGTTGAGCCAGACGTTTTTCCTTGATTTCCAGAATGTTACGAACCACAAAAACATCTTCCGGCGGCAGTACAGCTCGGCCAATGAGTCCGTCGGCACGCTGTACCAAATCGGGTTTTTCCCGGATGTGCTGTACCGGGTGGAGTTTTAAAGAATTAAGGATTCGAGGGTTTGCTGATGCGTTGATTGAGTTTGTCAACGCATCAGCAAATCAAAAAATCCTCAAATAAACTACTTTAGCCACATGAGTGCC
>JBKBIC010000366.1:0-3216 GCA_046299435.1 Saprospiraceae bacterium
GGGCGTGGTGGGTTGTGTTGTTTGTTTTTTTTTTTTGTTTTTTTTTTTGCCTTCTCCCCCCCCCCACAAACAACCCCCGAAACCCGAAACTCAAAACTCTTTTCCCATCCAAACAGTGTTCATGAAAATGACTGGCAAATCCCCTTTGGCCGCTTCCCCGAAACGCAATCTCCCCTTCGCATTTGCCGCCCTCGCCGTGCTTGCCCTGTGGGCGGGCTGCACCAAATCCACGCCGTTCGGCTCGGATTTGCTCGACGACGAGGTAGCCAATTATGATTTCACGGACACGCTTCCGCTGCAATTCCGCATCGAGCGCGAGGACAGCGTGTACAGTTCCGACCTGATTTCCTCGTCGGATTATTTCCTGTGCGGCAAAATCAACGACCCGGTTTTCGGCGCGACCGAATCGGAGATTTTCACGCTGTTCGAGCTCGGCCAGTTCAGCCCCAAGTTCAAAGGCTCCGACGGTCAAGTGGGCAAGCTGGACTCCGTCGTCATGTTCCTCGCCTTAGACAGCAAAGGCTTCTACGGCGACACGCTCCAACGCCAGACCATCAAAGTCACGCGCCTCAATCCCGGCGCACAACTCGACTGGGACAGCAACTACTACTCCAACCGGACACTCCCGGCGGACGAGGAACTCGGCTCTGCCACCTACCAGATACTGCCCTCGCGGCGCGATTCGCTCATTTTCGGGTACGGGCCGGGGCAAAAAAGCCAGCGCGAAGTGGTCGGCAGAGGGGCCTTCATCCGCGTCCCGCTCAACAACAGTTTCGGGCAAGAACTCCTCGGCTACGACTCGCTCGACTATACTGCGGACACGCTTTTTTGGCAAAAACTGCGCGGCATCCGGCTCAAAACCGAAACACCCGACCCCCGCGCCATGTCCGCCTTTGACCTGAACAACTCGACGTACAGCCGCGTGACGCTTTTTTACAGAATCGAGGGCGACACCGCGCAAAAGCGTTACCACTTCTACTTCACAGGCGGCAACAAGTTCATGCATTTCACGCACGATTACGCAGGCTCGGAGGCCGGCAACGCCATCGGCAAGCCTAACCACAACCTCGTCTATCTGCAAGGCATGGGTGGCTTGAAAGTGCGGTTGGACATCCCGAACGCCGACAGCCTGCGCGGTTCGGTCATCAACAAAGCCGAACTCGAACTGACCACCGCAGCCCTGCCATCCGACAACCCGGCTTGGTACTGGCCCGCCCCCCAAATCGTGCTGCGCGACACCTCCCGCCTGATGATACCCGACGTGTACTATGCCGCAGGCCCCCTGCTCAATCAGGGCTTCGAAGCGTTCGGCGGGATGCCGCGCAAAGAGGTCATCGCCGGACAAACCGTGTACAAATACCGGATGCAACTGACGCAACGATTCCAAGACATGGTGGACAAAAAAAGCGGCGACTTGCAAGGCAACACATTGTACCTCAACATCTACCCGCAGGTAAGCACACCGAGCCGGGCCGTGTTTTTCGGTCAGGACGGCGGCACATTTTCGGCGAAGTTGAGCGTGAAATACACGCGGCTTAAATAATTTTGAGCCTCCTCGCCGCAAATGTCGCACCCAGATTTGGGTAGGCTCACGACTTCAAATGCGCGATTCGGCCCCGTCGCCGCTCGCGCCAAGTGAAAATCATCTTCAAATTAAATCCCCCGCAACTGCTTCATTATGTGTGGAATAGTCGCCTACATCGGTCAAAAACAAGCATACCCGATTCTCATCAAAGGTTTGCAACGCCTCGAATACCGAGGTTACGATAGCGCAGGCGTGGCCCTGCAAAACGGCACGCTCAACGTTTACAAGAAAAAAGGCAAGGTCAGCGACCTTCAAAGCTATACGGCCACCCTCAACGTGGACGGCACCTCCGGCATCGGCCACACCCGCTGGGCCACGCACGGAAAGCCCGACGACACCAACGCGCACCCGCACACCAGCGGCGACGGGCGGCTGGTGCTCATCCACAACGGCATCATCGAAAACTACGCCGTGCTCAAAAGCGCACTCCTCAAACTGGGCCACAAATTCGGCAGCGAGACCGACACCGAAGTCCTCGTCCACCTCATCGAAGAGGTGCAAAAACGCGAAAACCTCCCGGTCGAAGAAGCCGTCCGCCAAGCCCTCACGCAGGTACATGGGGCATACGCCATCGTCGTCATGGACAGCAAAGACCCCGACAAACTCGTCGCCGCCCGGCAATCCAGCCCGCTGGTCATCGGCATCGGCAAGGACGAGTTTTTCGTGGCCTCCGATGCCACGCCCATCGTGGAGCACACCAAACAGGTCGTTTACCTGAACGACGGCGAGGTGGCCACCGTCACCCGCGAGGGCGACATGACCATCAAGACGCTCCGCAACGAGGTGCAAACCCCGACCATCCACGAAATCGAACTCGAAATCGAGCAGCTCGAAAAAGGCGGCTACGACTATTTCATGCTCAAAGAAATCTTCGAGCAGCCCACCACCATCGCCGAGTGCATGCGCGGTCGCCTCGATGCGGACGAAGGCTGGTGCAAACTTGGCGGCATGGACGAGTACGCCGTGCGGATGCTCAATGCCAAGCGCATGATCATCCTCGGCTGCGGCACCTCGTGGCACGCCGGCATGATTGCCGAGTATTTGTTCGAGGATTTAGCCCGCCTGCCCGTCGAAGTCGAGTACGCCTCCGAGTTCCGCTACCGCAACCCAGTCGTGCGCGACGACGATGTGGTGCTCGCCATTTCCCAATCGGGCGAAACCGCCGACACCTTTGCCGCCCTCGAACTGGCCAAAGAACGCGGCGCGCTCACCTACGGCATCGTCAACACGGTCGGCAGCAGCATCGCACGGCTCACGCACTCCGGCTCGTACATCCACGTCGGCCCGGAAATCGGCGTGGCCTCCACCAAAGCCTTCACCGGCCAAGTCACCATGCTCACCATGATGGCACTCATCATGGGCCAGCAGCGCGGCTATCTCGCCAAATCCGACTACCGCAAACTCATCGAAGAGCTCGCGCTCATCCCGGCCAAAGCCGAGCAGTTGCTCAAAAAATGCCACGACCAAGTGCGCTACATCGCAGGCGAATTCAAGGACGCGACCAACGCCCTGTACCTCGGTCGCGGCGTGAACTTCCCGGTGGCATTGGAAGGCGCATTGAAATTGAAGGAAATATCCTACATCCACGCCGAAGGCTACCCGGCTGCCGAGATGAAACACGGCCCCATCGC
>JBKBIC010000367.1:0-3059 GCA_046299435.1 Saprospiraceae bacterium
CTGCCCATTCGGGCGGGCTTTTTCATTTTCCAAATCTACTTTTGTGTGCCTGTTGGCCCGGGTGGTGAAATGGTAGACACGCAGGACTTAAAATCCTGTAACCGTTGAGGTTGTGCGGGTTCGAGCCCCGCTCCGGGCACCACTTTTTGATGAAAGCGCACGGTTAAACGGCTGCTTTGGCCATCCTTTGGCGTCGGTTTTCGCTTCCTTGCCCGCCTCATTTGCGCGGCATCTCGTTTCAGATTGACTGAACACAAAGCCTCTCCAAAGTTGAAAAAAACTGATTCCTCGCGCACCAACAGATGGCATGGCCTGACTCCGGCGGAAGTCGCCGAAAGCCGCCAGCAGCATGGCTCCAATCAGTTTTACGCACGTCCCCGTTACTCTTGGCTGAAAACTTTGTGGCACGTCGTCCGCGAGCCGATGTTCATGCTGTTGGCCGTCGCCTGCACGATTTATTTTTTCATCGGCGATTGGACGGAAGCGTGGCTCATGTTTGCTTCCATTTTGTTCGTGGCGGGCATCGAAATTGTGCAGGAATACCGCAGCGATCGCGCGCTGGACGAGCTCCGAAAATTCACCGAAGCCCAAGTCAAGGTCGTCCGCGACGGCCAGAAAATCCGAGTGCCAAGTGAGGAAATCGTCGTGGGCGACATCATGCTTTTTGCCGAAGGCGAACGCATCGCCGCCGACGCGGAACTGCTCCAACACAACGACCTCACGGTGGACGAAGCCGTACTCACGGGCGAATCCTTGCCCGTAGAAAAAACTTTGCAAGACGGACAAAACCTTGTGTATCAAGGCACTACGGTCGCTTCCGGGCAGGGCACAGCCCGAGTGTTCGCTGTCGGGGTCGCCACCGAATTCGGCAAACTCGGCAAATCCATCGAAAACATTGAGTCGGAGGAAACGCCATTGCAACGCCAAATCGGGCGGTTTGTCCGGCAAATGGGCGTGGTTGGCGTGCTGGCTTTTGTGCTGGTTTTCGTGCTCAATTTTTGGTACGACGGTCGCCTCCTGCCCGCGCTTTTGTTCTCGCTGACGGTGGCCATGGCCCTCATCCCGGAGGAAATCCCAGTCGCGTTTTCCAGTTTCATGGCGCTCGGGGCGTACCGGATGACGCGCCAAAACATCCTCGCCAAACAGCCCAAAACCGTCGAAAGCCTCGGCTCGGCCACCGTCATTTGCCTCGACAAAACGGGGACAATCACCGAAAACCGGATGTCCGTTGCCGATGTGGCCGACATTTCCGGGCGCGGGCGGGTGCTCGGATTTGCCATGTGGGCCAGCGAACCGGAGCCATTCGATGCCATGGAAAAGGCCATTCACCGGGCATATGCAGAAAAAAGCGGTTCGCTTGATTTGCATGGACGATTCGATTTGGTGCATGAATACGCGCTTTCCGGTGTGCCGCCGATGATGACCCATATTTGGCAAAGCCCTGAAAATGAGCGGATTGTGGCCTGCAAAGGCGCGGTGGAACGGGTGTTGGCCGCCTGCAACTTGGACGAAGCCACGCGCCAAAACATCCACGACCAAGCCAATGCCTTCGCCGAAAAAGGCCAGCGTGTGCTGGGCGTAGCAAGTGCGGTCTTTGCAGGAGATAAATTCCCTGCCGAACAAGACGGTTTTGATTGGCAGTTCGAGGGCTTGGTGGCATTTTTCGACCCGCCCAAAGCCAATATCCGGGAGGTGTTTGCCAAATTTTACGAGGCAGGCGTGGCAGTCAAGATGATTACGGGCGACCACGCCCGCACGGCCCTGCACATTGCGAGCGCGGCCAATTTACGGCACAACGGTCAAGTGCTCACAGGCGCGGAAGTGATGCAAATGCCTGAAAACCAATTGCTTGAAAAAGTCCGTGAGGTCAATGTGTTCGCTCGGATGTTCCCGGATGCCAAACTGCGCGTCATCGAAGCCTTGAAAGAAAACGGCGAAGTCGTGGCCATGACAGGCGACGGCGTGAACGACGGCCCAGCCCTAAAAGCAGCCCAAATCGGCGTGGCGATGGGCAAAAAAGGCACCGAAATCGCCAAAAGCGCGGCCTCGCTCGTGCTCCTCAACGACGACCTCGCCAGCATGGCGACCGCTATCGAATCTGGCCGCCGCATTTACAACAACTTGCGGAAGGCCATCCGCTACGTCGTGTCCATCCACCTGCCCATCGTGCTGACAGTGGTGCTGCCGCTGATGTTCGGGTGGCAATATTTGCACATCCTCGCACCCATCCACGTCATTTTTCTCGAACTCATCATGGACCCAACCTGTGCCCTCGCGTTCGAGAACGAGCCCGGCGAGCCCAATGCCATGCGAAAGCCCCCGCGCCCGGCCTCAGCCAGTTTGTTTTCACTTAAAGAATTGGCGGTCAGTCTGTTGCAAGGGGCGATGATTGGCGTGGGCGTGCTGGCCATGTACCATTATGCTATCCGAAACGGCGCGAGCGAGCCGGTCACGCGCTCGTTCGTGTTCGTCACGATGATATTCGCCAACCTGTTTTTGACCTTCGCCAACCGCTCGTTCGATTACGCCATCTGGCGGACGATTGCGTACAAAAACCGCGTCATTTGGTGGATAACGGGCATATCCTCCGCACTGATTGCGGCAATTGTGTACGTCCCGTTTTTGCAAAAACTGTTCAGGATGGGGCCGCTTTCCGCCGGGCAATTCGGCCTCTGCGTGGCGGTGGCTTTGGCGAGCCTCGGCTGGTTCGAGGTGTGGAAAGGCATCAAACAATCAAAAATCTTTGCCAGATGAAAAACATCGAACAATTGGAAATCGAAATCACCCAGCTGACCTCCAACATCGAAACCAACTACCCGGAACTGTACCGCCACTTGGACGAGACGGCTGTCTTTGTGCCTGATTTACAAGGCATTACCGCCGAACAACTGGCCGAATATTACGAACGATTGAAGGCCCAATTGCGGCATTATTTGGAAAGTGGACGGGTGAAATGACGCAAAGCAAAAGCCGCCCACCTTCAAGAGTATGTTTTAAAATTGCTTGCGAAAAAGATTTCGTCTTCGGCAGTTATGTGAGAAAGGGGAACCGGCCCGTAA
>JBKBIC010000368.1:0-3048 GCA_046299435.1 Saprospiraceae bacterium
CTTCGGAGATAATTAAGCAATTGCTCCATTGCCAGTTTGCCAAAAAACATCCGTCAAATTTTAAAACACACTCTTATCTGTGGGAAAACTTCTAAAAGTTGAAGGCCAAAGCCCTGACAATCAGAGACTTTGGCCTTCAACTTTCAAACTATTCTCTCTTTTCAACTCAAATCACACCCCGGCGAGTTCGCCGTGTACGGAGTTGTCGGCGAGGATGCGGCCGCAATGTTCGCAGGCGATGATTTTTTTGTGGAGGCCGATTTCGAGTTGGACTTGCGGGGGCACGTTGTTGAAGCAGCCGCCGCATGAGTTGCGCTCCACCGTGACCACCGCCAAGCCGTTGCGATAGGTCTTGCGGATTTTGTCGTATGCTTTGAGCAAGCGGTCTTCGATGCCTTGGCGGGCTTTTTCGGACTGTTTGCGGAGTTTTTCCTCGTCTTTTTCGGTCTTTTCGATGATGCCTTGCAGCTCGACGCGCTTGGCTTCGAGGTCTTTTTGCTTGGCATCGAACTTGGCTTCGACGATGGCGAGCGATTCTTTTTTCTTGTCGAGCTCGGCGCGAGCCTCGCGCACTTTCTTTTCGGAGAGCTGGATGTCGAGTTTCGCCAGTTCGATTTCCTTTTGGAGGGCCTCGTACTCGCGGTTGTTTTTCACTTCATCCAGCTGCTTTTGGTAGCGTTTGATGTTGTTTTCGGCTTCTTTGGCGGTGGTTTGCAGGCGTGCGATGTCCTGCTCGCTTTCTTTCACGCTGGCCTTCACTTTTTTGATGCGGGTGTCGAGGCCTGCGATTTCGTCCTCCAAGTCGCTCACTTCGATGGGGAGCTCGCCTTTGAGGATTTGGATTTCGTCGAGCTGGGTGTCCACCTGTTGGAGGTTCCAGAGCATTCTGAGTTTTTCGGCGATAGATGCTTCTGCTGCCATATTTTACAATGAGTGATTGAGCAATTGAGCGATTGAGTGAGTTCGAGGAGGATGTTTTAGCCAGCGTAATCCGTTGATTATCAGAAATATCTGACCGGATTCGTGTCCAGTTCCGTCGAATGGAGCGCAAAAGTAGGGAATTTCGCCGAAACAAGGCCGTGCAGCAATTCTATGGTGAATTGCTCGCTTTCGTAGTGCCCGATGTCGGCCACGAGGGTGCGCCCGTCGGCATCGAAAAATTCGTGATACTTGAAATCTGCGGTCACGAATGCGTCGGCTCCGGCACGGATGGCTTCGGACAGCAGGAAACTGCCCGCCCCGCCGCACACCGCCACGCGCTGCACCGAACGCCCAAGCAAAGCCGTGTGGCGCACCACGCCTGCCCGCAACGCGGTTTTGACGCGCTGCAAAAACGCGGTCTCGGACATGGGTTCGGGCAAGTGGCCGAGGAGGCCCGCGCCTATGTCGGGGTCGTTTGTGCCGGGCTTGGGCGCGAGGATTTGGGTGCCGGCGAGGCCGATTTTTTCGGCAATTTTGGCGTTCACGCCGTGCCGATGCACATTGTCGAGGTTGGTGTGGATGGCAAAAATCGCCACGTCGCGGCGGATGGCTTCCATGACCGTGCGCTCCACATAATTGCGGCCATTGAGCCGTTTCAAGCCTTTGAAAACGATAGGGTGGTGGGCGACGACGAGGTTGCAGCCTTTGCGAACTGCCTCATTCACAATGGCTTCCGTCGAATCGAGGCAGAACAGCACGCCTCGGCATTCGGCTTCTGGGTCGCCGACGATGAGGCCGGCGTTGTCGTAGTTTTCCTGCAAATGCGGGGGGGCGATGGAGTCGAGGTAGGCGGTGATGTCTTTGATTTTCATGCGGTGCGGTGCGCCGCCAAACGGCTGGCGCGGGGCAAAGTTCACATTTCAAAAAATATCTCCCCGTCGGCGGCCTGCCACATTTTGACGGTCGGGAAGCGGAACATGATGTTCGAGAACAGGATGTGGTAGTCTTCGGCGGTGATTTCGGGCGTGTCGTTGGGGTTGCGAAGGCGCGTGAGTAGGGTTTCGGGCAGTTGCAGCTCCCACGCCAGCGATTTGATGTGGACGTGCATCGGGGAGTTTTCGAGCGTGTTGAGGTACTCGTCGAGCAGGCGGGCGAGCCGGGTTTTGTCGGTGATGTGGTGGGGATTGAGGCGGCGGGGAGGCATGGGCATGGGAGCGATTCTTTTGACAAAAAACGCGATTGTGCGTGTTATCAAAAAGTGAACGCCCCGGAAGTTTGGCATCGGGGCGTTTGCTTTTTTCATGCGGGCATTTCCTGCGGTGTCTTGAGTGCGTCGGGGATGATGGGTGGGGTGCCCAGCCATAGGACGTGCGTCAGGTTCTGGGCGAACGGACCGGGGAAGTAGGTATTGCCGACGGCAACGGTTTGGAGCATATCAGCTCCTTGCCAAAAGACGACTGCGATGCCGTCCTCGTTGGTGAAGTAAGCGGAGGAGACTGCCCGGCTTTGAGTAAAACCGACCACTCGTGCATTGAAGATGGGGTTTTTGGTCGCGCCGTCGCGTACCTCGAAAATGGCTTGTTGGTAGTGCCATTCGTCAAGATAGTGGTCGTCGAGGCTGCGGGTATTGACGCGCAGAAAGGAGTCTTTGAGGTCTTTTTGCATCTTGGTTAGGTTGACCTCTGTGCTGTTCGGGAAGGCGCGGCCAAGGAGCTCGACGGCCACTTTATCGTGTGCGGCGCAGTAGTCGCGGTTTTTCAGGTACTGGCTGCGGTTGCGCCATGCCCCGATGCTATCGGCAGTCATCACTAGGAAGTACCACAGGTACATCCCGAAAAAGACTTCGACCACCGTGATGATAAGGGGTAGGAGCAGTATCAGGAGTTCGAACATGGAAGGGGGCGTGTCGCCCTCGCTTTTGAGCACGGTGTAGCGGGCATAGGAGATGAAGCCCACCACGGCTATCAACGCGAGCAGCGAAAGGATGAAGAACCACAGGTAACGCCCTTTTTGTTGTTGGATGATGCGGACGGAGAATTCGCGGATGGTATCGGTGTCGCGTTGTGCGTTGAGGTGTTTCTGCACTTCCCAATCGAGCAAGGCCCGCGAGTACACGAGGCTGAGCCA
>JBKBIC010000369.1:0-3019 GCA_046299435.1 Saprospiraceae bacterium
GAGCAGGTACGCCGCGAGTTTCGCTGCCTGCGGCAAATCTTCGGAAACCTGCGCCGCGACTTCTTCCCGGAGGCCGCGCACTTCCGCGAAATTTCAATGGGTATGTCTGGCGATTGGGAAATCGCCGTTGCCGAGGGCAGTACGCTGGTGCGCATCGGCAGCCTGATTTTCGGTAGCAGATGATTTAGTTTTTTGATTTGCGATTTACGAATGTCGCCTGTCGCCGAATCGTAATTCGCAAATCCAAAATCAAAATTTGTCATCATCCGAACCGCACGGAGGTCATCGTCAGGGAACCGGCAACGGCTTTGTCGTTGAAAAATTCGGGGTTTTCGCTTTTGCCCCGGATGCCCAAAACGTACAGCAGCGGGTAATAATGGTCGGGCGTGGGGATGGCGAGCGTGGCCGATTTGCTCAAATTCTGGTAATTGACGAGCGCGGCGTGATCGCCGTCGCCTATTTTTTGCTTGAAAATGGCGTTCATCTCGTGCGCCCAATCGAAGCCGTAGTCCGGCTCGTTGATGCGGCTGAAATCCACCATCCGAAGGTTGTGCACCATGTTGCCGCTGCCGATGACGAGCACGCCTTTTTCGCGCAGCGCGGCCAGTTCTTGTGCCAGTTCGTAGTGGTATTGCGGCGGTTTGTGGTAATCAATGCTCAGTTGCAACACGGGGATGTCCGCATCGGGGAACATCCGGCGCACCACCGTCCAAGTCCCATGGTCGAGGCCCCAGTCGTGGTCGAGGCCGATGTCCGTTTTTTGCACGAGTTGCTTGGTCTCGGCGGCCACCGCTGGGCTGCCGGGCGCGGGGTACTGTACGTCGAAAAGAGCCTTCGGGAAGCCACCGAAATCGTGGATGGTTTTGGGCTGCGTCATGGCGGTCACGAAGGTGCCGCGTGTGAGCCAATGCGCTGATACACAGATGACTGCGCGCGGGCGCGGGATTTCGGAGCCGAGTTTTTTCCAGCGTTCGCTGAATTCCGTGTCCTCGATTCCGTTCATCGGCGAGCCGTGCCCGATGAACAGGGCTGGCATCCGGTCGGACGCGCCGAACTCGTCCGTCATTTTTTTCAAATCGTTGAGTTTCATGCTGCTGGCGGCAAATGGGAGCATCGTGATGGTTTTCAAAAAATCTTTCCGTTGCATGGGCCGGGCGAGTGTTTCGTGAAGAAATTGAGCGCGGACAAAACTACGCGCCCGCGCCCGGTTTCCGTGTCCCGAAGAAAGGTGTTTTGATTTTTAATGACAAAACAGCAGTTGGCCCGAAACCGTTTTCGGTGGACGTTTTTCATCTCAAAGTCGCATCCCGCCAAAATACTTGACCACGAATGCCTGCGGGAACGCGCCCGAGTTGCGGAGCTCGCGGGCGAGGTCGTTCGCCGTTTTTTTGTCCTCGAAGTTGCCGAGCATGATGCGCACGATGTTCCGCTCGGCGGAGATGATTTCGGAACTCAACCGCCCGCGCCCGCGCACAGCGGCGTATTTCGGGTCGTCGGGCAGGAAGGTCGGCACGGCTTCCAGTTGGATTTTGAAAATGAGGCCCTCTTCGGCGGGCTGTTCGGGTTCGGTCGCGGCTTCTTTCGAGTCAATTGGGGTGATTGTCAGTTCGTCGCCGATGTCCGAAAGGTCGGGCGAGATGGGCTGTGCGGGCTTGGTTTCGGGCTTGATGGCGATGCCGATATCGAAGCCATTGGGTGTGGCGTACTGTGCGGTGACGGGCACGAGCGCGGTTTGATAGCCGTCTTTCGAGGCTTCGATGGCGTAGTTTCGGTCGGGAAAAACCGCGAAACGGAAGGTTCCGTCCGCCGATGGGCGCACTTGGAGCAGGCGCGGCTCCTCGCCCGCCGAGGTTTCGTACAGCCCGACCATGCAATCTGCGAGTGCGAGGCCGGTGCTGCTGTCGGATACTTTTCCGGTCGCAAACAGTTGGTTTTCACGGGGGAAGAACTCGAAAATGTCCTCGTGGCGGGTGCTGGTTTTGGCGCGGCCGTACATCCGGTTGGAGACGAAAAAGCCGCCGTTGCCACTTTTTTTCGGCGAAAAAAAGAAGTCGTCGCAGGTGGAATTGAACGGCACGCCGAGGTTTTCGGGCTTCGTCCAACGCCCGGCGGCGCGCACGGTTTTGAACACGTCCATGCCGCCGAGCGAGGTGTGGCCGTTGCTGCTGAAAAACAATGTCTGTGTTTGCGGCTCGAAAAACGGCGTGATTTCGTCGCCGCCTGTGTTCACCGCCTCGCCCAAATTTTGCGGAAACGAAAAATCAAGGTCGTCGCCTTCGAGCGTCCGTTCGCACATATATAAATCAAGTCCGCCGGAGCCGCCGTCGCGGTCGCTGGCAAAAAACAGGTATTCCACGCCGCGCTCCTGCGCCACGAACGGATGGGTGTTCGTGCAGTTGGCCATGTTGATATAGTCGCGCAGGCGTTCGGGCTGGCCCCAGCCGCCGTCGCTGCGCCGGATGACGAAGATTTCGCAGTGCGCCCGCAGGCCGTTGCCGCCGACCAAATCGGGGTTGACCGCCGAGCATTGCGTGAAATAAAACCGGCTTCCGTCGGGCGAGAACGCACCGCTGCCGAAGTGCTCGGCGGCCATTTCGGGCAATCCCTGCGGTTCGATGGGGGTGCTCCATTGGCCGTCCTGCCGGGCCGTGCGGAAGAGTTTGGCGCGCCCGCCGACGAGTGAGGAGAAATACAAAAGGTCATCGGTGAAGGGCACGGGCGCGAACTCATTTTCGGGCGAATTGACCCATTCGGGAAGGATTTGCACTTCGATGGGCAGGGTTTTGGGTTTTTGGGCGGCCAGTTCGATGCCCATTTCGCAGCCTTTGATGTCGCTGACAATGATTTTGTCCAACTGCTCTTTGCCGGGGCCTTTGTAGTCGCGGGCGAACCATTTGAACTCCTCCATTGCTTCGCGGTAGCGTCCGTCCTGTTTCAGCGAGCGGGCGTATTTCAGCCCGACGAGCGGGAAACGCTCGTTTTCGCGCTTCACGAATTGATAGCAATCGGCGGCCTTGCG
>JBKBIC010000370.1:0-2963 GCA_046299435.1 Saprospiraceae bacterium
TTTACCTCTCTTCAACTTTTACCTCTCTTCAACTTTTACCTCTCTTCAACTTTTGCCCAACTTTTCTACCGTATGGTTCAGGTGGTCAATCAGTTTGGATTGCGCCCGGATGGTGTCCTGCAAGAGTTTGAGTTGCTCGGTCAGGTCATCTTGGCGGGCAGGTGGCGTGTTCAGGAAAGGGCTGATTTTCAGCCGGACTTGCCAGACCTCGCGCAACTCATCGCCCGATAAATTGTACGGCTTATAGTATTGATTGTCAGAGAGTAAGGTGAGTTCGGCCATATCTCGAAGGCGGTTTTGGACGCGCTTCACGACCACATCGGCGCGGGTCACGAGGACGTACACATGGCTGTTTTTGATGGCCGATTCCCACAAATCGGGTTCCACGAAACTGCACACCACGCGGTCGCCCTCGAAAAGTGTGGGTTCCATCGAGTCGCCCGCCACGTCGAAACAACGGTGCGTCCCAAGTTTGAAACGGTAGTCCGGCAACGAAAACGTGGGCAAATCCTGCACAAACCCGACCTCGCCCAAGCCTTCCGCGTAGCCTGCTTGCGCCGCGACGGGGACGTGGACGATGCGCTCGTCCGCTTTTTCGGCAGAGACGACGGATACCAACCGGAACCCGCCGCCGTGCTGTTTGCCCATGAAAAATTCGCCTTCGCCCGTGAAAATGTACACGGGGTTGAACTCGAACACCTCGACCGCCCGGCGGATGAGGTCAATCGTCACGTCGCGCCGACCGTTCATCACCTCGCTCCACGATTGTGGCAAATACTCCAACGCCGCTGCGAAAGCCCGCGCCGAGCGCACCCGGCCCTCGTCTTTGAGCCGGAGAAAACAATGCAAAAAGCGTTGGGTGACGGGGGACATTTTGTTGGCGATTTGGTGATTTGGATATTCGGTGATGCTTGTCGGGTTTTCAAATCACCCAATAGCCAAATCAACGAATCACCATAGAATGAACGATTGCCACGAAATCATCGGCTTTCAGCGAGGCCCCACCGATGAGACCGCCGTCCACGTCGGGTTGGCTGAAAAGTTCGGCGGCGTTTTGGGCGTTGCAGGAGCCACCATATAATATAGGTGTGTCGTCGGCGACGGCTTGGCCGTACTGCTGGGCGAGCAGGGCGCGGAGGGCGGCGTGCATTTCCTGCGCCTGCTGGCTGCTGGCCGTGCGTCCGGTGCCGATGGCCCAGATGGGTTCGTAGGCGATGACGATTTTACGGAACTCGCTTTCGGGCAGGTGGAAAAGGCTTTCGCGGAGTTGCTCGGCCACGAACGCGACGTGGGTACCAGCCTCGCGGATTTCGAGCGGCTCGCCGCAGCAAAAAATGGGGCGAAGGCCTTTTTTCAGCACCAAGTCCACTTTTTGCGCCAGCAACGCATTGCTTTCCGCGAAATATTGCCGCCGCTCGGAGTGACCGAGGATGACGAATTCCGCGCCGACCGAGGCGAGCATATCTGCCGAAACCTCGCCGGTGAACGCACCTTTTTCTTCTTGGTGGCAGTTTTGGGCGGCAAGATGCACACCGGGGCGGCCTTTGATTTGGGCTGCGACGGAAGCCAGATGCACGAACGGCGGCGCGAACACCACAAGCCCGCGCAGGTTGCCGAGTTTTTCGAGGACGGATTTGACCAGTTCGGTGCCCTCGTCGAGGGTCTTGTTCATCTTCCAGTTGCCGGCGACGATTTGTTGTCTCATCAATGATTGATTGAGTGAATGTGTGAATGAGTGATTTTGTCCAGCATTCGATGACGATTTTCGCAGCAAAAAAGGACGTGCAAAAGTAGAAAATTGAGTGGCGAGTGATGAGCGATAAGTGATGAATGGCTGATTGCAAGGGCGATTTTCGTCTTACTTTTGCCACCCAAAAGCGTGATTCGGGTTGAGAACTGCTTGATTTTCAACGCGATTCATCACTTATCATTCATCACTCCTCATTCTATGCAAAAGATTTCTGTCATCGGCGGCGGCCAAATGGGCAACGGCATTGCCCACGTTTTCGCGCAGACGGGCTACGACGTGACCATCATTGATGTCAACGCGGCGGCACTCGAAAAAGCCATCGCCACCATCGGCGGCAACCTCGACCGACAAATCAAAAAAGGGGCAATCTCAGAGGACGACAAATCCGCCACGCTCGCACGGCTCTCGACGAACACCGACCTTGCTGCAGGGGTGGCCAACGCCGACCTCGTGGTGGAAGCCGCCACAGAAAACGTGGCCCTGAAACTCAAAATCTTCGCCGACCTCGACCAACACGCGCCTGCCGGGGCGATTCTGGCGACGAACACTTCGAGCATCAGCATCACGAAAATCGCCGCTGCTACCAAACGCCCTCAACAGGTCATCGGGATGCACTTCATGAACCCCGTGCCGGTGATGAAATTGGTGGAGGTCATCCGAGGCTATTCCACGACCGACGCGGTGAACGATGCCGTCGTCGAGCTCTCGCGCAAGCTCGGAAAAGTGCCCGTCGTGGTGAACGACTATCCCGGCTTTGTGGCAAACCGGATTCTGATGCCAATGATAAACGAGGCGATTTGCACACTTTTCGAGGGCGTGAGCGGCGTGGAGGGGATTGACACGGTGATGAAACTCGGCATGGCGCACCCGATGGGGCCGCTGCAACTGGCCGATTTCATCGGATTGGACACCTGCCTCGCCATTTTGCGTGTGCTGCACGAGGGCTTCGGCAACCCGAAATACGCGCCGTGCCCGCTACTTGTGAACATGGTGACTGCCGGAAAATTGGGGGTGAAGACCGGCGAGGGTTTTTATCTCTATACGCCCGGCTCGAAGGAATTGGTGGTCGCGCCGGCTTTTCAGAAATAGGCGAACGAGACAGATAAATTGCTATAGCCTATCCATTCGGGTAGGCTCTTTTTCTATAGACCTCTGCGAAACTCTGCGGGTTCTCGGGGAAAATCTGCGGTATAACTCGTGGGGCGGGGGTTTA
>JBKBIC010000371.1:0-2959 GCA_046299435.1 Saprospiraceae bacterium
ATTTTCGGGGATGAGGAATGAGGGATGAGGGATGATTTTTGCAGGTTGGCAGAATCGGGCATGGCTTAGTTTTGTGGCAAAAGTAGATACATAGAATTAGGCTAACTGCTTGAATTCGTGAGCATTAGCACATTTCCCCATTTTCGGATTAGCACACTCAAAACGATGCACGACATAGAGCCGCACTTTCGCTGGCGCGACTATTACATCGCCTCCGAGGACAAGCAATCGCCGTTTTTCGGGCGCACATACAGTGAGTTCGAGTTCACGCACCAGCTGTACAATTTCTACCTGCACCCGCAGTGGGACGAGTTCGGGAGCAGCACGCTGTACCTCAAAATCCTGTTCGTGGACTACGACGAGGGCTTCGCGCTCATCGAACTCATCGGCGAATGGAACGACACCTTGCACGACGACATCCACGAATTGAAGCGCAACGTCGTGGACGCGCTGCTGGCCGAGGGCATCTCGAAATTTGTCTTTTTCTGCGAAAACCTGCTCAATTTTCACGGCTCCCGCGACGACGATTATTACGCCGAATGGGCCGAAGAGGTGCGCGACGAGCGCGGCTGGATTGTGTTGGCAAACACGCGGCAGCACGTCGAGGAGGAAATGCACGATGCCCGGCTGCACCTGCACCTGAACGTCGGGGCGGATTTCAACGACCTGAACTGGCGACCGCTCAAACCGCAGTTGGTGTTCACGTTGGTGGAGGCATTGGTGGCCGGGCAGCTGCGGCGGATTTTGGATTGAGGCCAGTCAAGATGATTTTCGGGACTGAAAAGTGCCCAAAAGAGTGAGCCTCGCCGATGTGTTGGCGAGGCTCACTCTTTTTTGACCGTCCTCGGAGACAAATTTTACCATAGGCGTTTGGCTCCATATTTATCAAAAACCGCCTCGTTGCTGATGAGCGTTAGGTCATTCATGATTGCTTGGGCGACCAACATCCGGTCGAAAGGGTCTCGATGCAAAAATGGAAGCACCTCGATTTTGAGCGTATGCTCTGGTTCGATGCCGAGTAGGTCAAAACCGTTGGCTTGCAGTTCGCGCACGATGTCGGCGAGCTGCTTTTGCAAAATCAATTTGCCGATGCTGCGCTTGATTGCCATCTCCCAGCAAGTGGCATGCTTACAAACCGCACATTGTCAGACGATTCAATGGCCTGCCTTGCCGCGAGGTTAAGTTTCGGGTCGTTTTCGCTGAACCAAATCAGCGCGTGGGTATCGAGCAGAAGGTTCATGGCATATATTCTTTGAAATCTTCGAGCGGCTCGTCGAAGCCATCGGCCATGATGAAGGTGCCTTTCAAAAAGCCGGCTTTGGGCACGAGCCGGGTGTTTTTTTGTGCGCCGTTTTTGCGGGGTGCCAGCGGCTGTTTCACCTGATATTTGAACATCAGGTACTCAAAGTAGGCCAGCAGCTCCTGTTTCAAGCCGTCCGGCATTTGGTTGAACTGGCGGGTGAAAAGTTGTTCGGTCATGGCTTTGGATGTTTGGAAACAAGGTAAGGAAGCCCAAATTTACTCGACACTGGCAGATATTTCTCGACTTGTTTGAACACCTCACACCACCCTCGGAGCCAGCAACTTGTACAGCACCGGCGTGACAATCCGCGAAAGCAAGGTGCTCGAAATCAGCCCGCCAATCATGACATAGGACAGCGGCGAATACAGCGGGTTTTCCTCGATGGCCAACGGGATGAGGCCGCCGATGGCCGTCAGCGAGGTCAGCAAAATCGGCACGAAACGCACTTCCCCAGCCTCTTGGATGGCCTCGTCGAGGCCGCGCCCGTCGGCCCGCAATTGGTTCGTGAAATCCACCAGCAGAATCGAATTTTTCACCTCGATGCCCATGAGCGCGATGAGGCCGACCGCCACCGTGAACGAAAACGGGTAGCCCGTCGCCAGCAACATCAGCACCGCGCCGATGACACCCAATGGTATGACGCTCAACACGATAAGCGTGCTTTTGAAGGTTTTGAACTCCAAAATCAGCACGGCCAGCAGCCCAAAAATGGTGATGAGGATGATGGTGCCCATGCCCCCAAACGAGCGTTGGCTGCTCTCCACTTCGCCCGCCACGACGTAGCCGTAGCCTTTCGGGAAGTCCATCGCCGCCAGTTTTTCGGTGACTTTGTTGTTGATGTCGCCAGTCAGAAAGCCCGTCCGCACATAGGCACTGATGATGGCGTACCGCTCCTTGTTGAAGTGCAAAATCGTGTTCGGCGAAGGCTTGAACTCAATGTCCGCGACTTGGGCGAGCGGCACCGCCGCGCCCGTCAAACTGTTGACGTACAGGTTTTTAAACACATCCAAATTTGAAAAAACAGTCGTGCGCGGCAGCGTCACCGTGAGCGCGTAGTCTTCGTCGTCGGCCTTTGCCGTGAACGTGCCCATGTTCAGGCCGGCCACCGCGAGGCGCACCATGCGGTCAATTTCAGCGACCGGGATGCCCAGCGACACAGCCTTGTCCTTGTTGATTTTCACCGCCAAATCGGTCTTGATGGTCGCAATCGAGTTGTCCACATAAATCGTCCCCTCGGTGCCCGCCACGATGCCCTCGACTTTCGCGGCCACCGCCCGCAGCGAGTCCAAGTTTTCGCCAAAAACGCGGATGGTCACGGGAGCCTCAATCGGCGGCCCCTGCTCGAAATCCTTGACCGTCACCTGTGCGCCCGGCACGTTTTTGAATTTTTCGCGTAATTCGTCAATCAAAGCCCGCTTGACGGGCGGCGGCGTGCGCTCCTGCAACTGCACGAACACTTGGCCGTAGTCCGGGCTTTCGTTGCGCGGGATGACGTTGTAATAAATGCGCGGATTGCCCTTGCCTACGTTCGTGGCCCACCAAGTGACCTTCGCAGGTGCGCCGTGTCCGGGATAAACGGCGGGTGGGGGGGGGGCGGGGGCGGGGGGGGGGGGGGGGGTGTGTGGGGGGGGTTGTGGGGGCGGCCGCCCACCCCCC
>JBKBIC010000372.1:0-2949 GCA_046299435.1 Saprospiraceae bacterium
GTGCCGCCCGCGCAAGAGCCGCGCACGTCGGGCGCGGCTGCGAGGGCGATGCCGGGCATCTCGTAGGGGCCGATGTCCACCGTGCCGCCGAGGATGCGTGGCCTACCGTCGAGGTCGGTATCGCCGGGCGAGACAGCGGCGTTGGTGCCCGCGTTCACGAGCGGCGAGCAGGGCAGGAGGCGGTAGTCCCCGGCGGCAGTGTCCACGAACATCGGGTCGCCGGAGAAGATGTTGCCGGGGCCACAGGTGATATACGTCGGCAGCGTGGTGCAGTCGGTGTTGGGGAGGTAGCAGTGGGTGAAAGATATCTGAATATCATTGCTCGGAGAAATTGGCTTGCCACTTATAGGGGGAGACACATAGGAATTTACAAAGCCCGCCCTAAAATCAGTATCGTAGACATGGTATATGAGTTTGTTATCTCCTTGTTTTCTTGCTTTGAATACCGAATTGATAGGCATTAGTGCGGAATTAAATATACTCACCCCCAAAGTGTCACTTTCAAAAATAGAATTTTTGACGACAATGTCTGATTCCGTCAATTTAATAACACCATTGTTTTGTTTTTTAAACACACAATCTGTCAATTTCGTTGAATAACACCGACCAAGGTCAAAAATTGTTTCATAAATATTTGAATAGCAAAAAACCTTACTGATTTCTAAAGTTGCCATTCTGGAGAATTTAAACGGGAGGCCTTTATTGGTATAAAAAATATTATTACTGAAAATTGAATTACCTCCCGGGCTAATGCTCTCAACAACTATCAACCTTTGACTGGATTGATTATCAATAACAGAACTGTTCGTTATCGCAACAAAAGGAGACATTGATGCTGCAATATCACCTATAACTATGCTTATAAGGGCGTTTGAGGAAGCACTAATATTGTCGATAAAATTAGTTGAGTCTATGGTCGTCTTGCGAAAAAGACCATTAAAGTTAGTGTCTATAAAAATAATGCTACCGCCATGTGTTTTGGCATTGTTTGCAACAAAATCACACCTTTTCAGATAAATTTCACTGCCTCCAACAACTCTTCCTCCGTAAAAAACCAATGCCGCCCCTACGTTCATAAGCGAATTGTGCTCGAAAGAACACTTATGAATATCAAGGGTGTCCGTTCCTCTTCCATCGGAGATATAAAGTCCGCCACCACTGCCATCTGAGTGATTTTCCGCAAACCCACATCCGCCCCAGTCGGGGCTTCTCTCCAGATAGCTCCCACCAAAGCGACAGGCACCGCCGCCGAAACGCCCGGCGTGGTTCCGCTCGAAGCGGCAGTCAAGGAACCTTGGGGCGACAGAGCCGCCCGATGTGCCGTTGACGAACACGCCGCCGCCATAATTGCGGGCATAATTGCGCTCGAAACGGCAATTTTTAATGTCCGGGTACGCCTCGCCGTCTTCGCCGAGAATATACAGCCCGCCGCCGCACTTGCTCCGGTCGCGCAACGGCACGTCGCCCTCCGCGTAGTCGGCATTGCCGAAGCACAGGGTGAACCCGTCCACCACCGTGTTGGTGTCCGGGTATTCGAGCAACATCACGTTGTACGCATTGTCCGTGCTGTCGCTGGGCTGCCCGATGTCGCCGCTGAGCACCACCGGGTTGGCAGCCCAGTCGCGCTGGGCGGCGGCGGTCTCCGCCCCAGTGAACCCGCCGAGCAGCCGCACCCCATTCGGCACCTTGAAGGTGGCGAGCCTATCGCTGCCAGTGGTGGGGAAATAAGTGCCCGCTGCGACCCAGATTTCGTCGCCTGCCGTTGCTACATTTAGCGCGTCTTGCAGGTCAACGAATGCGTTGAGCCAGTTTTCGCCCGTGTTCGTGCCGGTGGCGGCACGGTTGACATGGATTGTGCCGGACTGTGCCGACGACGAAGTGGCGAGTGCGGAAAGGAGCAGCAGGCAGAGGAAGTATATTTTGTTCATGGTCAGAAATTTGAAGTGCGACAGTGCTAAAAAACAAGTGTCGAGTGTGTGCAACTACTTGATAATCAGTCGCAACCCAACACTTGATACTGCCGAAGTGTGGAAAAATTGAACAGCCACAGATCAGAGGTGCGTGTCGCCGACCTGTGGCATTTTGCATTCAAATCACGGGAAGAGCCTCATTCTTTCACCAAGCGGCCCTTGACTTTTTCGCGCGGGTCGAGGCGCACGTCCCAGAGGTACACGCCCGCTGGCAAGGCGGCCAATTCCGGGACTTCGATTTCGCCGCCGCCCGCCGGGAGCGCGACATCCTTCACGATGTGCCGGTGCCCCCACGCGCTGAAAATGCTCACCCGCACCGTCTGGGCGGACAGGGTCTGCACCGCAAAGCTGACGGCCCCGGAGGTAGGGTTGGGGCGGCAGCTCGCGCTCAGTTTACCGTTGGCACTTTCGGCACCGCTCCGGGTACGCACAGCGGCAGGAGCGGAGACGACCGCGTATTCTTGCCCGCCGCTCTCCACGGCCCAAGCGCGGTTGGCGAGCACTGCGTCGTCAGTGCTGAGCGCGGCGGCGAGGTCTTGTATGCCCCGCTTGGACTTGAACGTGAGGTAGAACAGCACGTCACCGGGGCGTATTGGCTCGGCGGGCTGGCCCTCGTCCAAGAACCACGCGACGCGGATTTCGCCCGTCTGCGCCTTCGTCAGGCCGAACATATCCGGCGAAAAGCCCTCCACCTCGCCCTGCGACGTGCCGACAAATTCGAGCAGGCCGGGGTCGAACTTCAGCCCCAGTTGGAAGGCTTCGAGCGGTGCGTCGCCCATGTAGGCCACCGGGACGGTGAGGTATTCGCTCGAACGGGAGGCCTGCATAGCAGGAAAACCGATGGTTTGGATGCCTACTGGGCGGTTGTTTGCCACTGCCGAGCCATTCACGTCGCCGACCTTGATGCCTTTAAAATTGGCGACAGCAGCCGGGGTGGGGTAAGAAACTGTGAAATTGGGGGTAACATCAATATGCTCAA
>JBKBIC010000373.1:0-2914 GCA_046299435.1 Saprospiraceae bacterium
CATGGCTCAGAACGAGGTGAGGGTTTTCACGAACTCCTGCGGCTGCACCACGAAAGGCAGGTGCGAAGTGGGCATCTCGACCACTTTTTTCACCGTGCCGTTGGCCCTGACCATCGTGCGTTGCAGCTCGGTGCCGACGGCCCGGTCGGCAGTGGTGAGGATGTAGTATTTCGGCACGGAGCCGAATTTGGCCTTCGTCAGCACGACTTTTTCGCTGAGCGGCGCGGTGGGTTCGGCGCGATGGTATTTCACCAAAACGTCCTTCATGTAGTCCGGGCAATCGGCGCAGACGGCGGGCGCGATGACCTCTTTTTTGATGGTCGCCGCCGTGCCGTCCGCCGAAAACTCGAGGGCACCGCCGACCAAGCTCTGGCCGTCCTGCTTGGAGAGCGACAGCAAATCGTCGCCGTTTTTGGGCAAATAGGCCGAGACGTACACGAGTTTTTCAATCTTCTGCGGCAGTTTTTCGGCCACCTGCGAGATGACGATGCCCGCCATGCTGTGCCCGACCAAGATGACCTTGCCGGGCGCGGCGTTGACTGCCTCGCTGACCGTGCGGACGTAATCGGCCAATTTCACCTGCCCGGCTTGGCGCAGGTCAATGCCATGCGCGGGCAGGTTGACGACGGTGACGTTGGCGCGCCGGGCCAGCTCGGTGCGGACGAATCCCCACGCGCTTTCGTCGGCCCATGCGCCATGCACGAGGACGTAGGTTGGGTAGCGTTTGCGGTCTTCTTCGAGGGCTTGGATGACCAATTCGGCTGCCGCCGCGCCGCTGTTTTGTTGCTGGCCGGTAATCAGGTTGCCGTCGCGCACGGCAAACGCGGAGAACGGCGCGCCCACCGTGAAGCGGCTGTTGGGCATTTTGCGGGCCTCGTCCTCGATGCGGAACGGCTGGATTTTCAGGCCGACATAGTTATCGGCGTACTGCTCCTCGGCGGAGGCGAAGCCTGTCCAGCGTTTGCCCTCGACGAGGTATTTGCCGCTGGGCAGCTTGGTTTTCAGGAGGATGCAGGTGCCATGACAGATGGCCGCCGTCGGCTTGCCTGTGCGGTAAAAATCCACGAAAAACCGGTGCAGCTCCGTGTTTTCGTAAAAAGTGTACATCGGCCCCTGCCCGCCGCAGACGAAGATGGCCTTGTAATCGTCGGGGTTGACGGTCGAGAGTTTGAGGGTGTTTTTGAGGAGTTCCATTTTGGCCGGGTCGTGTTTGAAGCCCAGCGAAACGTAGTCGAACGCGGCGTACTTGCTCGCGTCTTCGGGGTCGCTGAACCCGTCGAACTTGACCTCGCCGCCGTCGGGGCTGGCGATGTCCACCGCGTAACCGGCCTCCGTGAAGGCCCAGTACGGGTGCGTGACCTCAGCGTACCACGCGCCGATGGGCCAGCCGGTTTGCTTGCTGACGCTTGGGTTGGAGGCAATCATCAGGATTTTGCCGTTGTGCCCGGCGTTGTGCTGGGCGGCGGTTTTGCCGAGCATGAAGAGCAAGGCGAAAAGGAGGGAAAATGCTTTTTGCATGACAGTTTTTATTGTTGTTGATAAGATGCCTTCGTCAAAAAGACGCGGCAAAACTGCGCTGCCATACAGCCCTCAGACAAGATATTCACCCAAAAGTGCGATACACACTTTTTGGAAAGTGTGCTGAAAATCAATGCGTTGCATCGGTAAATTTGTGTCGGCGCATTCATCGTTCATCACTCATAATTCATCATTCGCCTGTCCATGCCCGACTTCATCTACAACGGAAAAGTGTATTACAACCCCGTCGAATTTGCGATGGATCGCATCGGCGGGGCGTGGAAAATCCCCATCCTCTGGCGGCTCCGCGACCGCACGATGCGGTACAACGAACTGAAAAGGGACATCCCGCACGTCTCGGACAAGATGCTCACCGTGCAGCTGCGCGAGCTGGAAGCCGATGGTTTCGTGGAGCGCAAGGTATTCGCCGTCGTGCCGCCGCGCACGGAGTACAGCCTCACGGACAAGGGCCGACGGGCTGTGCCTGTGGTGGAGCGGATACGCGAGTATGGGCTGGAATTGATGCGCGAGGCAGGCGTGGGCGAGTGAGCGGCTGGTCAGGCCAGCTGTTCCAAAACGCCGATTTTCTCGGCCACCGTGCCGCGTTCGCAACGGCGCACGAGCGGCAGGGCGGACGAGATGAAAAATCCGGGCCGCACGATGCGGCCCGCGAGCAGCGCGATGCCGCCGTCAAGTTGGGAAAGGTAAAATTGGCGCGGCTCGCCGCCGAGGAAGGCAAGGTGTTTGGCGACCTCCCACGAGGCGCGGCGGGCGGCGGAAATGCTAAAATTGGAGAGCCACTCGTCCCGGTCTTTCAGCAAATAATCGAAGAGGCCGAGTGGCGGCCACAGGGCGGCGAGGCGGTCTTGGACGCGCTCCGTCAGGCTGCCGATGGTGTCGTTGATGCGGGCAAAATCGCGTTCGAGGGAAAAAATCGAGTCGCCCGGCGCGATTTCGGCAGCCGCCGCGCCGAGGTCGAAATTGATGTGGGCATTGATGCCGAGCAGCAAATGTTGGAGCACGATGCAACCGTCGTTTTGCCCGGCTTGGAAAGCCGCCGCCCACGAGCGCGGCACGCTGCCACCCGCTTGCCAAGCCTCAAAAGCGGCAAAATAGCGTTGGGCAAACACCACGTCGAGGCGTTCCATGCGGGCCGCGTCGTCGAATTGGCCGTTGGCAATGCCGCGCTTGACCTCGGCGGTCATGGCAGAATAGAGCGCGGGGAAGTATCCGAGCGGCGAGTTTGCGGCCTTTGCCCAAGCAATGATTTCGGAGAGCCGGGCCAGCACGTCGTCCAAAGTGTGCATGGGCGTTAGAGTCGTTAAGTATGCCTCTGCGAAACTCTGCGCGAACTCTGTGAAACTCTGCGTAACAGCCTGCACAACAAATTATTACG
>JBKBIC010000374.1:0-2912 GCA_046299435.1 Saprospiraceae bacterium
GTGCTCTGGTTCGGGTCGGGCTTGTAGTCGGAGAAGCGGAAGCCAATCATCGGCAGACGGTTGAGGGCAGACGGTTGACGGCAGGTGCGTTGGAAAACCGTTCACCGTCTGCCGTCAACCGTTCACCATGAATTATTCTTTTACGATTTTGATGGTCTCCTGAAACTCGCGGGCGGCGAGCAGTTTGATGGTTTGCTCGCCATTGCCGTCGCGGATGGTGATGGAGGCGGTGTTTGGCTCGGCTTTGCCAAAATCCTCGGCAAAGACGGTCAGGTAGCCTTCCTTGCCTTCCATTTTCAGGAGAAAAGTCTGGGGTTTCTTGGTGAGGCGGACGCTGTTGACCACCTTTTTGTCATTGAGGTAGAGCGAGATAACATCGCCGTCCTCCACTTGGTTGTCCCACACGTCCACGGCGAAGTCGTAATTTTTCACGGTGATGGTTGTTTTCACGCGGTTTTCGCGGTCGCCGGTTTTGGCGGGCAGCTGAGCGATGGCGGTGGGTTGGGGCTTGGGTTCGGCGGGTTTGGGTTTTGGTTTGGGTTTTTGCTCCGGTTTGGGGGGCGGGGGGGGCGTTTTTTCTTCGTCGCAGGGCAGCTTGGCGGTGCCGCCGAAGCGGATGCTGAATCCCGGCCCGCTGGACGAGACGTTGCTGACGAGCAGCGCGTATTTTTCACCTTTTTCCACTTTCAGGGGCGCGAGCCAAGCGTTGTCGCCCACGTCGCTGCAACCCGCGTCGCGGCTGCTGGCTTTTTCGCCGGCGCGCAGGCCGGTCTCGCCCATGCAAGGGCTGCTGAGGGCGGTGTCGTGGCTGTCGCCGGCGGCGCAGCACCGGACGATTTGTTTGTGCTGGCAGTTGCCGTCTTTCGGGAGTTTGAACACGACGAAGTCAATGTCGTCGTCCAATCGGTGCGGGGTGATGGCGAAGGTGAGCGAGCCGGATTTTTCGATTTCAAATTTGAACCACGTCGAGTTTTCCTCGGCTTGGCCGAAGTTCTCGCCGTTCATGAAGCACGAAATGAAGTCGGCCTCTTTTTTGTCCGCGCCCTCGCCGCCTGTTTTTTCGATGTGATAGACCTGTTTTTTGCAGATGTCCATTGCCGCCGTGCAATCGGCGTGGCTCTGGGCGGCGAGCACGAACGAGGAGAAAAGGCTGAAAATGAGGAGTTTGAGTCGCATGACGTTGAAACAAATGAATGGCAAATGTAGTTGCGGTTTGTAGTAGGCAGTTGGCAGCCAGTCTACTGCCTACTGCAAACTGCCTACTGCCAACTAACAACCAACTACTGCCCTCAATTGTGTTTGAAAAACCTTAACCGCCGGCGGGCGTTCCAAAAATAGACGGGCTGCTACTTTTGCCGCCCGAATGGATTGGAAATTGGAAATTGAGAAATTGAAAACACAGAGCATTTCTGCATCCGCACGGGGCCTTTCAATTTCCGATTTCTCAATTTCCAGTTCCCAATTTCTAATTTCCAATTCACGAAGCATGACACACGCGAAACTGCTTTTTTGCGCCCTTTTGCTGGCGTTTTCTTCCCAAAAAATCGCGGCCCAAGTGGCGGATAGCACGGTGATTGAAGTGACGGCTATCGGCATCCAGCCCGGCAAGGTGTCGCTCGTCGGCACTTGGGGCGACCAAAACTACATCGCCGATACGACGGTGGCCGACGCGAACGGGCACTTCGTGCTGCGCCGCCAGAAGACGCTCCCGCCCGGTTTTTACTACTTTTTGATGCAAGGCCAAAAGAATTTCAGCTTCTTGATTGACAAGGAGCAGTTCATCAAAATGAAGTTCGACGTGGCCGACATCACGAAGACCCTCGAAGTGGAAGGCTCCTTGAACACCGAGCTTTTCTACAAAAACCAACGTTTCCAGAGCGGCCAAGAGCTGGAACTGAACCAACTGGCGGCCAAGATGAAGGCCGCGCCGGAAGGCTCCGAAGAGTACAAAAAAGCGAAGGCCCGCCAAGACCAGATGCTCGCCGAGCGCAAGGCGCACCTCCAAGAAATTTACAAGGCGCACCCGAACTCGCTTTTCACGAAGTTCAAAATCGCGGGGCAAAACCCCGACGCGGTGGATTTCCGCAAGCCGAACGGCGACTTGGACACGCTGCGCCAGCTCATTGACTACCGGGCACGGTTCTGGGACGGCGTGGATTTCGCGGACGACCGGCTGCTCCGCACGCCCGTGATTGCCAACAAATTGCGCCGGTACATGAAGGAACTGACCCCGCAAAACCCCGATTCGCTCATCAAAGTCGGCGACGCGCTGGTGCGCCGGGTGCTGCCGCACAAGCAGTATTTCAAGTTCATAGCCAACTGGATTGGCCTGACCTACGAGAACGGCAAGACCAACGTGATGGACGGCGAGGCCGTGTACGTCCACATCGTCAAGAACTATTTCACGCCCGAACTGGCTTTTTGGGCAACCGAAAAAGAGATAAAAGACCTCCAAAAACACGTCTCCGAGATGGAGGCCAGCCTCTTGGGCCGCAAAGGCCCCGACGTGCGGGCAATGGACATCAGCGGCCAGATGAAGAGCATCTACGAAATGACCGCGCCGCTCATCGTCGTATTCATGTACAGCCCGGACTGCGACCACTGCAAAAAGGAATCGCCCGAAATCCGGCGGCTTTACGAAAAATGGAAGACGAAAGGCGTGGACTTTTACGCCATTGCCGTCAACACAACCGAGTCGGAATGGCGGGCTTTTCATCAAAAACAGGGCTTCACGTTCACCAATGTGTTCGACCCGACCAACCGCGCCATTTACGCCAAATACTTCGTGGACATCACGCCCGAACTGTACCTCCTGAACAAAGACCGTACAATCGTCGCCAAAAACCTGCACTCCAACCAGTTGGAAGAGGTGTTCGAGCGCGAACTGAAAAAAATCGGGATGTGGCCGCCAA
>JBKBIC010000375.1:0-2872 GCA_046299435.1 Saprospiraceae bacterium
CCACAAAAAATTGATTTCGTGCGACCACCGATGCACCCAATACCCCTGAAAATCAACGGCCACGAACGCCACCGCGTACACCGCCCACGTCTCCCGGATGTGCGCCAGCGCGAGGTGCTCGACCATCCAGCCGTAACTCAAAATGCCGATGCTCAGGCCGAGCACGTCCTTCACCACGTTCGTGATGCCCGAACTGAAACTCGACACGCTATCCAAACCCCGGATGACGTGCAAGCCGCGCCGGTGCGCGACGAACATTTCGACCAGAAACAAGGCGAGGAAAATCGGGACGGTCACATTGAGTGCGGCGGCGTAAGCTTCCATGATGAAATTGGATTTGTCTTTCCAAAGGTCAAGAATTTTCGATGCCACTCTATCTTCCAAAGAAGATTGCCCCGATTTTTCCAACTTTGTCCTTAAATCGGCCATGAAAAAGCACAACAGGCACCATGTTCATCTCTTATTTTGATGAAAGCGGCGACGACGGCTTTCCTAAATATTCCTCCGAGTTGTTCGTGTTGGCGAGCGTGTACCTGCATTATTCAAACTGGCAGAAGACTTTCGCTCAAATCCACGAGTTCAGGCTGCATTTGCGGGACAAGTACAAATTTCCGGTGAAGACGGAATTTCACACCAAGGAATTCTTGCTGGACAAAGACCCGTATCACGGCAAATTTGAGCCGAAAATTCGCCTCGCAATCCTGCGCGAGTATTGCCAGATGGTCTCGACATTGGACTTGAAAACTGTGGCGGTCGTGATTGACAAACTCAACATCGGTCGGCCCAATTACCATGTGCTCAAAAATGCCCTGACTTACAACGTCCAACGCATCGAAAATGACCTCAACTTTTTGGGCAATGCAGCCAAGTTCATGATAATATCCGACGAAGGCCGTGTGGCTGCCATGCGAGATGTCACGCGAAAGATTCAACGCATCAACTACATCCCTTCCATGTTTAGTGGCGCATCGTACCGCAAGGAAATCAAGTGTTTGCTCGAAGACCCGCTACCCAAAAACTCCCAGCAGTCATACTTCATACAGATAGCCGACATGGTGGCTTATATCGTCCATTTGTATGCTCGTCGGCATTTGTGCAAAACACCGTTGGCGTGGCCCAATCGGCTGTTCAAAGTGATGGAATACGGCCATGAGGTGGAACTTATGGATGTTTTAAGGCCAGTTTTGAACAAGAAAGCGAGTAGTAAGAACAAGTACGGGGTGGTTTATTACCCACGAACCCGTTGAAAAAAGAAAATGTCATCCGTGCGCACGGATGACATTTTTATCAAAAACCACCACCTACGCCCCATTCGGGGTTTTAGTGGTTCGATGCAAAGATGGAGTGTTTAGCACTGTTTTACAGTGTTTTTGTGGCACAAATTTTCCCATGCCCAGCCTTCTTACCAAATCCTGACCGTCGTTTTCGCCCATTCGCCCTAACCTTGCGGCCAAAATTCACCTTACCATTTTTTTGAAAACCATGTGCCTCTCCCTTCGTTCGTCCTCGTTTCAACGGTTCAACTTTTCCACGCTTCAACTTTTCCTCCTCTTCGCGCTTTTCCTCCTGCCGTTCGCAGCGCAGGCGCAGGGCGATTTTGAGATGCAGGCCGCCGAAAGCCGCCACCTCCGCAACATCAAGCAACTGACCTTCGGCGGCGACAACGCCGAGGCATACTGGTCGCCCAACGGCAAATGGCTCACCTTCCAGAGCAACAACCCCAAATGGGGCCTCAAATGCGACCAGATTTTCGCCATGAAAGTCAAGGACGCAGCGGGAAAGCCCGATTTCATGCCGCAAAAAATCAGCACGGGCAAAGGCCGCACGACTTGTTCGTTTTTCATGCCCGACGGCAAGCACGTCCTTTTCGCCAGCACCCACGCGGGCGCAGACACCTGTCCGGCTGCCCCGCAGTACGCCCCCGGTGGCAAATACCTCTGGGCCGTGTACAACACTTACGACATCTACGTCTCGGATTTGAAAGGCAACATCGTCAAACGCCTGACCGACACGCTGGGCTACGATGCCGAGGCTGTGCTCAGCCCGAAAGGCGATAAAATCCTGTTCACGAGCGACCGCAGCGGCGACCTCGAACTTTGGACGATGAACCTCGATGGCTCCAATCCGCAGCAAATCACCCACGATTTGGGCTACGACGGTGGCGCGTTTTTCTCCGCCGACGGCTCCAAAATCGTCTATCGCGCCAGCCGCCCGAAGACCGAACAGGAAATCAAAGAATACAAGGATTTGCTGAAACAGGGCCTCGTCGCGCCGACCAACATGGAAATCTACACCTGCAACGCCGACGGCTCCAACGTGCGCCAAGTCACCAATTTGGGCAAGGCCAACTGGGCACCGTACTTCCACCCGGACGGCAAACGCATCATTTTTTCGAGCAACCACTTTTCCAAGCGCGGCTACGAGTTCCAGCTTTTCATGATAAACGAGGACGGCACCGGCCTGCGCCAAATCACCCGCGAAAGCCAGTTCAACGCCTTCGCCATGTTTTCGCCCGACGGCAAAAAACTCGCCTTCTGCTCCAACCGCAACAACGGCGGCACCCGCGACACCAACGTGTTCGTGGCCGATTGGAAGGACTGACGGAGAGTGAGACGGTGAGCATGTGAGACGGTGAGCATGTGAGACGGTGAGGCGGTGAGCATGTGAGAACTTTGTGGCGATTTTATTCGCCTCGCCGCCTCACATTCTCACCGTCTCACATTCTCACCGTCTCACCGTCTCACCGTCTCACCGTCTCACATTCTCACCGTCTCACCGTCTCACCGTCTCACATTCTCACCGTCTCACCGTCTCACCGTCTCACCGTCTCACCGTCTCACCGTCTCACCGTCTCACCGTCTCACCTCTCGCA
>JBKBIC010000376.1:0-2869 GCA_046299435.1 Saprospiraceae bacterium
GGGGCGACGGGCGGAACGAGCGACGAAGCGAATGGGCTGGCGGCCTGCGGCAAATGGCAGAAATCGTCAGTCCAAAATCGTCAGTCGTCAATCCGGTTCACGCTGCTATGGGCGGGCGGAAAAGCCCCGACGCGGGCGCGGAAAGGCGCAGAAATTCGTCAGCGACGGGCATTTTTTGGCGGGAAACTGTCTCGGCGAGCCAGTTGGGCTGGCTGATTTCGGGCGGCTGCGGCAGCACGGAATCTGCTGCGACAGTCCCGTGCGCGCAATGCAGAGGCAATTTGGCGTGGCTGTTGTCGCCATGCGAATGCGAGGTTTCGCCGTAGTGGAGCCACAGGAAACGGGCGAAGGAGAGGTCGGGCGTTTCTTGTTGGTGCGTTTTGAAATGCTCCGCGAGCATGGGCATCCGCGCCAGTTCGGCCAACAGGTTGTGGCCGGAGGCGAATTGCAGGACGAGTACCCAGACGAGGATGCGTTTCATGCGGTGAAAGTACGGCGAGCGATTTTTCAGGAAACACGAGATTTCGGCGGGCGTTGTTGCCCGGCCCTGTTTTTCCTGAAAATTTAGTGCAATTCAATCGTCTGCACTTCGGCTATGTCATTCATTGTCAATTGAATGTGCCGGTTGTGCGCCTTCGATTTGAACTGCTGGAAAATCTCCAAAATGTCGTGGTCAATGTACACGCTGTCGGTGCCGATGATTTCGACGGTGGCGTATTCCGGGATGTTGTCGAGGAGGTCGGCGATGCGTTTTTTGTTCAGGAAGCTGACGTTGAGTGCGAGTTCGATGGTGAAATGCCGCGTGTGGCCGTCCATTTTTTCCCTGACCGTGTACCCGGCGCGGTAGGTGTGTTTGATGAGAAAATACACGCTGTACGCCACGCCAATCAGTACGCCGATGAGCAAATCGGTGAACAAAATGGCTCCGATGGTCACGACGAACGGCAAAAATTGCTCGCGGCCTTGCCGCCAAACCGCGACGAACATGGCGGGCTTCGCCAAATTGTAGCCCGTGCGGATGAGGATGGCGGCCAGCACACAATACGGAATCAGGTTGACCCAGCGCGTGGCGAAAAGCACGACCAACAGCAGCCAAACCCCATGCGAAAAACCTGACAACCAAGTCTTTGCGCCCGCTTCCGCGTTGGCCGAGCTGCGCACGATGACCGCCGTGATGGGCAGCCCGCCGAGCAAGCCGCTCAAAAAATTGCCCGTGCCCTGCGCCACCAATTCGCGGTTTTGCGGCGTGATGCGGTTTTGCGGGTCAAGTTTGTCAATGGCCTCGATGCTCAGCAGGGTTTCGAGCGTGGCGACGAAACAAATGACCAGCCCGTTTTTCCAGACCTCCACATTTGACCCAATCATGCCAAAATCGGGCAGCCGGATGGAGCCGAAAATGTTGTCCGGGATTTGCACAAACTGGGCGGGTTGCAAGGCCAACGCAGGCAAATACCGCCCGAAAAACATCGCCAGCAAAACCCCAAAAAGTACCGTGACAAAAGACGTGGGCAGGAAAGCCACGCGCTTCGCCAGCGTCCGTTTCCAAACGCCGAGCATGGCCAGCGACAGCAGCGCGACCAAAATCGCGCCCGGCGTGATGCTCTCGTACAGGCTTTGCACGTTGCTGAAAACGTGCCGGAACGTGAGGATGTTGAACAGTTCGTTCGACCAAAAATCCGGCTTGTCGTAGCCAATCAGCGCAGGTATCTGCTTGGAAATCAGGATGATACCGATGGCGGCGAGCATCCCTTTGATGACCGCCGACGGGATGAAATGCGTGAAACCGCCCAGCCGGAACACGCCCAAAAGCATCTGTAAAATCCCGGCGACGGCCACCGAAATGAAAAACACATCCACGCCCGCACCCGAAATCGCCGCCGCGCAAATCGCCGTCAGGCCCGCCGCCGGGCCGCTCACGCTCAGTTGCGAGCCGCTCAGCGGCGCGACAATCAGCCCACCGATGATGCCCGCCAGCAATCCCGAAAAAACGGGCGCACCGGAGGCCAACGAGATGCCCAAGCACAGGGGCAAGGCGACAAAAAACACCGTGATACTGGCCTTGAAATCGTGTTTGCGAAAGGCGAGCCAATGGTAGCGGACGATTTTACTTGAAACAGTAACCATGCGGCAAAAGTAAGAACCCGGCCCTCCGATGCGTCGGAAACGCCTCGTAATCAGTCGTTTAATGCGCCCTTATCCAGCCAAATCTTCACTTTGCGGATGTCGCAGTCGGGCAGTTTCGCGCTGCCCGCAGGGTACGGCATGGGCTTGAATCCGCTGGCGTGCGTGATGCTGCCCCAAAGTTTGCCGTTGGTCGCGGTGGCCTTCACTTGGGCGTAATTGGTCAGCGCGATGCCGCCCTGCGGACTCGCCCCGCTGTGGCAGCCCCGACATTTCAGGTCAATGATGGGCATGATGCTCCCGCTGAACGTGACGTTGGTCGTGTCGCAGTCCGCGTCGCAAGTGAGGTTGAGCGCACCTTGTTGTATCCATTTGAGAATCAAGGCTTTCTGGTCGGCGGAGAGTGGCGCGGCAGGTGCGGGCGGCATCCGGTCGTTGGGGTCGGGGTCGTTCAGGACTTTGTAAATTTTGCTGTCGGCGGGGTTCGTGAGTTTGATTTTGCCCGTGTTGCGGACGTTCGTGTAATTGTCCAGCACCACGCCCTCCTCGTGCGAGGCCGCGTCGTGGCAGCCCGACATGGCGCAGTTGCTCGTCAAAATCGGCAGCAATTGCTGGGTGAAATACACCGAATCGGGGCTGCACGGGTGCAGGTTGGGGTTTGTGTCGGTCGTGTCAATCGGGTCGGGGTCGGGGTAAAGCGTCCCGATGAACACAGGTTCGCGTTTGCAGGCGACGGTTTGGAGGAGTG
>JBKBIC010000377.1:0-2814 GCA_046299435.1 Saprospiraceae bacterium
CGCCGCCGCCCACGATGCTATCAATGAACCCGGCCAAAAACGCGAAAAAACAAAGCAGCGCAAGCTCCATCTGGCAGCTAAAATTTTCAGAATCAATCTTTTACGGAAATCGTCCAGCGCGCCGCCAGCCACCCGGCCGCCGCGCCAAAGGTGTTGGCAATCATATCGTCCCACTCAAAAAAACGACCGGGAAAAAACGTGCCCTGCACCCATTCCATGAACGCCCCGTAGCCCGCCGAAAACGCGAACGCCGCAAAACCCATCCAAGCCGAACGCCACGCGCCAACCCGCGCCGCGCCACGCAAAACCAGCCAGACCAACACCCCATACACAAAGGCGTGGCCCAGTTTGTCCGTGCCAATCAGGCTGAAACGGGGCAGTTGCACACCCGGCATCGTGGACAGCACCGTGACGAAAACCAGCCACGCGAGGGCTGGGAAAAAGTGTTTTGCTTGCATGGTCATCAATAGACTTCTTGCGAAAATGACATCTATCTCTGCGAAACTCTGCGGGTTCTCTGCGAATCTCTGCGTAACAGCCCACCACATGAGTATTACGCAGAGTTTCGCAAGAGGTCTAATTACCGCACTCCAAAGCCATTCGCCCAGCCCGCCGTCGGCGACACGAAACTCAATTTGCCTTCCGCGTTTTCGGCCATCAAAATCATGCCCTGACTTTCCACGCCCATCATCGGGCGCGGGGCGAGGTTGGCGAGCACAATCACTTGACGGCCAACGACTTCCGCTGCCGTGAAATGCTCGGCGATGCCCGAAAGGATGGTGCGCGTCTCGAAGCCCAAATCCACCGTCAGGCGCAGGAGTTTTTTGGATTTTGGCATCGGCTCGGCGGTCAAAATCGTGCCTGTGCGGATGTCCATTTTGGCAAAGTCATCGTACTGGATGGTCTCTTTCATCGGTGGATAAGTTGGCTGGCTGGTGGCAGGTGCATCTGCCAGTTTATTGGCTTTGTCAGTGGCTTCCAATTTTTCAATTTGCTGTTGCACCACCTCGTCCGGGATGCGGCTGAACAGGTGCTCGGCCTCGTTGATGGCGTGGTTCGGGCGCAGCGCGGGGTTGCCTTCGGCAAATTCGTTGAGCAAATCCAGCCATTCGCCCCGGTCTTCGAGCGGGCGCAGATTGAGCATCCGGCGCAGTTTTTCGGCAGTGAAAGGCAGGAACGGGCGACAAGCCACCGACAGCGCGGCCACGATTTGCAGGCCTAAATTCATGACCGCTTTCACCATTTCTGGATGGTCTTTCACGGTTTTCCACGGCTCGTTGAATTGCAAGAGCGCGTTGCCGAAACTCGAAATTTCCATCAAAACCCGTGCCCCGTCGCGGAAGTTGAAATGCTCGATTTCGCGGCCCAATTCTTCCAATTTGCCGTGCAAAAAGCGGATTTCGGTATCGAACGTGGCAGTTTTACCCGCCTCCGAGCCACTTTGGAATTTAATTTCCGGGTCAAATTCGGGCACCACGCCGCCGTAATATTTGTGCGTCAGCACGAGGACTCGGTTGACGAAATTGGCAAGGTTGTTCACCAATTCCGTATTGTTCGTCTCCTGAAAACCCTTCCAAGTGAACTCCGAATCTTTCTGCTCGGGCATATTTTTCACCATGTTGTAGCGCAGCACGTCCTCCTGCCCGGCGAACTCGGCGCAGTATTCGTGCACCCACACGGCCCAGTTTTTCGAGGTCGAAAGTTTGCGGCCTTCGAGGTTCAAGAACTGGTTGGCCGGCACGTTGACGGGCAGGATGAACCCGCCGTGCGCCCGCAAAATGGCCGGGAAAATGAGGCAGTGGAACACGATGTTGTCCTTGCCGATGAAATGCACGAGTGCCGTGTCGTCGCTTTTCCAGTAGGGTTCCCAGTCGCGGTCGTGGTCAATGGCCCACTGTTTCGTGGCCGAGATGTAGCCGATGGGCGCGTCGAGCCAGACGTAGAGTTTTTTGCCCGCCGAGCCAGGGATTTCGGGCGGCACATCCACGCCCCATTCGAGGTCGCGGGTCATGGCGCGGGGTTGCAGGCCGCCGTCGAGCCATGAATTGCACTGGCCGACGACGTGGTTTTTCCAGTCGGCTGGGTCGTGCAGTTTTTTGCCGCCGACATCTGTCTTGCCTATGTTGATCCAAAGACGCAACCAGTTTGTATGCTCATTTAACTTCAAGTACCAATGGGTCGTCTCCTTCCATACTGGTATACTGTCACTAAGCATGGATTGAGGTAATATAAGATCCTCGGGGTTTAATGTCGAGCCACATTTTTCACATTGGTCTCCATAGGCATCAGGATTGCCACATTTGGGGCAAGTTCCTTTAATGTACCGGTCGGCCAGAAACTGTTTTGCTTTCTCATCGTAGTACTGAAATAAGGAATTTTCTTCAAACTGCCCATTTTCAAGCAGCTTTCTGAAAAAATCTTGCGCGGTCTCGTGGTGCAGTGGCGCGCTGGTGCGGTGGTAGATGTCGAACGCGATGCCGATTTTCTGGAAAGTTTCGCGCAAAATCGCGTCGTACTTGTCCACGATTTCGCGGGGCGTGGTGCCCTCTTTTCGGGCTTTGACGGTGATAGCCGCGCCATGCTCGTCGCTGCCGCAGACGAACACCACGTCCTTGCCCATGAGCCGCAGGTAGCGTACATAAATATCGGCGGGCAGGTAGGCTCCGGCCAGATGGCCGATGTGGAGCGGGCCGTTGGCATACGGCAAGGCGGCGGTGACTAAGTATCTTTTTTTCATTAGACTTGTTGCGATGTTGATAATCAATGAGTTAGGCAGGAATGTAAAAGTTCCACAACCCGGCACAGACGCATAAA
>JBKBIC010000378.1:0-2790 GCA_046299435.1 Saprospiraceae bacterium
CGAAATCCGGTGGTGATCGCCAAAAATGTCCAAAATAAAAACATCGCCGACATACAATAGTTGCGGTGCGGGTTGGGGCCGCTTTGGTCTGTCCGAAAGCGGCCCCAATAACTTTTGGCCCCCTGCCTCGGTTTCTTTTGACACGCTCAAAATCGCCCCGCCGGGCGCACGGCCCGAAAACTTTATACTTTTGCCGCCGTTTTTCCAACCAAATCTCGCCCAGCCACCGCTGGCAACTGGCCTCCAAGACCAGACTTTGTACCAACTTATGGCAAAAAAACTCCTGATTGTCGAGTCGCCTGCGAAGGCCAAAACGATTGAAAAATACCTCGGCTCGGACTTTTCCGTCAAATCCTCCTACGGACACATCCGCGACCTCGAAAAAAGCAACGACCTCGGCGTGGACGTGGAGCGCGGCTACCGCCCGTTCTACGTCGTGCCGCCCGAAAAGCACAAAACGGTCAAGGAACTGAAAGATGCCGCCGCCCGGGCGGAGGAAGTATGGCTGGCGACGGACGAAGACCGCGAGGGAGAGGCCATTTCGTGGCACATCTGCGAAGTGCTCGGCCTCGATGCGCGGACGGCCAAACGCATTGTCTTTCACGAGATTACGAAGCCGGCCATCCAAAAAGCCGTGCAAAACCCGCGCAATGTTGACCTCGATTTGGTCAATGCCCAGCAGGCGCGGCGCGTGCTCGACCGGCTCGTGGGCTGGGAACTTTCCGGCTTGCTCTGGAAAAAAGTGAAGGGCCAGCTCTCGGCTGGCCGTGTGCAATCGGTGGCCGTGAAGCTCATCGTTGACCGCGAGCGCGAGATTCAGAACTTCAAAATCACGCCGTATTTCCGGGTCGTGGCCGAGTTTTTGGCACCCAATGCGCAGGGCAAGCCCGTGCAATTTTCTGCCGAAAGCCCCTCGCGTTTTGAAAACGCGGGCGACGCGGAGACGTTTTTGAAAAAATGCGTCGGCGCGGCCTATTCGGTGGAGAATATTGATGTGCGGCCGACGCGCCGCCGGCCCGCACCGCCGTTCACCACGTCCACGCTGCAACAGGAGGCCAGCCGCAAACTCGGTTTTTCGGTCTCGCGCACCATGTCGGTCGCCCAGGGGCTGTACGAACAGGGCTTCATCACTTACATGCGTACCGATTCGACAAATATGAGCGAGCTCGCCATCCAGTCCATCGGCGCGGAAATCGTCAAGCAATTCGGCCCGCAGTACCACCACGAACGCCGTTTCAAGACCAAAAACGACTCGGCGCAAGAAGCACACGAAGCCATCCGCCCGACGTATGTCGAGCGGTTCAACGTGAGCGGCCAGCGCGACGAGCAGCGTTTGTACGAGTTGATTTGGAAACGCGCCGTCGCCAGCCAAATGGCCGACGCGGAACTCGAAAAAACGACGGTTGACGTGGGCATCAGCACCCAGCCTGCTGCGAAATTGGTGGCCGAAGGCGAGGTGTTGAAATTCGACGGCTTCCTCAAACTTTACATCGAAAGCACCGACGACGACGAGGAAGAGACAAAAGGTATCCTGCCGCCGCTCGCCGTCGGCCAGAAACTTGACATGGCCGAGATGGTCGCCACCGAAAAATTCACGCGCCCGCCCGCCCGCTACACAGAGGCCGGGTTGGTGAAAAAATTGGAGGAACTCGGCATTGGCCGCCCCTCGACCTACGCGCCCACGATTTCAAAAATCATGGAGGCCAACCGGGGCTACGTCGCCAAAGACAGCCGCCCCGGCGAGGAGCGCGTGTTCCAGATTTTGACCCTGAAAAGCGGCCAAATCACGAAAAAACAAGGCAAGGAAATCACGGGCACCACGAAAAACGTGCTTTACCCATCGGATATGGGCATGATGGTCAGCGACTTTTTGGGCGAGCATTTTGACCAAATCATGGACTATGGCTTCACCGCCGGCATCGAAAAACAGTTCGACGAGGTGGCAGAGGGCAAGTTGGATTGGTCAAAAATGATTGATGGTTTTTACCGCCCGTTCCATGCTGTCGTGGAAAAAACCCTGAAAGAGGCCGACCGCGTGAGCGGCGAGCGCATCCTCGGCACCGACCCCGAAACCGGCCGCACCGTGCTCGTGCGGATGAGCAGCCTCGGCAAGCCCGTCGTGCAAATCGGCACGGGCGACGAGCTCGCCAAAGACGAAAAGCCCAAATACGGCAACCTCCGCCCCGGCCAGAGCATGGAAACCGTCACGCTCGAACAAGCACTCGGCGCACTTGCATTGCCGCGTTACCTCGGCGATTACGAAGGCCAAGAACTTTCGGTGAACACCGGACGCTACGGGCCGTACATCAAATTCGGCGAAACCTTCGTGTCGCTGCCGCGTGGCGAAGATCCGTTCGAGATTCCGCTCGACCGCGCCATCGAGCTCGTGCAAGCCAAGCAGGAAGCCGACCGACCGGTGGGGTACTATGAAAATCAGGCGATTACGAAAGGGAAGGGGCGTTTCGGGCCGTTCATCAAGTGGGGCAGCCTGTATGTGAACGTGCCGAAGGCTGTCAATTTCGACACGATGACCGAAAAAGAAGCAGTGCAATTGCTGCTCGCCAAATTTGAAAAAGAAGCCAACCGATACATCCAGCACTGGCCGGAAGAAGACATTGCCATCGAGAACGGGCGTTGGGGGCCGTTCATCCGGTTCGGCAAAAACATGGTGAATTTGCCCAAAATCGAGGGTGCCCGCATGACGACCGACCAAGCCCGGACACTTTCGCTGGAAGATGTGAAAAAGCGGATTTTGGAGGAAATACCCGGCGCGTTCGATAAAAAAGAGAA
>JBKBIC010000379.1:0-2788 GCA_046299435.1 Saprospiraceae bacterium
GGCGAGGGCGGCGCAGGCAAAACCTCTCTTTGCCGCAAACTCTTCGACCCTAACGCCGCGCTGCCGCAGGAAAAAGACCGCACACGCGGCATTGACATCCAGCCTATGTATTTCGATGTGCCGGGCATGACAGGCAAGCAATTCCGCCTCAACATCTGGGACTTTGCCGGGCAGGGCAAGTACCAGTCGGCGCACAGTTTCTTTTACACCCACCGCTCGCTCTATGTGCTGGTGGACGACACGCGCACCCTCAACGAAAACGATGCCTACCGCACCCTGTACAACAACTGGCTGCAAACCGCCGAGCTTTTCGGCGGCAAAAGCCCCGTGCTGGTGCTGCATAACGAAAAGGACGGCTGCGCCCGCACGGGTTTCAGCCTCGGTGGTTTTCAGGAGCGTTTCGGTTTTGTGCATGGCGAATTGTTCCGCATCAACCTCGGCGGCAGCGAGACCGACAAAATCAGCGACCTGCGCCGCCAAATCGAACGCCAAGCCCTCTCCCTGCCGCACATCGGCGACACCGTGCCGAAAACTTGGGTGAAAGTGCGGGAAGCCATCGAAGCCGAGCGGCAGACGCATCCGTACATTTCCGCCGAACGTTACCGCGCACTCTGCGAAGCCGAAGGCATCACCGACCCGGACAGGCAATCGGATTTGAGCCATTATTTCCATGATTTGGGCGTGTTCCTGCATTTTCAGGACAATCCGCTACTGCGCCGCGATGTGTTTTTGCAAAACCAGTGGGTCACCGACGCGGTCTATAAAATCCTCGACGACGCGCAAATCGCGGGTGAGCAGCGCGGGCGTTTCGACAAAAAAGACCTCGCCCGGCTCTGGCACGAGAGCACCTACCGCGACCGACGCGACGAATTGCTCGCGCTGATGCTCCAATTTGAACTTTGCTATCAGGTGCAGGACACGGACACCTACGTCTGTCCGCAACTCCTGCCCGGCGATGTACCCAAGTACGACCTCGGCGCAGACATCCCGCTGCAACTGAAATATGAGTACGCTTTCATGCCCAAAGGGCTGCTTTACCGCCTCATCGTGCGCCTGCACCGCCACATCGCACAGGAACAAACAGCAGTATGGAACGCAGGCGCGGTGCTGGAAAAAGCAGGCGCACGGGCCGACATCATCGAATCGCTCGACCGCCGCACCATTTCCGTGCGGGCAACGGGACTTCGGGCCAAAGAACTGGTCACCATCATCCACGATAAGATTGAGGAATTACACGCGCCTTTCGGCGAACGGCTGAAAGTGACCGTGCGGATTCCGTGCAATTGCCGCGTTTGCAAGGAGAGCAACACGCCGCATTTTTATGACAAAACGGATTTGGATACCCGCATGATGAAAGGCAAAGCGACGGTAGAGTGCAGCGTGAGCTACGATGATGTGCCCGTGAAGGGCTTGTTGGAGGGGGTGTTTGCGAAGAGTAAGCATTTCACGCCTGCAGAAGTAAGGGATTTACTTCAATCCGGGGAAACGGTGCAAGCTTTGGAGGCTTTGATAGAATTGGGTTTCGCGGACGCCCCTTCGTTGCGGGCGAGTTTTTCATCTGCACAAAAGGAGTATCTGGGCGGGCGAATTGATTTCAAAGAATTCGAAAAGGTATCAAATCGAGTGTCAAAAGCAGCGATAGAGTTGCTGGAAGCACTCTGAACCCCGATTCGTACCTTTGTCAACGCAAATATGGAACTCAGCCGAAACATCTTCTGGGACACCCGCTACGAGTCCATTCAATGGGACAAAAACAGCCCTTACGTCATTGACCGGGTGCTGCACTACGGTACTTTGAGGGATTGGAAACAGGTGCTGGAATATTATGGCTTCCAGAAGGTGCGGGATGTGGTCAAAAACCTGCGGCACTTGGACAAACGGGTGCTGAGCTATTGTTCCGTTTTTTTCAATTTGCCAAAAGAACAATTCCGATGCTACAATACAGAACCGTTGCTGAGGAAACAGTGGGACTATTGAAACGGCTGATGCAAACGCCCGAACTCGCCGATTTTGCGTTGGCTGGCGGCACGTCACTGGCCTTGCAACTTGGTCATCGTGAGTCTTACGATTTGGACTTGTTTTCCCGCACTGAGTTTTCCGCTGACGAAATGTTTCTTTTCCTCGAAAGGAACTTCCGCGCCAACCTCATCAGCAAAAGCCAGCACATCCTGATTTCAATGATTGAGGATGTCAAAGTGGACTGCGTTTACCATCCATATCATTTCAAACATCCGCTCATCGAAACCGATGGCATCCGGCTTGTCCACATCGAAGATGTGGCCGCCATGAAAATCTCGGCGGTCGCCGGACGCGGGCGGAAGCGGGATTTTCACGACCTCTACTTTTTGCTCCAAAAGTTCACCTTATCTCAACTGCTGGATTTTCATGCCCAGAAATACGGCAAGTCTTCGCTTTTTCATGCCCTCCGAAGCCTTTCTTATTTTGAGGATGCCGAAGCAGATGCCGACCCGATTTATTCGAAGCACTGGATTGGAGAACAGTTAAAAGTCGGATTTCGCAGGCAGTTGTGGCGGTTTAAGAGCTGTTTGACTTGTTTTCCCACAGATAAATCTGTGGGCTGGGCATAAAAAATCTGACAGATTTCGTGCCGTCGGTGTCCTTGGACTCCTTCAAAATCCAGCGGATTTTATCACACAGCCCACAGATTTATCTGTGGGCTGGGCATAAAAAATCTGACAGATTTCGGGGCATCGGTGTCCTTGGACTCCTTCAAAATCCAGCGGATTTTACCACACAGCCCACAGATTTATCTGTGGGCTGGGCATAA
>JBKBIC010000380.1:0-2686 GCA_046299435.1 Saprospiraceae bacterium
GAACTCAAAACCCGAAACTCAACACTCAACCTGCCACCGTCGCCTCGGCCAGGCTTTTGAAAAATTCGAGGTAGGCGGGCAGGTAATCCTCGCCGATGTAGGACAGCACGGGCTTGTCCTGCGCGACGGACAGGTAATCAACGCTTTGGTCGAGGCTTGCGCTGCCAATGACGATGCCGTCGGAGAACGTACACGCGCCTTTGTGCATCGAGAGGCCGCCGTTTTCGTCGCGGTACGGGTCGAGGTCTTTTTTCGAGAGGTTGTTGATGTTCGCTTTTTGGAAGAAAGCGTCCGCGCCGAGGCGTTCGTGCTCCGTGTCGTAGGCGTGGTAAACGATTTGGCTGTTGGCGAAGAGCGGCTCGGTTTTGTACGCGGTTTTCAGGTAGAACGGGATGAGGCTCGTCAGCCAGCCATGACAGGAGATGACATCGGGTGCCCAGCCGAATTTTTTGACCGTCTCGATGGCCCCCTTGCAGAAGAACACGGCGCGGTCGGGGTTGTCGGCGAAAGGCTTGCCGTCGGCATCCTCGAACACGGATTTGCGCTTGAAAAAGTCCTCGTTGTCAAGGAAATAGACTTGCAGGCGGGAGTTGGGCAGCGAGGCAACTTTGATGATGAGCGGGTAGTCGTCGTCGTCCACGATGATGTTCATCCCTGAGAGGCGCACCACTTCGTGCAGGCGGTGTCGGCGTTCGTTCACGGTGCCATAGCGCGGCATCAGGATTCGGAGCTCAAAGCCATTGTCTTGCATGAATTTCGGGAGTTTCGCCACCATCTCTGAAATCTCGGAAATACCGGTGTACGGGTCGAGCTCTTGGGTGACAAGCAGTAATCGCTTCTTTTCCATTTATGTCGCTGTAACTTTTGTGTGTGTAAAAATCGGCGGCAAAAGTATAAAAAAAGCCGGAGTTCGTTCGCCCCCGGCCTGCGGCGAAAAATGTGCGGCACCGACTGCTAACCCTTTGCCGAACAGCGACATAAACAACGCCTTGACGAACCGGGAAAGCCGGGAACCTTGCGAATCCCGGCCTAACTTTGGCATAAACAGACGAACAATCAACATGAATCAACGCCCGACATTGCACACCGCTGCCGCTGGCCGCAGCCTCTTGGCGATGCTCGCTGCGCTTGCAACAATGACTTTCGCGTGGTCGCAGCCGCTCGCGCCCGTCCAAATCCCCGACTCCTTCCGCAGCCAAGTCATCACCACCCAAATGTGGCACCGCACAGGCGCGGCGTTCGCGCTTTTTGCCGAAAGCCCGATGGCTTGGCGGCCCGTCCGGGCGGCGAATTTTCCGCTCGCACCCGACGACACGCACTGGATGTACGCCGTCGTGGAAAACACCGGCCCGCTCGACCGCCGCCTGAAACTTTACCTGCAAAACGCCCAAGTTGGTTGGGCCAAACTGTACGTCGTGACCGACGGGCGCGTGGATTCGTCCCAAATCACCGGCTGCCTCGTGCCCGCTTCGCAACGGGCCACCGCCGACCGGACGCTGTCGCTGCCGTTCACCCTGCCCGCTGGCCGCACCGCGTACCTTTACCTGCGGGCTTGGCGGCGCGGGTTCACGGCCACCGTCACGCCGACCATCCAAGACCCTGCCCTCTGCTGCCCGACGGACTGGACGGATTTTCTTGTGCTCATCATCGCCGGTTTTTTGCTCCTGCTTTCGTTCACGGCCGTGCTGTTGTGGCGATATTTTCCGCACTGGGATAGTTTTTGGTTTGCGGCCTACATCTTTTCCGGCAGCCTGTATTTCATGGCCGCCATCGGCTACGGCTCGCTGTATTTGTGGCCGGATTGGGGATGGTTCGAGGAGAACGCCGCCATTTTTTGGGGTGCAGTGAGCGCGGGCTGTTTTTTCCAGTTTGGCAGGTTGTCCCTCAAAATCGGGGAAACCCGCCCCCGTTTCGACCGTTTTTTGCTCATTTTTTCGGTCGCGTACCCGGCGGTTGCGACGTTGGGCTTCGGGCTGTTTTGGGGTTGGATGCCGGACAAGATGTTTGCGGGTTTGATGGGCATCGCGTACCTGTGCCTGTTGGCCGGTTTGGTGGGCACGTTTTGGAGTGCCCTGCGAAAAGCAATGGGACGAGGCGGGAACGAGTTCTGGTGGTTCGTGGCCATTTTTGCCTTTCACCTGTTTTTTGTCGTCGCCACGCTCGCACTCGAAGTCGGCTGGCTGCGGTACAACCATCGCCTCCACGCCCTGATGATGGCCCTGACCGTGCCCCCGCAGCTGACCCTCACTTTGATTTTTTTGGCAAACAGGCTTGCGCGGATGCTCCTCGCGCAGCAGCGGCGCGAACTGACACTTTTGCAACAACTGGAACACGAGCGCACCCAACTCTCCCGCGATTTCCACGACGAAATGGGCGCAGGCCTGACGAAAATCAGCCTCAACTCGCAGGTCGGCGCACTGTACAGTGCCGGGAATGCCGACGCGCTCGCTCGCATCAACGCCGAAAACGCCCGCCTCGCCACCGATTTGAAGAACAGCCTCGCCGAAATCGTTTGGATGGTCAATCCCCGATTCGACGGGCTTGCCGAGGTGGCCGCTTGGCTCCGCGAGTACACGAACCGCTTTTTCGAGGACACACCGACGGTCTGCCATTTCGATTTTGACAATGCGGCGATACGCCACAGCACCGCATCGTTCCCCCCGGAAGCGAGGCGGCACCTGTTTCT
>JBKBIC010000381.1:0-2680 GCA_046299435.1 Saprospiraceae bacterium
TCGCCTGCGGGATGCGTTTGCCAACGATTTTGGGCACCCAAAATGAGCGCGGCAAAAGCCTTGTGGCTTTTGCCGCGCCCCAAAGGCAACGGTGGCGCGTCCTGCTCACCAAAACATGAGGTAAAGTGCAGAAACGATACCCGTGACCAACAACGCACCAACAGCAAAACTTGGGGAAGTGCGGAACATAGACGAGTCCACTTCGATTGGTTTGACTCGTTGCTGTCCTTTCTTATCTATTAGGCTAATCACGACCATGAGCGCGACCAAGGCGGCAAACACCCAACCCATCCGATGAAGGAATGGCAGATGGGGCAACATCTTTTCGAGCAACAGCCCCGTCGGGATGGTTGCCAAGGCAGCCACGAGCGCGGCGTTGGCGGTCGCGGGTTTCCAGAAAAAGCCGAGCAGGAAAATCGCCACTACACCGGGCGAAATCAGGCCCGTAAAATCTTGGATGAACTGGAATGCCTGCCCAAAGTTGGACAATACCGGCGCGACAATCGCCCCGATCACCATAGATATAATAATGACTATCCGGCCCGTCCGCACCAGTATGGCTTCGCTCGCTTCGCGGTTGAAGTATTTCTTGTAAAGGTCGAGGGTGAAAATCGTGGAAATGCTGTTCGCTTTGCCCGCCAACGAGGCCACGATAGCCGCCGTCAAAGCCGCGAACGACAAACCTTTCAAACCTTCGGGCAGGAGGTTGAGCAGCACGGGGTAGGCTTTGTCGGGGCGCAAGTGGGTACCATCGAGCATCTCCGTTTGGAACTGCCCCTCGCGGTGTAGCAAATACGCCGCGATGCCCGGCAACACCACTATAATAGGCATCAACACTTTCAGGAAAGCCGCGAAGAGCAAGCCCGAACGCGCCGTTTTCAAATCCGCGCCCAAAGCCCGCTGCGTGATGTATTGGTTGAAACCCCAATAGTTGAGGTTCGCAATCCACATCGCACCGAACAGCACGGCCAAGCCCGGCAATTTGTTGTAGGCATCTTCCATGCCGCCCTGCCCGTCGGGCATCATCATTTGGCCGGGGTTCAGAATCATGTGAAAATGGTCGTCGGCTTTTTCGCGCAGCAGCGAAAGCCCCGACATGGCACCTTCGCTACCGAAATGCTGCGCCACCAAATCCAACGCGAGATAGGTCGTCGCCAGCCCGCCCAAAATCAGCACCAGCACTTGGAGCACATCCGTGTAGCCAATCACCTTCATGCCTCCCAACGTGATGACCACCGCAAAAAAGCAAAGCCCGATGGAACAAACCGTGAAACTCAACCCCGAAATCGTGCTCACCGCCAGTGCACCGAGATACAAAATGGAAGTCAGGTTGACGAAAACGTACACCAGCAGCCAGAACACCGCCATGATGGTCGCCACCAGCGGGCTGTATCGCTGCGCCAAAAACTGCGGCATCGTAAAAATGCGGTTCCGCAGGAAAATCGGCAGGAAGAAAATCGCCACGACCAGCAGCGTCAGCGCGGCCATCCATTCATACGAGGCAATCGCCAAGCCCATCGCAAACCCGGAGCCGCTCATCCCGATGAACTGCTCCGCGCTGATGTTCGAGGCGATGAGCGACGCACCGATGGCCCACCACGTCAGCGAGCCTTCGGCCAAGAAAAAATCGGTGGAGCTGGCTTCGGCGGTCTTTTTGCGCTGGTAAATCCAGTAGCCATACCCGGCCACGACCAAGAAATAAACCAGAAAAACGAGGTAATCCAGTTGGTGCAATTCGTTCATGATGCGTTGTGGAAAATGATTGTGATTGACAGGAAGGTTGCAGAAACAATCCGGTGGTACTTGGTTTGGACGGCCAAATATAGATGTGGCCGCAAGCTTGGTCGGCAAAGCCCGGAAAAAATCTTCCGGCACCTGTCCGCCGGTTTTTCAAAACCAAAATTCGCCCAACATTTACAAGCCAAAACATTCAGGGGGTTTTCAGCCGGAAGCAGCGGATTTTTTGTGAAAACTGGCCCCGTCGGCGGCTGACATTTTCAGAAAAAATCTCCCGGCCCAAATCTGAAATTCAAAATCACGCCTACCTTTGTCGCCCGTTCAAAAACGATGGTATCGTGGCCGAGTGGCTAGGCACAGGTCTGCAAAACCTGCTACAGCGGTTCGAATCCGCTCGATACCTCCAAACGATTTCAACAAAAGGCGTGCGTCCCAATCGCGGGGCGCACGCCTTTGTTTTTCCGGCAACTGTCCAAAAACGAACACGGCCCGCACAAAACCGAACATGTTTTATGCTTCTTTTTTTTCACAACCCACTGACAATCAAGCAAAAAGCGCGTAGGCACGAACTTGGCGCATTCAGTTGCACCGGGCCTTGAAGCCCGGCGGATTCCTCTCAACTTCACGGGCCGAAGGCCCAGCACACCGCCGCCATGCTTGCCAATCATCTGAAACTCGCCTTCCGCAACCTCCGCAAAAACAGCCTCTACACCACGCTCAACATCGGCGGGCTGGCCGTCGGCCTCACGGGCGGTATATTCGTGCTGCTTTGGGTGACTTGGGAGTGGAGCTTCAACCGCTTCCACGACAACCTTTCGAGCATCCACCTGATGATGCAAAACCAGACGCAGGGCGGCGTGACCTATACGTTTCAGGCCATGCCCGGCCCATTGGCCGCTGGGTTGCGTGCCGAATTCCCGGAGGTCGAACTCGCCTCGCGCAG
>JBKBIC010000382.1:0-2653 GCA_046299435.1 Saprospiraceae bacterium
AACATCGAAATCTCGGTCATTGCCTCTGTTTGAGGATTTGGTTATTTGGCGATTAGAAAACGCCTGAATAGCCAATCCTCAAATCAACAAATAGCCAAATCAACAAATCGCCAATGAAAAACATCATCAATACCTCCGCCGCCCCGCTGCCCATCGGGCCATACAATCAAGCCACTGTGTTCAACGGCCTGTTGTTTGTCTCCGGCCAAATCGCCATTGACCCGGCAACGGGCGAGCTCGTACTCGACAACATCGAGGCCGAGACGCATCGTGTGTTGCAAAACGTCCAAGCCATCGTCGAAGCCGCTGGTTCCAGCCTCGAAAAAGTGCTGAAAGCCAGCGTATTTGTCAAAGACATGAACCTTTTCGGGCGCATCAACGCTGTGTACGGCGAGTATTTCAAACCCGAATCCGCCCCGGCCCGCGAGCTGGTGCAAGTGTCCGAACTGCCCAAGTTCGTCAACATCGAAATCTCGGTCATTGCCTCTGTTTGAGGATTTGGTTATTTGGCGATTTGAAAACGCCTGAATAGCCAATCCTCAAATCAACAAATTGCCAAATCAACAAATCGCCAATGAAAAACGTCCTCTCCTGCGTCCAGCCCACCGGCGACCTCCACCTCGGCAACTATTTCGGCGCGGTGAAAAACTGGGTGGCACTTCAAGACAGTTACGCCTGCCGCTACGGGGTGGTGGATTACCACTCCATGACCATGCCGTACAGCCCCGAAGGCTTGCGCGAGAACACTTGGAAAATGGTGTTTTACCTGCTGGCCTGCGGCATCCGGCCCGAAAACCTCTTCGTGCAAAGCCTCGTGCCGGAACACGCCGAGCTCGCGTGGATACTGGGCTGCACCACTTCCTACGGCGAGCTGACGCGCATGACCCAGTTTAAGGACAAAACCGACCAGCTGCGCGACAAAGACAAAGAGGCGTTCGTCAGCCTCGGCCTGTTCGCCTACCCGGTGTTGCAGGCGGCGGATATTTTGATTTACCACGCGGATTATGTGCCCGTCGGGAAAGACCAAGAGCAACACCTCGAACTCTCGCGCAACATCGCGCAGCGGTTCAACCACCAGTTCGGGCGCGAGTATTTCGTCCACCCGGAGCCGCTTTTCACCGAAACACCCAAAATCCTCTCGCCCGCCGACCCCACCAAAAAGATGAGCAAAAGCCTCGGCGAAAAACACTACATCAACCTTTTTGGCGACGAAGACCGCGTGCGGAAACAGGTCAAATCCGCCGTCACCGACACCGGCGACACGCCTGCGGGCCAGATGAGCGCGGGCGTGCAAAACCTCTTCGAGCTGCTCCGCGCCAGCGAAAACATGGCCGCCCACGACAGCCTCATGGACGATTACCGCGCCGGCGCACTCAAATACAGTGCCCTGAAAGAAGCAGTGGCCGATACGCTGGTGGCTTTGATCAATCCGTTCCGCGAGCGACTGGCCGAACTGAACGCCGACAAGCGGGCGGTCAAAAACCAAATCCAAGACAGCAGCGCGGAAATCCGCAAACGTGCCCAGCAGACCCTGCGCGAAGTGCGCGAAATCACCGGGCTTTTGCCCTTGCGTTGAGGCAGCGGTCTGGCCGCTTGAAAAGTTTAGGAGAGGTTCGGAGGGGGCGTGTGCTTGTGCCAAGTCATTGAAAACCAGTTTCTTGGCCGGGCGTTGTACTCCCTCGAACCTCTCTTTCATTTTTCAAAACCACGTCCAGCGATGCAAAAAACACTCCTTTGTGCCCTGCTGCTCCTGTCGTCGGGCGGCCTTTTTTCGCAAAAAATGTTGCTGCTCGAACGCGCCAACCGCGCCCGCCCGACCAAGTTCTTCGTCGGCCAAGACATCACTTATCGCCTGAAAGACAAGGATTTGCAGTTTTGGCAGGACGCGGTCATCACCGAAATTTTCCCGGAGGAAAAGAGCATCGGCCTCAACGGGCGCAAAATCGCGCTCGACCAAATCGAGGCACTGCGCCTGCGGCGCAGCCCACTTTTTCGGGGTATCGGCACGCAGTTGGTCGTGTTCGGAGGGGCGTGGCTGGCGTTCAGCGGCGTGCACTATGCCCGCGAAAAAGAGCCGCTCGACGGCACCGACTTTGCCATCGTGGGCGGTTCGGTGGCGACGGGGCTGGCCATGCGGAAGTTTTTTCGCCACAAAACCTGCCGCATCGGCAGCAAATACCGGCTCCGCACCATTGAGATAAGTTTCGAGCGGAGTTGAAATGAAGAGTTGAAGAGGGGAAGGGGTTGGAAAGTTGAAGGCGGCCCAGCTTCAACTTTTCAACCCCTTCCCCTTTTCAACTTCTTTCACATCCTCACGATTTTTTTCACGGCGCGTTCACCGCCCATTTCCACAGAAAGGAAATACGCGCCTGCGGGCAGCCCAGCGGGCAGCGGCGGTGCCCACTCGTTCATGCCCTCGGCGGCGGGTTGGTCTTGTTCAAAAACGACGCGCCCGCCCACGTCCGTGAGCCGCAGGCGCACCTCCCCGGCAGCGGCGGCATTGAGCCGGATGCCGAAGTTTTCGGAGAATGGATTGGGTGCGAGGGCCACATTGTCCGAAAAATCGGGCGCGGGCGCGGGCCAAATCCGGTTGATGATGGCGCGGTCTTCGGGCGCGAGCAGCGCGTCGTCGAGGGTGCCGCCGAGCATCCGC
>JBKBIC010000383.1:0-2643 GCA_046299435.1 Saprospiraceae bacterium
ATCGGTGTCCTTCGGCTCCTTCAAAATCCGGTGGATTTTACCACACAGCCCACAGATTTATCTGTGGGAAAACACATCAAACATCTTCTAAAACTTTTCAACGCTTCCTCTTTTCAACTTCTCGTTACATCAGTTTTTCTGAATCGTGTAAGTGTATTTCGCGGCGTTCAATTTCAACTTGATGGTGTAATTGCCCGCTTCTGCGACGGCGATGTTCGCGCCGTTGTATTCGAGCGTTTTGTTGCCGCCATCGTCGCCGAAGTTCACCGCCCAGTCGTCATTTGCCCGGAACTTGATGTCGCCCGCCACGAGGTCGGTCGTGATTTCCACTTCGCCGGTGCTGACATTGTAGGTCATATCTTGGTCGCTGTCCCAGCCGCCAGCGGTGGCCGAGCCGATGAGGCCCCAGTCCGTCTTGGCGTAAGTGTGGGTGAGTTCGTTCAAGTTGACATTGAGTTTGTAAAGGCCTGGGTCGCCAGCTCTGAGGTTCGCGCCGTCGGGTTCGAGGGTGCCGTCCGCGCCATTGTCACCCCAGTTTTTCGTCCAAGCCGGGCCGTCAGTGTATTTGAATTCCACGCCGGAATCGGCAAAATAGATGTAGCCCTCATACTTCTTGTCGCTTTTGGGCGAGAAGATGATGGTCGTGTTGTCGCCGGGGTTCCAGCCTTGATAGCTGCCCGGCACTTGCAACTGGGCGGCCTGCACGAAGGCTTCGTAAGGCGTGATTTTGAGGCTCACGGGCGCGGAGACGAGCGCGTCCACCTCGTCGCTGACGGTAGCAGTTACCCGAACTTCGACGGTGGCTTCTTGGCCGCCCGCGATGCCCTTGTTGAGCAGGATGTTGTTGATGTCGGCAACGGTTTTGCCGGAGAGTTTGAGGCCGTTGACCACGCCGAGCGTGATGGGGTCGGCGAAGCTGCTGCCCGCCAAATCCACCTCGACTTTGTAGCTAATCCCGGCATCGAAGCCGAAATCGGCGGCTGTCCAAGTGAAATCGCCGAACGGTTTGGCTTGGTCTGCTTCGACGAGCACGAATGACGTGCCTGCCGCTGGGCCGGTGATGCTCGGCGCGTTGCCGAGGTCAACCGTCGGGCCGACTGCCTCGTCCTTGCAGGACTGAAACAGCATGGCCGCTATGACAAACATGATTGAAAATTTCCGAATCATCTTTTTTGATTTTTGAATTTGTATGGATTGGGTTCGAGGGTGGAAGTTCACCACAAAGGACACGACGAGCACAAAGTATTTTGTTGATTTTCAAAAAGTTGCGTTGTGCACTTCGTGTACTTTGTGGTGAGACCAATCGGCATCAATAGCCCGAATTTTGCTTCAATTTCGGGTTGGCACCGATGTCTGACGACGGGATTGGGTACACGTCCAAGTGCGCGCTTGTGGCTGCGCCGTCTTTCACGTTGCCCTTCCACGGCCAGACGTAGGTGCCGTTCGAGAATTGGCCGAAACGGATGAGGTCGGTGCGGCGGTGGCACTCCCAGTACAGTTCGCGGGCGCGTTCGTCGAGGATGAAATCGAGCGTCAGTTCGGCGGTCGTGATGTTGCCGGCCGGGCCTTCGTAAGCACGGGCGCGGATGGCGTTGACGTAACCGAGTGCGTCGGAAAGCGAGCCATTACCGCCGCGCAGCACGGCCTCAGCATACATCAGGTACACATCTTCGATGCGGAACATCGGGAAATCCGTGTCCACGAAAGTCAGGTCGGAGCCGACCGCACCAGTCGAGGTGACGTTTTTGAACTTCGTGATGGCGTAGCCTTCGGTGAAAAGACCGATGTCGTTGATTTCCTTCGATTGGCCGCTGGTGTAGAACATGGCACGACCGTCAAAGCTGGTGCGCTCGATGGAATAAGTGTAGTCCGGGCGGTCGAGGAAGAGTTTGATTTTGTAGCGGCCAGCGGACGGGATGCTGATGTTTGCGCCGTTTTGTTCGAGGATTGCGTCCGTGCTGTTGTCGCCGTAGTTGAGGTCCCAGCCGTCGTTTGCACGGAATTTCACCTCGCCCTCCACCAAATCAGCCGTGATGACCATGCAGTTTTCAGTTGCGTCGTAGGCCATGTCTTGGTCGGAATCCCAACCGCCAGCGGTGGCCGAGCCGATGAGGCCCCAAGTGGTGCGCTGCAAAGTGTAGCTGTTGGCGTTCAAGTCCACGTTCAGTTTGTACAGGCCGGCATCGGTGATGGCGATGTTCGCGCCGTTTTGGTCGAGCGTGCCGTCCGCGCCGTTGTCGCCGAAATTATTGTCCCAGTTCGGACCGGTGGTGAACTTGAATTGCGAGTTGGCATCCGCGAACCAAATGTAGCCCTCGAATTTGCCGTCGTTCGCGGGCGAAGCCAGCACAGTGTTCACGTTGGACGGGTCCCAGCCCTGATAGCCGCCGGGCACATACAATACGGTGTAGTTGGCGGTGTTGCCCTCGTTCGGCGCGACGACGACGCTGCCCGAACCGACAGCCGGGAATTTGTTGACGAACGCGCTGGTCGTGCGGGTGCCGCCCCAGCCACCGTCGAGGCCGAACTCGGCGGGGTTCATGCTGCCACCCACTGCCGCGTGAACCACGAAGGTCATGCCGCCGTAGGTTTTGGTGTTCACGCCGTCGAAGTTCACGGCGAAAATCACGCCGTTGGCCTTGT
>JBKBIC010000384.1:0-2599 GCA_046299435.1 Saprospiraceae bacterium
GTGGCACAAGCCAAAACACAAAACACGACAAACGAAACACGAAAATCAGCCGGGCAGGACGGTGGGCTGCGCCGTTTCGCCGACAGCGGATTGCTCGGCGGGTGCGATGTCGGATTGGAGAGAGGCACCCGGCACGTCGGCGGATTTTTGGCGGGCCATTTTTTCGAGCAAACGCTCGCGCACTGCCGCCCACTCGCGGTCAATGATGCTGTAAAACGCCGCGTCGCGGGTGCTGCCGTCCTCGCGGATGCGCTCGTTTCGGAAAATGCCTTCGAGTTGCGCGCCCATTTTTTCGAGCGCGAGCCGCGAGCGGCGGTTGTTCGCGTCGGTGCGGAACTGCACGCGCACCATGTCCATTGCCTCGAAGCAAAATTGGAGCAGCAGGAACTTGGCCTCCACGTTCACGCCGCGCCCCCAAAATGCGGGCGCGAGCCACGACCCGATTTCGCATTGGCGGCTCGCCGGGTTGAGGTGAAAAAGGCGCGTCAGCCCGGCCAGTCCCTCGGCAGTTTCGATGGCAAAAGCATGGGCGAGGCCGCGCTGCATTTCGGAGAAAGTCTCGGCCAAGTGCCGCAAATGGCGGCCCACATCAGCGCGGCTGACCGGGAAACTGGCCCAAATGCGCTCGTCGCGGCCCAGCTCGGCCAATGGCTCGAAGTGGTTTTCGGTCAATGGAACGAGGCGGACGAGCGTGCCCGCGAGCGCGGTTTCGGCGGGAATCCAGTGGGCTTGGCAACTGGCAAACGGACTGAACATGGCAGCGGGCGGGTGTTTTTTTCGATTGACCAGAGCAAGGTCAAAGCCCGGTGTTAAGCCTGTATTTGGTGGGGGTTAAGTTTTGCGCCGAAAGGGCGGGATAACGCAAACTTAAACTCGGCGGCTGACCCAGCGGGGTACTTTTGTCGGCGTTCAAACAACTGACAATCAATGCAAAACGCACGAATCAGCATCGTCATCCCGACTAAAAACGAGGGCAAGTACATCGGCCAGACGCTCGCCCAATTTGCCCCACACCTCGAACAATCCGGCCTCGAAATCATCGTCTCCGACGCGCACAGCACGGACGAGACGGCGCGGGTCGTGCGGGATTTTGCGGCAAAATGCCCGCCCGGGCGCGTCCGGTTTGTCGAGGCCGTTGGCCGCCAGAACATTGCCATCGGGCGCAACGCGGGCGCGGCGCAGGCCAGCGGCGAATTGCTGCTTCATATTGACGCGGACGTGCGCGTGGCCGAGCCGGACAAGTTTTTCCAGAACGTGCTGCGGCATTTTGCGAAGCCCGGCATCGTGGCGGCCACCGTGCCGCTGTGGGTTTATCCCGAAGAATCAAAATGGAACGACCGCGCCTACCATTGGCTGATGAACACGACCATCCGGCTGTCGTGCCTGCTGGGGCTGCAAATCGCCAAAGGCGAGTGCCAAATCGTGCGCCGTGCCGCATTCGATGCGGTGGGCGGCTACTCCGAAAAGTTGGTGGCAGGCGAGGATTGCGACCTGTTTTATCGGCTCGGTCGGCGGGGTAGGGTGGTGTTTTTGCCTGAAATCGCGGTGCATCATTCGCCCCGGCGGTTCCGGCAGTTGGGCTACGCGAAGGTGAGCTGGCACTATTTGCTGGAAGGGTTGTCGCGGCTGTTTTTGGGGCGGTCGTTTGCGCGGGAGTGGCGGGTGGTGCGGTGAGTTGGGGGCGATGGCGGCTTGTCAAGAAGTGTTATTTGCCCGCTTAATTGTTTGAAAAAGCCGGAACCGCGCCCTACATAACAGAACGCGGTTCCACTCTTCAAGTTTTCAGGTAAAGCGATGCTACTTTTTCAAGTGTTTTGGCCTTTTTAGGTGATGTAACCATTCGTGAGCGTCGGGGATAGTTCTCACGGATGAGTGCGGCGATGAGTGGGAAGGTACGATGCTGGGGCGAGCTTAATTTGGACACAGCCAGCAGGCTGATGAGTTCTTGAAAGAAGGCCATCCGGCGTTGCTGGTACTGCTCCACCATGAAATGGCTGCCTCCATTCTGGTGCATCTCAATCATTTGGTCGAGTTGTTTGATTTGTTGCACGAGCCACTCGGCTTGTGATTTTTCAGATTTGACTGATTTCATCGTGTGTGAGGTTGAGTTCCAAAAAGCCTTTTTGTTCTTTGATGCCTCGGCGATTGGGGCGGGTTTGGGTGAATTGGTGCATCCAGTATGCTTTATCTGAGACTGTGAATGGGTGTTTGGCGTGGTTTTCTGGGAACTCTATCAAAAAATACAAATCGAGCCTTAAGTCTTGTGCGTAGGTAGCGCGATTGAACTGTTCCCGAATCGTGTTTTCGTGCAAGCCGAACAAGCCATGCTCAATGAAGACCAGTAAATCTAAGTCGCCGGGTTCGGGTTTGTTGGTGGCAAAACTTCCGTTCACCCAAATTTTAAGCGAGGCGCACCCAGTTGCGAAGAAAAACTGGCGACAAAAGATCAACAAGTTCCGGAAAAGTTCTGTCCGGTTGAGCGTCCCGATGTCCTCCACCAATGCTTTTCGCATAGAAGCCATGTCGGCTCTGATTAAGCTCGCTGGGGTCAGCAAGCCCTTTGGGTTGAATTGCAGCATTTTTCAAAGTGTATCTGACC
>JBKBIC010000385.1:0-2589 GCA_046299435.1 Saprospiraceae bacterium
GGGGGCTGTTTGAAAACTTCCGCGCCCACGTCGCCCGCTTCTTTCAGGAAAGCGTTGCCGTAATCCCAAAAATAGGTGCCGCGCGCGCTCATCGTGTTGATGGCCGCGACGTGTCGGCGCAAGGTTTTCGCCACTTCGGCCATGAATTTCGGCTTGTCGGCCACGAGCAATTTTTTGGCTTCCTCGAACGTGAAACCCGCCGGGCAGTAGCCCATGTCGTGGATGTTGTGGCAAGAGGTCTGGTCGCTGCCGAGCTCGATTTTGATGTTATGTTGGACGAAATACTCCCACAAATCCACCACGTTTCCATGAAAAACGAGGGCAATCGGGGTTTTTGCGGCGCGACATTCCTCGATGCGGGCGACCAATTTTGGTAAATCCGAGAAGACGTTTTCCCGCAAAATGTAGCCGTCCGCGACGCGCTGCTCGACCATTTCGCCGTCCACTTCGGCAATCACGCCGACCGCCCCGGTGATGACCGCTGCGCCCGCCTGCGCGCCCGACATCCCGCCCAGCCCGCTGGTGACGAACACGCGCCCGCGCAAATCTTTGTCGCCGAGGCCCATGCGTCGCCCGGCGTTGAGCAGCGTGATGGTGGTGCCATGCACGATGCCCTGCGGGCCGATGTACATGAAACTGCCGGCGGTCATTTGGCCGTATTGGGTCACGCCGAGGGCGTTGAAGCGGTTCCAGTCTTCTTTTTTGGAGTAGTTGGGAATCATCATGCCGTTGGTCACGACCACGCGGGGCGCGTCCGGGTGGCTGGGGAAAAGCCCCATCGGGTGGCCGCTGTACAGCACAAGTGTCTGGTCGTCAGTCATTTCGGCCAGATACTTCATGGTCAGGAGGTACTGCGCCCAGTTTTGGAACACCGCGCCGTTGCCGCCGTAGGTGATGAGCTCGTGTGGGTGCTTCGCCACTTTTTTGTCTAAATTGTTCTGCACCATGAGCATGATACAGGCGGCTTGGTGGCTGCGGGCCGGGTACTCGGTGACAGGCCGCGCCCTCATTTCGTAGTCCGGGCGGAAGCGGTACATATAAATACGCCCGTAGGCTTCGAGTTCGGCAGCAAATTCGGCGGCCAGTTCGGCGTGCCATTTCGGAGGGAAATAGCGCAGGGCGTTTTGCACGGCGAGCACTTTTTCGGCCTCCGTCAAAACACCTTCGATGACGCGGCGCGGCGCGTGGCTCACGGTTGGGTCAATGGGCTTGGGCGCGGGCAATTTTTTCGGGATGCCAGCGAGGATTTGACGTTGAAATTTGGTGAGCGTAGTGGACATATTTTTCGGTAAAGGATTGATTGTCAGTCTTTTTTTGGAAAAAGAGAGTTTATGAATGAGGCGTAAAACAAGAGTGCTAAGTTGGATTCAAATCGTACGCTTTGACACTGGGCTTCGATAAATTCTTGCTTTGTCAGGGTTTTGATGACCTTGCCTCGCTCAGTCAACAAAAACAACCCATCCTTATTTTCCACTTCGCCGAAGGGGAAATTGACGAGGAAATTTAGAAAGCAATAAACAAAGCAAACTGCCATAAGCATATCCATTTCCGGTGGTCGGCTGTTCAGCGATATTGAGAAGAATTGGTTGTGAAAGGTTTCCCCCGCTTCATTTGATGGGCCAGCTCTTTCTCCCAAAAACCAAATTGAAAAAACGGAAATGAGCAACCAACCAGTTATCAATCCTCCTTGCGGTAATCCTAACCAAGCAGCCAAATGGACAGTAAGAGATAAGAAGAATCCGGCAAGCCCAGCCTTGAAAAGGTGCTTGCGTAGGAATTTACTGTTGAGAATGTTATCGAGAAATTCCACTGTATTGAATTTGGCTCAGGAAATGGTTTCGATGACGCGGCGCGGGGCGTGGCTCATGGTCGGGTCAATGGGCTTGGGCGCGGGCAGTTTTTTGGGGATGCCAGCGAGGATTTGACGTTGAAATTTGGTGAGCGTGGTGGACATATTTTTTATGCTAAAAAATTGATTGTCAGTTATTTGTTCACTGTTTCACAAACCTGCCGAACGCCGCCGAGCCTTCGCGGCGAATCCAGTACGCGCCCGACGGCAGCCGCGATACATCGAGCGTTTTTCCATACTGATAATGAGGCTCGGTCAGCCACGTTTTTCCCTGTGCGTCAATGATTTGCAGGGAATGCGGCCCGCCACTGGGCAGTTCGATTTGCAAAAAATCGCCGACTGGATTGGGCCGGATGACGAATTCGGTGGCCTCGAAAACGTCCTGCGCGGCGGAGGTGCAATCGGGTAGGGTGGCCCCGCTGAACGTCTTGATGGCCCCGTTTTCGACCCACCAATTTTGCCAGATGCCCCCGCTGCCTGTTTTCCAGTCGCGCAGGTCGAAAGTGCCGCTGCCATCGGATTTGCCTTTCACTTTGTAGGTTTTCACGGCCTCTTTGTTGCGCCGCCAGTCGAGTTTTTGGCCGGATTCGCAGGTTTCGGGCAGGAATGGCTCCACGCAATTCACCTGCACAAAATAGGCGTTGTCGTCGTCGGCAGTTGTGCCGAAAACGCGCGCAACGCCTTGTGTGTCAATGCAAACCGCTGTGTAAATATCGCAAGCAATGCCGTAGAACGGGCGG
>JBKBIC010000386.1:0-2556 GCA_046299435.1 Saprospiraceae bacterium
AAGAACGTATAGAGCCGTTGTCAACCTGCTCCATCATGTCCTCGTGGTAATTGATGAGGAAATCCATGTCGGAAGAGGATGTTATCAGGCTGTCTGCGAGCATCTGGTCAACAATGGCTTGTACGTCCGTAAGGTTTTTGTAGTCGGCATTGAATGCCTGTGTCGCTTGGGCCGTCGGGCCTGCCGGCATGCCCGGGAAATAAGTTGCCGGGTCGCGGTCGGAAAGGTATGTGTAGTGCTCAAAAATCGTTTTGCCCACAAACTCGTACTCTGCGTCTATCTGGTGGCTAAGTGCGGAAATGCTCATCAAAGAGTCTGTTTGCTCGCTTCGGTCGGAGGCCGCAAAATTTGCGCTCGAATGTCCCATCGCACTGGTGTCTTTCTTGCAATTATGGAAGCACAGGGCTGCAAGGAGCGCGACGAGAAATAGGTAGGCCGCCCCCCATTGACACAAATTGTTTTTCAAGTCGTTGCATGAGGAATGTGAGATTGATTGGATTCAATTATTGGAATATCCCAATAGTTGTTGTTGCCCGGATTCGGCCACTGCTCCTCCTCGCATCGGGCATCAGCGCAGGCTTCGCATTGGCTTGCACAAAAGTCGTGGCCCCGCCGCCTGCCCGACAAAAAAAGCGGTAGCCCATTCCCGGAAGGCATGAAAAACTTTCCGGGGAAACCGGAAAATTTTGAGGGCTTTTCCGGTAAAACCGGAAAACCGCAAAACCCGATGGGGCGTTTCCGGCTCTCCCGGAAAACCCTACTTTTGTTTCCAGAAACACCGGAAAGCATCCGCCGCCCGGTACCGCCCCCCCACCCGATTGTTGACTTCAAACCTGCAAGCCCACCATGCCTACCGAACTCTCCTACCAGCGTCGCCTGTTCGAGCAAATCGTCCGCACGCTTCCCAACAAAACGACATGGATACAGCGATACGGGCAAGCGCGCGGCTTGTCCAAATCAGCGGTATATGACAGGATGAACGGCAAGATCCCGATTTCGCTGGACGAAGCCGTCGCGCTGGCCGACGCGCACAAAGTCTCGCTGGAGGGCATAGGTTCGGCAGTCCGCATGGGCCTGAACGTGCCGACCTCCATCGAGACCGCCCCCGAAGAGTACCTCACGCTCCTGCACCGCGATCTCTCGTCCCTCTCCCGTGCGCCCGGTGCGCGCACTTGGAGCCAAATGGACGATGCGCCCATCATCTGGTTCAAGATGAGCCGCCCGCTGGCCGCTTTCAAGATCTTTTACTGGCGTCGGGTCATGGCCGACCCTTCGCAAGCAGAAGGCCTGCATTTCGGACAGTCCTGGATGGAGGCTCCGGACACCACCGCGCTGCTCGATTCATGCAAAGCCAGCCTGCGGCTATACCAGTCGGTGCCGGGTGTCGAGGTTTGGTCGCGGCGGATGTTTGACAAAACCATCGCACAGATGGAGGACATACGCGACTTGGGGGGCATGGGCCAAGAGGCCTTCGACCTGCTGACCGAGGAACTGAACCTGATGGTCGGCAAGTTGAGGCGCCTTGTGCGCTCGGGGCTGAAATCGTCCGACAGCGACGGGGCGCCATTGCAGGTGCTCGAAAACCGGACATTTTCGGGCGGGAACACCTTTTGTGGGCTTTCCGACGAGGTCTCGTATGCCTATTTCGATTTGGGCTACCCCGACTTTTTGCGCTACGACGACTACGACGTGGTGGCCCAGCGCACCGACAGGTTCGCCATCCTGCAACCGCACCTCACGCCGTTGAGTGGCTCGGAGCGCAACGCATTCGAGTTTTTTATCGGCCTTGAACGACAATTGAAGCGCCTGACGAGCACCGCCTTTTTAGCATAAAGATTTGTCTTGCGAAATGCCTTCAAGGCAACTACCACCCGCCGCCCGTTTACCTTTGCCGCATGGATTTGATTGAAAAATATTTCCCGGAACTCAGTCCGGCACAGCGGACGCAGTTCGCGCAATTGCCCGATTTGTACGCCGAATGGAACGCGAAAATCAACGTCGTCTCGCGGCAGGACATCGAAAACCTGACCGAACGCCACGTCCTTCATTCGCTCGCCATCGCCAAGACTTTCCGGTTCAATGCCGGGGCGCAGGTGCTCGACCTCGGCACGGGCGGCGGGTTTCCGGGCATCCCGTTGGCGATTTTTTTCCCGGAAGCGCACTTTACGCTCGTGGACGGCACGGGCAAAAAAATCAAAGTAGTGCAGGAAGTCGCGGCAGCCATCGGCCTGCAAAACGTCACGGCCATGCACGCCCGCGTGGAGGATTTGAAGATGCCGGGCAAGTTCGATTTTGTGCTGTCGCGGGGCGTGGCTCCGCTCGTGCAGCTGCTCGGCTGGGGGCAACGGCTGCTGAAGCGCAAGCAAAGCCACGCCTACCCCAACGGCATCATCGCCCTGAAAGGCGGCAACTTGCGGCCCGAAATCGGCGAATTGCCGGGCAAAGGCTGGGAATACACCGAGATTTTCCCGATTCAGAAGTTTTTCGAGGAGCCGTTTTTCGAGGAAAAATTCGTCGTGTATGTGCAGGGTTGAGTTTGAGTTGAAGAGGGAAAAA
>JBKBIC010000387.1:0-2524 GCA_046299435.1 Saprospiraceae bacterium
CTGCTCGCGTACATCCTTCCCCATGACCACACGCCGCCGCCAACGATTGCCCAGAAATACGGGGCCTCGTTCCTGCTGCTCCTGACCATTGGGGCCATTTATGAGAGCCGCCGTTTTTTCCAACTTTGGCAAAAAACAGCCCTTGAAAAGGAGCAGCTCGAGCGCGCCCACCTCGCCAGCCAGCTCGACGGCCTCCGCAGCCAAGTGAACCCGCATTTCCTGTTCAATAGCCTGAACACGCTCATCTACCTCATCCCCGAAGACCCGGCGAAGGCCGTGCGTTTCGTCCAGCAGTTGAGCAAGGTGTACCGCTACGTCCTCGAAAGCCGCGACGACAAAATCATCCCGCTGGCCGCCGAGCTGGACTTCCTCAAATCGTACATTTTCCTGCTGAAAGAACGCTTTGGCGATAACCTCCGCATCGAAATGGACGGCTTGGAAAGCCGCGCCCAAACGACTGCCATCGTGCCGCTCACGCTCCAAATCCTGTTCGAGAACGCCATCAAGCACAATGTCATCTCCGCCGATAAGCCGCTGACAATCAACGTATTCGCCGAAAACGGCAGCCTGCTCGTGCGGAACAATCTCCAACTCAAAAACCAAGTGATGGACTCCACCGGCGTGGGCCTCGACAACATCCGCCAACGCTATCAAATGTTGGCCGACCGCGAGCTGGGCGTGACGACGGGCGAAGGCTTTTTTGAGGTGAAATTGCCGTTGTTGAAAATCGAGGCCACGTCCTAATTTTGCACAAAACCGTGTCCCATGACTACCACGTTTTTGAATCAACTGGAAAATTTGCCCGCGCAGCAACGACAAGTGCTGCTGGATTTTGCCGAGTATCTGGTGCGTAAATATGCCAAACCCAAGCCCAAAAAACGCCGCAAAGCAGGTACGCTCAAAGGCTTCCTCGTGTACATGGCCGATGATTTTGATGCACCATTGGAAGATTTTAAAGAATACATGGAATGAGAAAGTTCCTGCTCGATTCGCACGCCCTCATCTGGTTCTTCGAGGATGACCAACGCCTGCCAAAACAAATCAAAAACATGCTCGAAGATGCTGATAGTCAAGTGTTTGTCAGCGTGGCCTCTCTATGGGAAATCGCCATCAAAAAGAGCCTCCAAAAGCTGACGCTCCGAAAATCCATTCCCGAAATGTTCGAAGAATGTGAAGCGCAGGACATCGAAATCCTGCCTGTAGCGCGGCCTGAAATAGAGATGATAGAGGCTTTGCCGTTCCATCACCGCGACCCATTCGACCGGGTCATCATCGCCACCGCCATTTCCCGCAAACTCGAAACCGTCAGCGCGGACGTTCAATTTTGACGACTATCCGGTTCGGCGGGTTTGGTGAAAAGTTTCCACCTTCACGGCCTCAATCAAACATCATCTCTCGCATGAAAACGATAAAAGGCCCGGCCATTTTTCTGGCCCAGTTCATGGGCGACAAAGCCCCGTTCAACAATCTGGAAACCATTTGCCGCTGGGCCGCCGACCTCGGCTACGTCGGTGTGCAAATCCCCACTTGGGAAAGCCGCCTGATTGACCTGCAAAAAGCCGCCGAAAGCAAAACTTACTGCGACGACCTGCGCGGGCGCATCGAAGCTTGCGGCGTGCAAATCACCGAATTGAGCACACACCTGCAAGGCCAGTTGGTCGCCGTGCATCCGGCCTACGACCCGATGTTCGATGCCTTTGCGCCCGCCGAACTGCACGGCAAGCCCGCCGCCCGCACCGAATGGGCCAAGCAACAACTCCTCTGGGCCGCCAAAGCCAGCCAAAACTTGGGCCTGAACGCGCACGTCACCTTTTCGGGGGCACTGATTTGGCACACGGTTTACCCCTGGCCGCAGCGTCCGAAGGGCTTGGTGGAGGCTGGGTTCCGGGAATTGGCCGTCCGCTGGCTGCCGATTTTGAATGCCTTTGACGAGGCCGGCGTTGACCTCTGCTACGAAATCCACCCCGGCGAAGACCTCCACGACGGGGCAACTTTTGAGCGTTTCTTGGCCGCGACGGGCAACCACTCGCGCTGCCACATCCTCTACGACCCCTCGCACTTTGTGCTGCAACAGCTTGATTATCTGCAATATATTGATTTCTACCACGAGCGCATCAAGATGTTCCATGTCAAGGATGCAGAGTTCAACCCCACCGGGCGCAGCGGCGTGTACGGCGGCTATCAGGACTGGATTGACCGCCCCGGCCGCTTCCGCTCGCTCGGCGACGGGCAGGTGGATTTCGCGGGCATTTTCTCGAAACTGGCCCAGTACAATTACGGCGGTTGGGCCGTGCTCGAATGGGAGTGCTGCATCAAAGACGCAGAGCAAGGCGCGCGCGAGGGCGCACCGTTCATCCAAGACCATATCATCAAAGTGACCGAACGCGCTTTCGACGACTTCGCGGGCGGCGCGGTGGACGAGGATCTGATTCGCAAAATCATTGGCCTATAAAGTTGAAGAGGGGAAGGGTTTAAAAGTTGAAGGGCAGCTCGCGTGATTGCGGCTGCCCTTCAACTTTTAAAC
>JBKBIC010000388.1:0-2503 GCA_046299435.1 Saprospiraceae bacterium
GGCCGACGAACGACACCGCACGGTACACCATTGACCATCGCCCCGTGTCCGTGCCGTTGTTCGAGGATTTTGAGGACGGCGAAATCCCCGCAGGCTGGGTCGTCAGCGGCGGCACCGAAGTCACCAACGGCCACGCGAACACGTCCAATGTGTTGAGTTTCAACCTGTTCGATTTCGAGCCGACGTTCGTGTTTGAAATCCCGCGCTACGGCGTGCTTTCGGCGGGCGATTCGTTGGTGTTTGATTACCGCATCACCGACTACGACAGCGACGGCACCGTGCCGACCGACCTTGCCACTGCCGGCAGCATCCGCCTGCAACTTTCGTTCGATTGCGGCCAAAACTGGCAGACCTTCCGCACCTACGACGGCACGACCCACACGCCCACCACCGACATGACGACCGTGCGGATTAACCTCTCGCAGTTTGCCGGGTTCAGCATCGCGTTCCGTTTCGTCGGCGAATGGGCCGACGGCGATTTTTATTTCGACCTCGACAACGTGAACATCCGCGCTTGCCCGGCGGGCGGCCTGCCGCTCACGGCCACCGTCAAGCCCGCGACCATCGGCCTCTCGAACGGCCAAGCCACTGCCAACGCCCTGAACGGCAATCCACCGTTCAAATATCAGTGGAGCAACAGCGCGAGCACACAGACCATCACCGGGCTGGCGGGCGGCACCTACACCGTCACCGTGACGGACTCGAAAGGTTGCTCCGGCGTGCTGGAAGTGCTGGTCGGGAGCGTCGTCGGCACGGCGGACATCGCGGGCATCAGCCTCTTGGCCGTGCAGCCCAACCCCACCACCGGCCCGGCCATGCTCCGCCTCGAACTCGAACACCCGGCGGACGTGCAGCTGCAAATCGTCAATTTGCTCGGCTCAATCATCTGGGAAAAAACCGCCTCCGACCTGACCTCGCTGGCCGAACCGCTCGACCTTTCGGGCGAGGCAGACGGGCTTTACCTGCTGCGGCTGCGCGTCGGTGAGGCTGTGCGGACGGTGAAATTGGTGAAGGCAGGGCAGTAAAAAAATCAAGTTTTGACTTGGCCGCCCCGGAAGTTTCAGACTTTCGGGGCGGCTTTTTTTGGGAAAAAACTGGCCGACGAGATTCACATCCGGCCAGTTCGAGACATCATCACGCAAAACAAATCCGACTTTTATGTACTGTTCAAAATCCATCCGTCCATTTTGCCGCATCGGGGTATCCGTGCTTTTCGCTTGCCTTGCCTCCTTCGGGGCGGTGCAGGCGCAGGAAGGCACCGAAGTCGGCGCACAAATCGCCAAGGCCACCGAGTTCACCATCCCCGTTTCGCCTGCGTTCGACCTCATAGGCGTGAATCCCGCGCAGGTCACGAAGCCATCGAACATCCGCGAGTTCAAGGTGGACTGGTCGTTCCGGTCGTGGCGGTTGAAGCCCAATCTGGCCCTGCAAGCGCAACCGATTTGGGAAATCGTGTACAACCGCGCCGACCTGACGCGCTACCAAAAAGCCAGCCGTTTCCTGAAAACCCTCTCCACGCTCGACATTTCGGCGGGCACGGTCGAGGACGACAACCAGATACGCCGCGTGTCGTTTGCCGCCAAAATCAACCTGTACCGCCAGCACGACCCGCTCGAAAACGCCGAGTTGTTCGAGGGCATTGACACCAGTTTCCGCCGCGAACAAATGGAGCGCATGGGCGAAATCAACCGTCTAAACGCGCTCATTGACCACCGCAAACGCCGCAAACAAGCCAGCCCAGAGATGACAGCCACCCGCGATTCGTTGGAAACCGAGCACGGCTTGGCCGCCGCCGACCACAAAGTGAAAATCCAAGAAATCGCCCAAACCTTCCTGAAAAGCCACTGGAACGCGGCGCATCTGGACGTGGCCTACGGGCGCGTGTTCAGCTACGACCGACCGCGCTTGGACAGCCTTGGTTTGCAGGCGCAAGCACAGGCCGTGTGGGCGAACGGCAGCGTCGGCATCGGCAAAAAAGTGCTGCTCACGGGGCTGGTGCGCTATATTTTGCAAGAACGGGACAGCTCCACGCCGGTGGATTCGAGCAGCAATGTGTTGAGCCTCGGCTTCAATTTCCGGTACGGCAGCCCGAAATTCAACTTCTTCGCGGAGGTGGTCTATTCCAATGGCAGCAAAGCCTTCGCACTTTCCGATGCCACGCTGAACATCACGCAACTGGCACCGTTGAGCCTGTCATACGGCGGCGACTGGCGCATCAACCGCAACGTGGTCTTGTCGTATGGTGTCCGCACGGACTATTCGAGCGGCGGCTTCAAGTTCAGAAACCTGATTCCCGTCGCGGGCGTGTCGTGCATGATGCGCTGACATGGCCGCCCGCTCAATGTCCCGCCGCGTTCGCCCGCCGGGGCGAGCCATTTGCGAAAACTGCCGCCCGCGACCGGGCGGCAGTTTTTATTTTTCGGCGAATATGCTCCGCGTATTCCCACAGATAAATCTGTGGGCTGGGAATCAAAAATCCGGTGGATTTCCCTCGCCAGTACCG
>JBKBIC010000389.1:0-2462 GCA_046299435.1 Saprospiraceae bacterium
CGAACACCCAGCCTTCCTTGCCCGATGCGGTGCGGATTTTCACCCAGTGGTCGGTGACTTGTTCGGTGCCGAGGCTGATTTCCTGCGTCCATTCGGTTTTTTGGTTGAGGAAAAACACGGGCTGGTACAGCTCGAGTTTGGCGACCGTTTCGCCCTTCAGGCCGGCTTCTTTCCGCATTTTCAGGCCGTCAATGGTGACGTAGAGCGTCGGGTATTTTTGGTTTGTGGCCGGGGCCGACGCGCCGGGCGATTTGGCCGGCGCTGGGCTGGTTTGCGGGTCGGTCGGGGCCAATTGAGGGGTGCGGCCCGGCGACTGTGATGAAGCCTGTGGCATGGGTTGTGGCACAGGTTGCGGGGTCGTGGTTGGCTGCGACGCGACGGGCTTCTGCTGCGGCACGAACACTGTGTCGCGCTTTGTGGGGCGTTCGTCGTCGGTTTCTTTTTTGTCGCGTTCGGCGAGCTGGGCGCGTTTCGCGCTGCACTTGCTGATGCCCCACAGGAGCACCGAGCCGAGGAAAACCACGATGATGAGGGTTTCTATTTTCGGAATTTTCATGCGGACTGTTGATTTCCTTGTGTCAAAAATGGAACACAGATGACTCGGATGTGGCAGATTTTCGCGGATTTTTTAAAATTCATCTGCGTAAATCCGCACAATCTGTCCAATCCGCGTTCCAGTTATGTTGCGCTCAAAAAGTCACGGGCATGGTTTTTTCCTCCGCGCCGCGTTTCACTTTGACGGTCGTGGCATCGCCTTTTTTGAACTTCGCCAGCCCGCGCATATAGTCTTGGATGGTTTTCACGGGCATATCGCCGAGGCCGGTGATGATGTCGCCTTTTTGCAGGCCGGCTTTGGCGGCGGGCTTGCCGTCGGTCACGCCGTCCACGTGTACACCCTCGCCATCCCAAGTGTAATCGGGCATAATGCCGAGCGTGACCTTGAACTTCGGCGTGTCCTCCTGTTTGGCTTTGGTCTCTTGGAAGGTGAGCTTGGGCTTCGCGTCCAGTGTTTCGATGACCTGACGGGCGAGGTCGAGCACGGACACCACGCCGGGGAAATTGATTTTTTCCACGTCGTCCGTCGGCTTGTGGTAGTCGCTGTGCTGGCCCGTGAAAAAGAACAACACCGGGATATTTTTCAGGTAAAACGAAGTGTGGTCGCTCGGCCCGATGCCCGCGCTGTCCTGCTTGATGCCCACTTCGGAGCGCAGGGCGTTGATGGTCGGCACGAAATCCGGGGCCGTGCCCACGCCGCCGACGACGAGGCGTTTTTCCTCGTTCAGCCGCCCAATCATGTCCATATTGAGCATAAAACTGACCGTCGAAAGGTCAATCGTCGGGCGTTCGGTGTATTTTTTGGAGCCGAACAAGCCCAATTCCTCGCCCGAAAAACAGAGGAACAGGAAGTTGTGCTGCTCGCGCTTGCCGTTTTCGGCGAAGTACCGCGCCAGTTCGAGCACGCCCGCCGTGCCGCTCGCGTTGTCGTCCGCACCGTTGTGGATTTTGCCTACGGGGTTGGCATCCAATGAGTTATGGTCGTGGCCGAGGCCGAGGTGGTCGTAGTGCGCCCCGATGACGATGGTCGTGGCCGCGCCGTTGTCTAAGTAGGCCGCCACGTTTTGCGATTGCACTTCGGGCGCGTCGGCGGCGATGTTGCCGTGCGGGTCGGAGGCTTTTTTGAACTTGAAATGATGGAAGTACGAGCCGTCGTCGCCCTTCGGTTGCAGGCCCATTTTTTTGAACTGCTTGGCGAGGTATTTGGCGGCTTTCAGTTCGGCTTTGGTGCCCGTGCCGCGCCCTTCGAGTTTGTCGGAGGCGAGGTATTCGATGTTTTTCCGAAGGTGTTTTTCGGAAAAAACCGAGGCAGATTGGCCGGACAAGTGTGCGGCAAAAAGGCAAACGGCAAAGAACAAGAGCAGCGGACGCAGTGCGATAGTCATGTGTTTCAATGTGTTGGGTTGAGAAAATGCGCGGGCAAAAGTAAACGCGCCCCGCCGCCCGGCAGCCCATTTTTTGGTAAAACTTACTCGGCCTGTTGGTGGCTGGTGGCTTTGGTGCTCGATTCGATTCGTGCAAATTTTTTCTATGTGAAAATTATGGGATTTGTGGGCGCGGTGTACTTTTGGGCGTGGGTTGGGTTGTGTGCCGGATAGCCTCCACTGCTAACCCATTAACAACTATTGCGTGTTTACTTATCCACCACCTCACATTACGCCATTAACATTTGTTGCGCGTTTACTTAGCTCGGGCTTCTTGCGAGCTAAGTAAACTTAGCCGTCAACTCGGCCTATTGGAGGGGTTGACGGATAACAGGTGTTATCGCCAACTAAAAACAAAAAGAACTGTAATTCCGCAGGTAGCAAAGCGTGAATTTTTTCAGGCCGGGGCACAGTTTTTCAGGTAAAGTTCATTGTCAAAAGGTTTTTGGGAGTTTACGACGGCGAAGATTTGCCGGACGAGCA
>JBKBIC010000390.1:0-2447 GCA_046299435.1 Saprospiraceae bacterium
ACCAATACATCGCCGACGGCCTCGCGCCCGGCACCACTTTGGAATTGCAAATCCGCAGCCTCAGCGGGCAAAATTTGAGCTGCCCGGCCACCGTTTCGACCGCCGTTTGCCAGACGTGCAGCCTCCCCGTCGTGGACGTTTCCGCCGAAGGCATCACCTGTTTCGGCATGACCGATGGCTCCGTTTCGCTCCTGCCCGACGGCCAAAACCCGCCGTACATTTTCCAAATGAGCGGCCAAGTGAACGCTTCCGGCCAATTCAACGGCCTCGCACCGGGCAGTTACACAGCCACCGTGACCGACACCGACGGCTGCCAAACCATCGAAAACATCGTCATCGAAAACACCGCACCGCTCGCGGCCAGCGCGTCCGTCGCCACCCCAATTTCGTGCGCGGGCGCGTCCGACGGGTCGGTTTCGGTGGCCGCAAACGGCGGTGCTGGCAACTTGAATTTCGCGTGGAGCAACGGCCAAAGCGGGGCGACTGCTGCGAATTTGCCGGCAGGTATTTACCTCGTAAACATCACAGATTCAAATGGTTGCAGCACATCGGCAGCCGTCACTTTGCCCGAACCGCCCGCGCTCGCGCTGGCTGTTTCGGCTGAAAATTTGAAATGTTTTGGGCAAACAAACGGCTCCGCGACGGCCATCGCCAGCGGCGGCACAGGCATTTTAAAATACAGTTGGAGCAACGGCCAAACCGCGCCCATCGCCACGAATTTGCCAGCCGGAATTTTCACCGTGACCGTGACCGACGCGAACGGCTGCACCCAAACCGAAACCGCAACCGTCGAGCAACCCGCCGAAATCACGGCCAGCGCGATGGCCGTCCCGGTCAAATGCTTCGGCGGCAGCGACGGCACTGCGACGGCCAACGCAGCAGGCGGCACCGGCAATTTCAAATACCTGTGGAGCGACGGCCAAACGACCGCCACCGCCGCCAATCTGCCCGCCGGAATTTTCAGCGTAACCATCACAGACTCAAACGGTTGCACGAACGTGCAAACCACCACCGTCGGCGAACCTGCGGCCATGCAAACCAGCATTTCGACGACCGATGTGCGCTGCTTCGGCGCAGCCGACGGCACAGCAACGGCCAACGCGACGGGCGGTTTTGGTACCCTGAATTTCGCGTGGAGCAACGGCCAGCACACGGCCTCGGCGAGCAATTTATCAGCCGGATATTTCAGCGTAACCATCACAGATTCAAATGGTTGCACCGTCTCGGCCACCACTCAAATCGCCGAACCCGAAGCCTTGAAAGTCAATGCCACAAGCATAAACGCCCGCTGTTTTGGCGAAGCCAGCGGCAGTCTGAACTTGGCGACGACAGGCGGCACCGCGCCCTATTTGTTCGCATGGGCAAGCGGCGAAACCACCCCGAATTTGACAGGAAAATTGGCCGGAAACTACACCGCCACCGTCACCGACGCACAGGGCTGCACGGCCACGCTGCTCAAAACCATCGGCCAACCCGCCGAAATCAAAGCGGATTTCACGGCCACTCCGGTCAAATGTTTTGGCGAACGCACGGGCACATTGCAAGTCGGAATTTCGGGCGAAAAGCCGCCGTTCGTGCTCGCGTGGGCCGGGCCGGAGGGTTTCACGGCCAGCGATTTTGCCCTGCAAAATCTGCCCGGCGGGATGTACGGCCTCCAAATCACGGACGCGGCGGGCTGCCAACGCATTGATTCTGTGGAGGTTGTGCAGCCCGCGCCGCTCGGCGCGAACTGCTCCGCCCGCGAATGTAGCTGCTTTGGCCTCTCGGACGGGCAGCTCAAAATCACGGGCGAGGGCGGCACTTGGCCGTATCGGTTCAGCCTCGATGGGGCGGCTTGGGGCGGCTCGTCTAATTTTATCGGCCTTAAAGCGGGGATGTACGCGCCGCACATCATGGACAAAAACGGCTGCCGGGCGGCTTTGCCCGAAATCGAGGTGCCGCAACGCCCGCGTTTGGAGGTCAATTTGGGCGCGGACATCACGATTTTGCTCGGCCAAAACACCCAACTTTTTGCGGAAGTGACGAACGCCGTCGAGCCAGTCGAGTACAATTGGAGTGCGGCGGACGGCCAGTGGTTGAACTGCCTCGATTGCCCCAGCCCGTCGGTGGATTCGCTGTTTTTCGTGCATCAATTCGAGGTCGTCGTCGTGGATTCGATGGGCTGTGTCGCCGAAGACCGCCTGACGGTTCATGTGGACAAGCCGCGCCGCGTGTCGGTACCGACGGGATTCTCGCCGAACGGCGATTTGGAGAACGACCGGCTGCTCGTTCACGGCCAGAAAGGTGTGAAAATCAGAGACTTCCGCGTGTTCGACCGCTGGGGCGAACTGCTTTGGCAGGCCGAAAATTTTGCCATCAACGACCCGCAGATCGGGTGGGACGGCACGTTCCGAGGGCAACCGATGGGCGCGGGCGTGTTCGTCTGGGTGCTCGAAGTGGAGTACATG
>JBKBIC010000391.1:0-2439 GCA_046299435.1 Saprospiraceae bacterium
GCCAGCCTCAGGCTCCGGTGCAGTTGAAATCTCGTTATAGTCATGCGCAAAGCCGAGCATGAGGATACGGCTCTGCGTGACGGTTTGCCCTTCATAGACCCAGAGCGGATCCATCTCGGCCACGCCCCACATGTCGAACAGCCCGTCGCGGGAGTCGAATTGGGTCTGGAACGTGTACTCGAACGATTCTTCGGGGTTCAGGATTTGCCCCGTGACCGTCTCGACCACCGCCGGGCCGCCGTTGAGCGAATAGGCCAGTTTGAAATTCGAGGCAGCGGTTTTGCCAAAATTGACGACTCGGAACCGCACCATGTCGTCCTCCAATCCGCAGGCGAGCGTGTCGCCGTCGGTCGTGGCCGCCGCGCCAAAAAGGTCTTTGTTGAACGGGACGTACACCCGCACGTCGTCCACGCCCATGCCCTCGTATTCCACGTTTTCATCAGAAGCAAATGCGAATCGCAGTCGCACTTCGGGCTTGCCAAGCGCGGCGACGGGCAGGCGGTGGCGGGCCAATTCCCAGCCGTTGGTCGTGCCCGACCACACTTCGCCCAAATCCAAGTCGTTGTTGTTCAGGTTGTTGTACCAATTCCAGCCCTCGTTTTGCGCGCCGATTTTTTGCCAAGTCGCGCCGTTGTCGGTCGAGATTTCGAGCCACGCGCCGTCGTAGTCGGTCTCCAAGTTGTGGTTTTTGAAAAACTCCACGAAGGGCGTTTCGGTCACGCCGGAAAAATCAAAACAGGGCGACACGAGGTACGAGGACTCAAAGGTGTTGTAATTGCCCGCGAGGTTCGTGACCCAAGCCCGCTGGCCGCTGTTCGCCTTGTTGATGAGCGTGCCGACGGGCTGGCCCCAAGCCCACGAAGCGTTGCGGCTCGCGTCCGCGTCCACTTGCCAGCCGCCGTTCCACGCTTCAAAGCCTTGATAATAAGGCACTTGTAGGCGATTGGTGAGGTAATATCGGAAGGTGTCGTTGGCCGGATTTTCGTCGCCGTCCAGTTCCGTCCAAGCCTCGATGAGGTATTCGCCGGGCGCGGAAAAATCGAATTTTGTCTCGAATTGGATGAACTCCACGCTGTCCTTGCCCAGCACACCGGAATACATCCCGTCCTGCGGGAACGGAATAGGGGCCGCCACGCCGTTGACACTGTAAAAAAACGGCACCAGCGATTGCGGCTTGCCGCCGCTGTTTTTTATCAAAACCGTCACTTCCTCGTTGTTGCCGAGGTCGCAGCTGCTGCGCGGCGCGACCACCCCGGCGATGCCCACATCGTCCGACCAGTAAGTTTTGAAACGCAGCGGCCCGGCCACTGCGCTCACGTCGCCCGCGCCGCAATCCTGTTGCAAGTACACGTCGTATTCGGTCATTTCCGAAAGGCCACTGAGCGTCAGGCGCGGCTGGAAAGCGTAAACCGTGTCGCCCGCCCCGACCCCGGGCGTGAAACCCGCTGGGCCGTAAATGACCCACCAACCGTTGGGCGCACCGCTGCCGAGCGGAGTCCAAGCCAAGCGGGCGCGGTTGTCCCAGATGTTTTCTGCCTGAAAATCAGCGGGTTGCAAACAGGAAGGGCATTGGGCCGTGCCGTTGAAAATCGTGCCCGATGCGGGGGCGGAATCTTGGAACACCAGCACTCCGTCGTAATCGTACACCTCGAACGACACTTCCGAGTTGAAAAAACCGGGTGCCCAGACGAGGCGCAAGGGCTGCCCTGCCTCCACGACGAAGGTGGCCGAGCTATCCACGCCGTCGTCGTTCACGCCGTTGAGCGAAAAAACGTAAGTCTGCGCCCCGGCGAAAATGCCGAGTTGGCCGCCGTTCCAGCCATCGCCTTCGGAGTCGAACATTTCGAGGGTGTAGGTGCATTGCGCTGCCGCGATTTGGGCAAAAAGGAGGCAGGCCGCAGCCGCCAGCGTGGTAAAAAGTGATTTCATGCGGAAGAGAAGCAGGAAAGAGGAAAAGTTGAAAAGAGGAAGGGTTGAAGGGGCGAATGCCGATGTAATCCATTCAACTTTTCAACAAATCGAATTGATTTTCGACATGGACGCGAACGGTCGAATGCCTGTGTAATCCATTCAACTTTTCAACCCTTCCTCTTTTCAACTCAAAATTGATTGCCGCAAAAATGGCTCAAATCTGCGGGCGGCCGGGCGAAAGTTTTGGCAGTGGTTGGCTATTCGTCGGGTTCGAGGCCCGCGTCGCGGAGCAGTTCGTCCAACTCGTTGTCTTTCAGGCTTTCGCGCTCGGATTTGTCATAAATAGTCAGCAAAAACAGCGTGTCATGCACCACTTTGACGCAGGTAATGAATCGCCCGCACCGCTCTTGCCCCGGCCTTTGGAACTGATAGCGAGGCGGATTTTGTAACAATTGCGACCGATGGACACGCCTTAGAGTATGTTTTAAAATTTGAGGGGAAGTTTTTACGGATTTTTCTCCAAAGGAG
>JBKBIC010000392.1:0-2432 GCA_046299435.1 Saprospiraceae bacterium
GCCAGCAACGTCCGCAAACTGCACCCGGAAGCCGAAGCAGAAGTGGACAAACTCGTGCCGCGCCAGTATCAGATTGATTACGAGGATGTTATGGCGTATTTCGTGGCCAACGGCACGGCCACGCCTATCATGAACGAGGAGTACCGAATCATTGACGCGAACGCGCTGGACGATGTTTCCAACGAACTGGGCCGCGTATTCGACAGCCTGCTTGACCTGAAATATCAAAACAGAGATTGACCCATGCCCGCCAAAACCTGCCTTGAAAAAATCCGCGGCCTTTTGGAAGCCGATGCCGAGTGTTTTGATGGAAAACTTTCCGCCGAGGAAAACGGTCGGAAATTCGTCATCGAACGCCCGAAAGCCTCAAAAGAGTTTTTTTGTCGCGTGAAAATTGACGGCTGCGTCGTACCCAAAGAAGCGGATGTAGAACGCTGCGATTATCTGTTCCACAGGTGCGAAACCGGCGATGTGTATTTCGTGGAATTGAAAGGCAAGGACGTAGAAAAGGGCATCGCCCAGATTGCGGCCAGCGTCGCTATGTTGAGACCGATTTTGCAGTTCGGCAAAGAGCAAATTTTCGGGTTCGTCATCGTCAGCAGAAACCCAATCCGAAGCGCGGAAATGCAGGTGCTTGGCAACGAGTTTCGCAAGAAGATAGGGGCCAAGTTGGAAGTTCATTCCCGCGAATGGACGCACAAAATTTGACGACACCTCACATTCACAACTCACTCATTCCCAATATGAAAGCACATTTTTTACCCATCCTTTTCGCCTGCCTTGCCAGCACGGCCTTCGCCCAAAACCAACGCCCCAACATCACGAACCTCGCGGCCTCCGTCAATTGGACGACCAACACCCTGACCCTCACTTACGACGTGGCCGACGCAGAAAACGACCCGCTCGAAATCTCCTTCGCCATCTCGAATAACGGCGGCAAAACCTACACACCCGCTTCTATTCTGCTGCTGCCGACAGGCGACGTGGGCTTCCCGGTCGCGCCCGGCACGGGCAAAAGCATCAGCTGCGACGTGAGCAGTTTTGCGGGCTTGTCGGGCCTGTTCACGGTGCGGCTTCTGGCCGACGACCGCCAGCCGGTGGACATCCAATCGCTTGTGAATCAAGTGGATAGTACCCGGCTGCGCAACGATTTGAGTTTCGTCGAAGGCATCCGACACCGCACGACGGGGGCCGCGCACCTGCAAGCCACCCGCGATTCGCTGCAAAGCCTGTTCGCGGGGCTGGGGCTTTTCACCGACATCCAAAGTTTCAATTACGCCAACACGATGGGCCGCAACATCATCGGCACCAGCCCCGGCACGGGCGTGGCCGAGCGTGTCGTCGTCGTGGATGCCCACTACGACACGGTGCAAAACGCCCCCGGCGCGGACGACAACGGCTCCGGCACGGTGGGCGTGATGGAAATCGCCCGCATTTTGGCCGGATGGCCGAGCAAAAAATCGCTGCGGTTCATCGGCTTCGACCTCGAAGAGGCGGGCCTCGTCGGCAGCCAACGCTACGTCCAGAGCGGCATCCCGGCGGGTGAGACCATCGAGGGCGTGTTCAATTTCGAGATGATTGGTTATTACACCGAGATGCCGAACACGCAGGAACTGCCCGCTGGCTTCAACCTGCTTTTCCCGGATGCGTACAACGCCGTCGCGGCGGACGATTTTCGGGGCAATTTCATCACGAACGTCGGCAACGCGGCCTCGCAGTCGCTGATTGATTTGTTCAAAAATGCGGCGGCGCAATACGTCCCCGGCCTGAAAGTCGTCTCCGTCGCAGTGCCGGGCAACGGCCAAATCGCCTCCGACCTGCGCCGCAGCGACCATGCGCCCTTCTGGGACACGGGCCGCAAAGCCCTGATGTTGACCGACGGCGCGGACTTCCGCAACGAGTGCTACCACACGCCCGCCGACACGGCGAGCGAAAAACTGAACTTCACGTTCATGTCCAACGTGGTCAAAGCCACGCTCGCCGCCGCCGCCCAACTCGCCGAAATCCAGCACGCCGGCTGGGCCACGACCACCTTTGAAAAAACCTCTGCGGCCCACGAACCCACTCCTTGCCAATGGCAAGCGTGGACGGATGGTGACTTTCCAGCCCAATTGTTCGTGACCGCCGGGCAATGCCCGTCCGAGGCCGCGCACCTCGAATTGTTGGACGAAAAAGGCAGCCATATTTTTTCGCAAACCGTTCATTTACAGGAAAATGCGGTCGAGACATTGCTCCTCCCACGCGCACTCCCGACCGGGCTTTACATCCTGAAATTGAGCCAGCGCGACGGCGTGTCGGCGCAAAAACTGTTCATTCGATAGAAGAATGTGAGACGGTGAGAATGTGAGACAGTGAGAATGTGAGACGGTGAGAATGTGAGACGGTGAGAATGTGAGACGGTGAGACAAAGCCGCTTCACTCTCTCACCGCCT
>JBKBIC010000393.1:0-2426 GCA_046299435.1 Saprospiraceae bacterium
CCCAAATCGATTTGAAAAAATCTGCGCAAATCCGCTGCATCCGCCCAATCCGTGTTCCAATTGACATCTAAATTCAATCTGGAAAAATGCCAAAACTGCTCTGGAAACCCTCCAAAACCCTGCTCAAAAGCTCCAACATGGCCCGCTATCTCGCGTGGCTCGAACGCGAAAAGGGCCTGAAATTCGAGGACTACCAAGCCGCTTGGCAGTGGTCGGTGGATAGCCCGGCGGACTTCTGGGAAAGCATCTGGCAATACTTCAAAGTGCGGGGCCGTGCGCCCTATTCTGCCGTGCTGGCTGGCACGCAAATGCCTCATTACAAATGGTTTGCGGGGGCGAAACTCAACTACGCGCAGCACATTTTTCGGAACAAGACCGCCACGCGGCCAGCCATCATTTTCCAAAGCGAACGCCACCCGTTGGCCGAAATCTCGTGGGCCGAACTCGAACGCCAGACCGCCGCACTCGCCGCCACTTTGAAAAAATCCGGCGTGAAAAAAGGCGACCGCGTGGCCGCGTTTTTGCCCAATTCGCCGCACGCCATCATCGGTGCGCTGGCTGCGATGAGCCTCGGCGCGGTGTGGTCGAGCTGCTCGCCCGATTTCGGGGCCAGCTCGGTGGCCGACCGTTTCGCACAAATCAAACCGAAGGTTCTGCTCGCCTGCGACGGCTATTCTTATGGCGGCAAACCCTTTGACAAACAGGAAGTTGTGCGCGAAATCGTCGGCCTGCTGCCCTCGGTGAAGCAGGTGATTTTTGTGCCGTTTTTGGATGAAAAGGCGACCGGCGCGGGCATCCCTAACCTTGTTTTTTGGAACGACGCGACGGACTCAAAACTCGAAACTCAAAACTCAAAACTCCGCTTTGCTCCCGTTGATTTCGACCATCCCATCTGGGTTTTGTATTCCTCCGGCACGACGGGCGTGCCAAAAGCCATCACGCACTCGCACGGCGGCAACCTTTTGGAGCACCTCAAATACCTGCACCTGCACAACGACGTGCGGCCCGGCGAGCGTTTTTTCTGGTTCTCGACGACGGGCTGGATGATGTGGAATTTCACGCTGGCCGCGCTTTTGGCAAAATCCACCATCGTCTTGTACGACGGCAGCCCCGGTTTTCCGAGCCTCGATGTCCTGTGGGATTTGGCCGAAAAAGCCCGCGTCACGCACTTCGGCACGAGTGCGCCGTTCCTCGTTTCGTGCATGAAATCGGGCCTCGCGCCGGGCAAAAAATTTGACCTAAGTCGTTTGCGCTCAATCGGTTCCACCGGGTCGCCGCTGCCGCCGGAGGCGTTCGGGTACGTTTACAGAAACATCAAAAAATCGGTCTGGCTCAGTTCGATGGCCGGCGGCACGGACGTTTGCACGGCTTGGGTCGGTGGCAACCCGCTGCTCCCGGTTTGGCAGGGCGAAATCCAATGCCGCTGCCTCGGCGCGAAAATCGAAAGTTGGGACGACGACGGCCGCCCCGTCCCGCCCGGCGAGGTGGGCGAGATGGTCGTGACCGTCCCCATGCCTTCGATGCCCGTTTTTTTCTGGAACGATTCGGACGGCGCGAAATATCGCGGCAGCTATTTCGAGCATTTCCCCGGCGTGTGGCGGCACGGCGATTGGTTGCAAATCACTGAACGTCAATCACTTGTCATACTCGGACGCTCCGACGCGACGCTCAATCGGCAGGGCGTTCGCATCGGCACAGCCGAAATTTACCGGGCTTTGGACGCGATTCCAGAAATCAAAGACAGCCTCATCATTAACCTCGAACGGCCCGACGGCTCGGACTGGATGCCGCTTTTTGTGCTTGTCAATCAAGGCTTTACGCTCGATGACGACCTGAAAAACCGCATCCGAAAAACGCTCCGCACGGCGTACAGCCCGCGCCACGTCCCCGACGACATCATCGAAGTGCCCGACATCCCGTACACGATTTCAGGCAAAAAAATGGAAACGCCCGTCAAAAAGGTCTTCCAGCGCAAACCGCTGGACAAGGCATTCAACCGCGATTCGATGCGGAACCCGGAGGCGATGACTTTTTTCATCGAAATGGCCGGGCGCACGGATTTTGCCAACATTTGAAACACGTTCAATCTGAATGCTATGCTTGCAAAAACACCCGAACCGCCCTATTGGGCCGTCATTTTCACCTCTATCCGAACCGAAGTGGACGAAAACTACGCGCAAATGGCCGAGCGCATGGTCGAACTCGGCGCGGAACAGCCCGGCTTCCTCGGCATCGAATCGGCGCGGGGCGGCGACAAATTGGGCATCACCGTGTCGTATTGGGAAAGCCCGGAGGCCATCCGAAATTGGAAGGCCAACGCCGAGCACCGCGTCGCGCAGGAGTTTGGCCGCCGAAAATGGTACTCGGCCTACGCCACGCGCATCGCAAGAGTGGAGCGTGACTACTTTTTTGAGTGATGAGCGATG
>JBKBIC010000394.1:0-2401 GCA_046299435.1 Saprospiraceae bacterium
TGAAAAGTTGAGTGGGGGGTGAAGAGTTGAATTTGTTGAAAAGAGATGCGATTGAAGAGCGAGAACTGCAAAAAATCCAGCACCGCTTCGAAAGTACGCTCATGTTTTCAGAAACAAGTGTCCTGAATAAAGCGCAAAACCTGGCTTTTTACGAACTGCTCGACCGGGCTGAACTCATGAATGAAGAGACCGACATTTATCTGAAAGTGACCCCGGAGGAGATGAAAGCAGCGGCAAACGAACTGTTTCGTGCTGAAAATTCTGCTACGCTTATTTATTTGCCTGACTAAACAAAAAACATGCGCCACCAGCCTCCATAAGCCCAATCCATCCACACGGCCAGCCCGCTTTCTCAGCCAAGCCGCAGCCGAAAACTTGCCAAAAACCTTTCTTTTACACGAAAGCCATGCCTACCACACAACACTACATCTTAGGCCAATGGACGCCCGGCAAGGGCGAGGCCCTCCCTCAGTATCATGCGCTCACCGGCGAAATCGTCAGCACCGTCCACAGTGAGGGCATTGACTATGCCGCCGTGCTCGACTACGCCCGCCGAGTTGGCAACCCCGCGCTGAGAAAACTCACTTTCCAAGAGCGCGGCCGGATGCTCAAAGCTCTGGCACTGTACCTGCTTGACCGCAAAGACCATTACTACAAAATATCTCACATGACCGGTGCCACGCGCGCCGATTCGTGGGTTGACATCGAAGGCGGCATAGGCAACCTATTCGCCAACGCCAGCCTCCGCAGGCGATTCCCCAATGAAGTGTACCATGTAGAAGGAGAGACCATCCGGCTTTCCAAAGAGAACACCTTCGTCGGGCATCACATACTCACGCCCAAACGCGGCACAGCCATTCACATCAACGCTTTCAATTTCCCTATTTGGGGTATGTTGGAGAAAATAGCCTGCAACCTCATGGCTGGTGTGCCCGCCGTAGTCAAACCATCTGAACAGACTTCATTTCTCACCGAAGCCATGGTGCGCGACATCGTCGCCTCAGACATTTTGCCGGAAGGTGCGCTGCAATTGATATCGGGCACCGGGCGCGGGCTTTTGGATTTTGTGGAAAGTCAGGACGTGGTAACTTTCACCGGTTCGGCAGCTACCGGGCGCCTATTGCGCGCCCTGCCCTCCATAGTGGAAAATTCCGTGCCGTTCACAGTAGAGGCCGACTCCCTCAATGCAGCAATCTTAGGCGAAGATGCCGTGCCCGGAACCCCCGAGTTTGATGTTTTTATCAAAGAGTGCCGCAGGGAAATGGTGACCAAAGCCGGCCAAAAATGTACCGCCATCCGGCGCATCATTGTGCCTGCCCAACTGCTCGACGAGGTACAGGCTGCCTTGACAAAAGCACTGGCACAGACTACCGTCGGCGACCCCTCCGTGGAAGGCGTGCGCATGGGAGCTTTGGTCAACCGCCCACAGATGGCCCGTGTACGCGCACATTTAGACCTGCTGCTACAAGAGTGCAGTATCGCTTATGGCGATCTGGAGCAGTTTGAGGTAGTGGGAGCCAGGCGCGAGGCGGGTGCCTTCATGCCGCCTGTACTGTTGCGCAACGAACGCCCGTTTGCCCAGACCCTGACCCACGAAACCGAGTGCTTCGGCCCGATTTCTACCATCATGCCCTACTCCAATATCGAAGAGGCCATCCATTTGGCCAATATGGGCAAAGGTTCTTTGGTATCCACCATTTGCACCTACGACCCCAAAACCATGCGCGAATACGTACTGGAGGCGGGTGCTTTTCATGGCCGCATCCACATCCTCAACCGCAGTTCGGCAAAAGAGAGCACCGGTCATGGCTCGCCTTTGGCTACGTTGGTGCACGGTGGCCCTGGCCGGGCAGGTGGCGGCGAGGAAATGGGCGGCATGCGCGGCGTACTGCACTATATGCAACGCACGGCCATCCAAGGTCACCCTTCCGACATCACGGCGGTAACCAACCAATATCAGGCAGGCGCACAGCAAATAGAAACCCCTGTTCACCCGTTCAAAAAATATTTTGACGACCTTTTTGTGGGCGAAACCCTCATCACTGCCAAACACACCGTTTCGGAGACCGACATCCATAACTTTGCCAACGTGAGCGGCGACAACTTCTACGCGCACATGGATGCCACCTCCTTGGAAGGCACCCCCTTTACGGGTAGGGTAGCCCATGGTTACTTCGTCTTATCCAAAGCGGCAGGCTTGTTCGTTGATGCTAAAAAAGGCCCTGTGCTGCTCAACTATGGCTTGGACGAATGCCGGTTCGTCAAACCTGTTTACCCCGGCATGACCATCGGGGTGAAATTGACAGTCAAGGAAAAAATCGAACAAGAGACCGACCCCAGTAAAGAAGGCGTGGCTGCCATCCCGCGCGGCATTGTCAAATGGCTGGTGGACGTGTACGAC
>JBKBIC010000395.1:0-2395 GCA_046299435.1 Saprospiraceae bacterium
CTTCGGAGATAATTAAGCAATTGCTCCATTGCCAGTTTGCCAAAAAACATCCGTCAAATTTTAAAACACACTCTAACAGCCCGACATGAGTTGTTACGCAGAGATTCGCAGAGAACCCGCAGAGTTTCGCTGAGATAAATAGCATTTTCGCAAAAAGCCTACTTTTGGCAGACCACTTTTTGCCGCCAAACCCGCCCGGCGGCCTCCACCCAAACCAGATGCAAGCCCGGCGCGAAGTCGCCCGAAATCCGCATCCGGTTCGGGCCGCCGACCAACCGCTCGCTGCCCGCCGCGACTGCCCGGCCATGCAAATCGGACACCCGCCAACGGACGGTTTCGGCCTGCGGCAAATGCACGTCCAACCAGAACTCATCTTGGAAAGGATTGGGCATAACACGCACATCAACAGTGCTTTGCGGCAAATTTTCGGACGATACGGCACACGGCGCGCCCGTCGGGCGTGGCGTTTGGCCCGTGATGAACGGGCTGAAAAAATCCGCCACTTGTTGCGCGCGCAGCGCGATGTTGTCAATGCTGTGGCCGGGCGGGTCGGCCAGCACGAAGGGCGGGCCGTTCTGCACGATTTGGCAGGAGTATGCGCTCGCAGGCAGGCCGGCAGCTTGGAAATAATCGCAAATCGCACACGAGCCAGCGGCAGACGGCGCGGTCGTGAACGGCTGGCAGAGGTTCAGTGGATAAACGGCTTGCTCAAAAAAACTTTGCAGTGGCGGCTTCACGCCGCAGTCCACCACCACGTCGTTCGTCTGATGGAAAGCCCACAAAACAGGCAGTTTGCGCGGCGCAGGCGGCCCGGCCAGCAGGTTGTGAAACGTGCCACCGAAAAAATTGGCCACCCCGGCCACCGTAGCATCGTGCCCGCCGAAGTGGAGGGAACCCTCGATGTCGCCCAAATCTGGCCGCGCCAGCGCAACCGGGCCGGGCGGGTAGCAAGCCGTGAACGACGACTGGGCCGCCTCGACGGGCGGCAGCTGGCCGCAAGCCACTGGCTTCTCGCCGGGACAATCGAGATAGGCGGCATACAAGGCATTGAAACCGCCCGCGCTTGTGCCACCGAGGAACACATTTTCCACATCAGTAGAATCTTGTGCGGCGCGGTTTTTCAGGAAACGCACGGCTCCTTTCACGTCCTGCATGGCGCGAAAAACTGCGCGGACAAGCTCGCTCGTGTCGTAGGCATAGACGCACAAACTTTGGCCTAACACATTGTTGCACAGCGCGTAAGGTGTGTAATTTTTCAAACGGTGAAAGCCCCGGCGGTACTCCACATTCGCCACGACGTAGCCGCGTCGCGCCATCTCGGCGCAGAGCAAACTGTCGGTCGGCGTGTCTTTCACGGAAGCCTCCAACCACGCGCCGCCATGCACATACACCCAGAGCGGGCGTTGCGTTTGGCCGTCGCCGACGGGCTTGAACAGGTCGAGCCGCAGGGTTTCGGGGTTGCCCGCGAAGTTGGTGGCCGTGCCGTAGGCCACGTTTTTCTCGACCCGAACTTGGTAAACGGGCTGGGTAAATGGTGGCGACTGCGCGGGCAAACGGGCGGCGAACGACAACAGCACGAGGCGGAAAATGCAGCGTGATTTCATGGTTTGGCGGAAAATTTGGTCAGGAAAACGGTCGGGCAAGTTCGGGCGGTTTCCCCAAAAAAGCGGAACCCGGCCAACGTCGAGGCCGGGTTCCAAATCAAAATCACGTATCATGAAAATGTCTTCGAGCAATCACTCTTTGACCAAGCGTTTCGTCACGGGCGCGTGGTTGCCAGCGAGCGTCCGCACGAAATAAATCCCTTGCGGCAAATCGGCGAGTTCAAACTCGACGCTGCCCTCGCGGAGCGTAACACGCTGGCTTTCAATGACTTTGCCGTACAAATCGAGCAGTTCGAGGCGCACGTTTTCGGTTTTGTCAAGGTTCAGATTGACTTGCACCAGCGCGCTCGCGGGGTTGGGCACGAGGTTGATGGATGCAGCCAAAGCCAATGCCGATTGGCCCGTGCGGTCTTCGGTAATGGTTTCGGAAATGGTCTTTTCGCCGGTGTTTTCGCCCGGCTTGGAGGTCGGCATCGTAAATGATGCTTCGGCAGAAAACACTGAATACGAACCCGTTGTGGTGCAAAACGCCCGCACGCGCACGGAATAAGTCCGGCCCGCCATCAGCGGCGAAAGGTCATACGATGTGCCCGGAATGCCGGCGATGGTGATGAACGCACCGGACGTGCTCAGGCGGTATTGCAGGTCGTAGGACGATGCGCCCGACACGGGATTCCACGAGATAAATGCTTCGTTCGCGGAAATCGGCAGGCCGCTCAACCCAGTCGGGGCCGAGCAGCTGGCGGGCGGTGTCTGGGTGGTGAAAGTTGTGGTGCCGTAGTTGGTCGAGC
>JBKBIC010000396.1:0-2334 GCA_046299435.1 Saprospiraceae bacterium
CGGCGCAGCACCAGCGCCACGCTCGCCGCGTTGCGCCCGCCGGCGAGCGCGCCTCTGCTCTCTGAGGTCAGGGTCTCCGCCCATCCATCCGCCGACGCTGCGGCGGTTGCTGCGGCCCCACGACCAACCAAATTTCAGGGTCGCTTGGGCAAAGGCCCCCGACAGGCTTTTATCGCTTAGCCCGACAATGTTCGTATCGGTCACGAAACGGTAGCCGCCCTGCAAACCGAGGTGGAACCAGCGCAGCACATTGATTTCGATGCCCGCCGCAGGCTGCACCACGAAAATCCGGTCGCGTGTCGTCTCGCCGTTTTGCCGCAGCTCCACGCGGCCCGGCGCGAGGTCAAGGTTGAAAACCGGGTGGATAGCGCGGTAGCTGCTGATGCCGTAGCCCAAGTTCAGCCCACGAAAACGCATCTTGAACGGTTGGTTGGGCAGTTGGTCCCACGACACGTTTTCCTCCAATTCGTAGCCGCTGAACCCGACGGTCAAAGCCTTGCCAAATTCGAGGCCGAAAAAGCCGCCGTTCATGTAGCTGTTCGTGTTGCCGAAACGGGTGATCTGGTGGTTGTAGCCGCCCCAGATGCCGGAGAAGCGAAGCCCTCGGTGGCCGAGTACGGTCTCTTCGCGCTGGGCGGTGGCGGTAAAAGCAAGCAAAGCGAAGAATGGGAACAAAAAGAACTTGGTACGCATGGCAGAAAGTTTTGAATGTGATGATTGAGTGGCGACTGGGCGATTTGTCGGTTCGGCTAATCGAGTTCAAATCAACAAGCCACCGATAAAGGAGCGTCTGAATTGACACAATGTTTCGCCACAGGTTGCAACAAATTGAACGGAAGCGGCGGGCTTGACTTTTCTCTAACGCTGCTTTAACGCCCTTTCAACTTTTCAAATCTTCAACTTTTTTTTCACTCCTGCCAAGCCTCCCGCCAGCGGCGCACTTCCAGTCGTTCGAGCGGGTACCAGTTGCCCCACCAATCGAAATATTCCAAAGCGTTGAAATTCAGTTTGTAATCGAACTCCGAAGGCACGTCGTACACAAATCCGGGATAATAAAACCGCTTGCCGAGCCGACGGGCGTACTCAATTTCGAGCAACATCGTGTAGGTGCCGAGGCTGCGCGACTGGAACGCGGGGTCGAAAAAACAGTAGTTCCCGGCCATGCTCGCCTGCCCGACGTGCGCGAAACTTGTGGCCAGCAGGCGGTTCTCCGAAATCACGTCGAACTCCAAGCCGAGGCAGGGCTGCACGTCCGAAAAACGGCTGAAAAAACCGCCGATGTGCTGCGGCTTGTTGTACTCGAAACGACTGGCGTGGCGGCGGAACAGCTCCTCGTGCGCGGGCTGGATTTGGATGGGGCGCACCATCGTCATCAAATCCCGGTTGCGGCGCAGGCACTTCAACTGGCTTTTTGAAAAGGTAAATTGCTGTAAATCAATGCGAAGCAAAATCACGCGGCACGGCACGCCCCGCCATTCCCATTGGTTGCGCCGGAAGATGAGGTCGCTCCAATACGTCCAGCCGTCCTCGCAAAAACGGTCGAACACCACCGGGTGCAGCGGCTCCATCGGGAGGTAGGTCTCGATGAAATTGGGGTTGAACGAGATGTCGCGGAAAAGAGGCAGGCGTTTCGAGTCCACGAGGCGGGCTGGTGTTTGGAAAATTAACCGGGCGAAAATAGGTCATTGCCTACTTTTGCCCGCCCGCCAAAAAAGCCCGATTGTCCCAGAATTTATCATTCATCACTCACCATTCATCACTCAAAAAATGAAGGTTCTCATCATCGGAGCAGGCGGCGTGGGCCGCGTCGTGGCCTACAAGTGCGCCCAGCACCGCGATATTTTCGGCGACATCATGCTCGCCAGCCGCACCAAAAAGAAGTGCGACAAAATCGCCGACGACATTCACAAAGCTTACGGAGGCCGCAAAATCAAGACCGCCCGCCTCGACGCGGACGTGGTGGAGCAGACCGTCGCGCTCATCCGCAAGTTCCAGCCCGATTTGGTCATCAACGTCGCCCTGCCCTATCAGGATTTGCCCATCATGGATGCTTGCCTCGAAACAGGCGTAAACTACATGGACACAGCCAATTACGAGCCGAAGGACGTGGCCAAATTCGAGTATTCGTGGCAGTGGGCCTACCAAGACCGCTTCAAAAAGAAAGGCATCATGGCCCTGCTCGGCTGCGGCTTCGACCCCGGCGTGACCAGCGTGTTCACGGCTTATGCGGCCAAACACCACTTCGACGAAATCCAATATCTGGACATCATTGATGCCAACGCAGGCAGTCACGGCAAGGAGTTCGCCACCAATTTCAATCCCGAAATCAACATC
>JBKBIC010000397.1:0-2300 GCA_046299435.1 Saprospiraceae bacterium
CTCTTTTCGGCCCATTGACTGGAAAGACAAACACGACCCGGCCCGCCCCATCATCAAAATCATGGAAGCCATCGAAGGCCGAGCACCCGCCCAATCGCTCCTCAACGACCCGAAACGCCACACAGCGCACACGGCTTTCAGCCCAGCGGGCGATTTGATGATTTTCAACAACTGCGACTATGTGGGCGAGACAGACGTGCGTTGCGAACTGATGTTCAGCAAAAAAATCGGCACGGAGTGGTCAAAAGGCGTACGCCTGCCCGATTTCATCAACGTTCCCGGCTTCACGGCCACGCAGCCGAACATCGCCGCCGAGGCCGACGGCACGTTCACGTTGTACTTTGTCAGCGACTGCGAAGGGGGCAAAGGCGGGCTGGACATTTGGAAAGCCAAGTTCTCTGCCGACGGCAATTTCTCAAAACCCGAAAACCTCGCCGACCTGAACACGCCGGAAGACGACATCACGCCGTTCTTCGACCACAAAGGCAAAGCCTTGTATTTCAGCACCTTGGGCTACAAATCACTCGGCGGTTTCGACATTTACAAAAGCCGGGTGGACAGCACCGATGCCACGAAATGGCTCGTTCCCACCCACTTGGACATCCCCTTCAACAGCAGTTTCAACGACGTTTACTTCGCGCCGCAGGGCGACGATTGGGCGTATTTTTCCTCGAACCGCGCAGGCTCGGCATACATCAGCGAAGAGGCTTGCTGTTATGACATTTATCGGGGCACTTTCCTGAAACTGCGGCTGCAAACGTTGGCTTTTTCCAAGCTTTCGGGCGAGCCGCTGAACGAGGTCATCTTCACGTTGATGGAAAAGCCGCAGGTCGCGCCCGTGATTTCGCGGTTTTCGAGCGAGCAGAACCAGACAGAGTTCGACGTGAAACGCGACAACCAATACATCGTCATTGCCTCGAAAGAGGGGTACAAACCCGATACCGTGTTCTTGGCAACCAACACGCTGCCGCCCACGCGGAAATTTGTGGAGAAACTCTACCTCGCACCCGACGATTTCGCGCTGAACGTGCGGACGTTCAACCAAGTCTATAAAAGCCCGCTCAAAGGCGTGAGCATCCGGCTCATGGAAAACCTCGGCGACGTGAAAGAGGAGAAAAACACGAGCGAAAGCAACGAGGCCGACCTCAAAGTGAAAGCCGAAACGCAGTACACCATTGTCGGCAGCAAATCGGGCTATTTCCCCGACACGGTGCAAGTGGGCGCGACCGAACTGAAACCCGGCGCGAAAGTGACCAAAAACCTCTTCCTCACGCCGGGTTCGCTGGGCAACTTCCTGCCGCTCTCGCTTTTCTTCGACAACGACCAGCCCGACGCGAACACCCGCCGCGAGTTCACGGCTTTGACTTACGAGCAGTCGTTCGACAAGTACTACGCCCGCCGCGAGGAGTTCATCCGCGAATTCACGAAAGGGATGTCGCCCGCCGACAAGCAACAAGCCGAGACAAAACTGAACGCCTTTTTTGAGGAGGAAGTCCGGGCCGGATTCATGAAGCTCGACTACTTCGCCGAGAACCTCAACCTGTTCCTCGAAAACGGGTACAAGGTCGAAATCATGATTAAAGGGTTCGCCAGCCCACTTGCCAACCCGGACTATAATATGGCCCTAACCAAACGCCGCATTTCGTCGGTGATGAACTTTTTCCGCAAAGCCGAAGGCGGCATTTTTAATCCGTACCTCATCAACGGCCAATTAGCCGTCGTGACTGTGCCGTTCGGCGAGACTGCTTCGGCCAAAAACGTGAGCGACGACTACCGCAACAAGCGGCTTTCAATTTTCAGCGTCGAGGCTTCCCGCGAACGCCGGGCGGAGATTTTGGAAATCCGCTTGACGAGGAAGTTGAAAGATTGAATTTGAATTACGATTTTGAATTTACGATTTAGAAACTCAGGATAGGCAGTCGTAAATCGCAAATCCAAACTCGTAAATCGCTCGATTCCAAACACTTACACAACCAGACACTCAGTTCCATGAAGAATATGATACGTTGCCTGTTCATACTTTTTGGCTTGGCAATCCTCGCCAATGCCCGCGCCCACAACGGCGAGCTGACCGTAGCTTGCGATTTCGTAGTCGTGCCGACGCGCACCGTGCCGACTTGTTTTGGCAGCAGCGACGGCGGCATTCAAGTCGCCGTGCTGGGCAACAACGGGCCGTTCAGCTACGTCTGGTCAACGGGCTTGGCCGACCAGCCGCTTACGAACATCCCAGCGGGCGATTACACGCTGACCGTGACCGACGCGCTCGGTTGCACACAAGTGGATACTGTCGTGCTCGGTGG
>JBKBIC010000398.1:0-2290 GCA_046299435.1 Saprospiraceae bacterium
CAGGCGTGCTCCTTCGACCACTCGGACAACTCTCCTTTCTGTTTCAAATTTTGGGTGCATCGTGCCTCGTTCGGCAAAATCGGCGGCAAATGTAAATGCGTTTCCGGCAAAAGCAAGTTCCGGGCAGGGCAGTTTTTTTCGCGGGTCAAATCGAGTGGTAAAGTCCCCAGTATTTCCAGCCGCAATCGCGCATGGTCAGTGGCGCGGCGGGGGCGTTAGGGGCAGGTTGTTGCAAGCGTTCGAGCAGGGCTTGGGCGAGCGTCGGGTCGTCGTCGGATGTGAAAATTTCGGGCAGCTCCGGCGCGATGCCGACGGGCGTGGCGAGCACCCGGCAGCCATTGGCCAATGCCTCGACGAGCACAAACCCGAACGACTCGAAGTTGGAAGTGTGCAACAACGTCCTGGCTTCCTGCATTTTGGCAAGCACCATCGGGCGCGGGAGGCCGCCCGTGAAGCTCACCACGTCACCCAAGCCTTTGGCTTTTGCCGACAGCAAAATTTCTTTGAACAAAGGCCCTTCGCCGACGAGCACTGCATTCAAATCCGGTTTTTCGGCGGCGGCCAGTTGCACCACGCGCAGCCAGCGTTCCCAGTTTTTCACTTCCAAAAACGAACCCACGCCCAGCACGTCCACCGGTCGGCCGGTCGGCAGCGAGGCCGGGATTTCTGCGTCGGGCATGCCCCAAGGGATGACGTGCCCGGCGGCAAAGCCTGTGTTTTTGGCGAACGCTTCGTTGTGAAACTGCGAAAGCGCGATGAGCATGGGCGCGTCGTCGGGAGCCAGTTTTTTCAGGTAGGAAGTGTTGGCCGCCGTCGCGTCCTGCCCCATGAGGGTGGTGAAGTGCGGCACTTGGAATTTTTCGGCCATGCTATCGGCTACGTCGGCGGCCATGCCGAGCCAGAAACTGTGGACGAAATCGGTCTTTTCCTCGCTCAAAACCTCGTGGGCGCGGGTCATGGCCCGCCAGATGGTACGCATTTTCAGCCAGCCCCGGTTTTGGCCGTTGCAGGGATAGACGGTGGCCGAGTGCCAGCGGTACGGCTCAGCGCGGAAAGGATATTCGAGCGCGACGATGTGGATGTCCGCGCCTTTGCGGAGCAGTTCGCGCACGAGCAGCTGCAGGGGCGGGATGCAGGTGCTGTCGTCTTCGTCGGCGGCAAAACCGGGCGTGAAAAAAAGGAGGCGCATGGGCGAGGGCGGAAGTTGGCTGCAAGATAAAGGGCGGGAGGGCGGCCTTGCGCGTTTTCTGCGAAACGCTACCTTCGTTCGCACATTTTCCACCCTCAATCTTTTTGCCTATGCACACTGCAACCTCTCTCCGGCCAACGTTCCTTTTTGCCCTGTTTGTCGGCTTGTGCTCGTTCGTGTTTGACAAATGCCCAAGCGATTACGAGCCCGACATGGTGCTCATCCCAGAAGGCGATTTCCAGATGGGCAGCGAGGCGGGCAGCGACGACGAAAAACCCGTCCGCACTGTCCACGTCCACAAGTTTTACATGGCGACTACCGAAGTGACGGTGGCGGAGTTCCGTGCTTTCGTCAATGACAGCGACTACAAGACCGATGCCGAGCGGGTCGGCGACAGCAGCTGGATTTTCAGCAACAAAGAAGTCAAGTACGTCAAAGGCGTGAACTGGCGGTACGATGCCGAAGGCAACCAGCGGCCCGCCAGCGAGGACAGCCACCCCGTCGTCCATGTCAGTTGGAACGACGCGCAAGCCTACTGCGACTGGCTCTCGCGCAAATCCAAGAAAAAATACCGCCTGCCCAGCGAGGCCGAATGGGAATACGCCGCCGCCAACGGGAAAGACCACACCAAATACAGCTGGGGCAACCAACCGCCATACAGCGACCCGACAAGCCCGCCGGACAAAAAGGTGGGTGGCAACGTGGCCGATGAATCCTTCAAGGCCAAGGCCCCGGAAGGTTGGGAGTTTTTCGAGGGATACAATGACGGTTACGCCCTCGATGCGCCTGTGGCACAGTTCGCGCCCAATAAATTCGGCCTGTTCGACATGACTGGCAACGTCTGGGAATGGTGCCAAGATTGCTGGCACGCCAACTACTCAGGCGCACCTGCCGACGGCCGTCCGTGGGAGGCTGGCGAGTGCAAATTCCGTGTTTTGCGCGGCGGCTCGTGGATCAACTATCCTTACTATTGCCGCTCGGCCATCCGCGTCAACTACGCTCCAGCATTCCGGTACTACGTCATAGGGTTCCGGCTCGCCAGGGATGCTGATTGAGCGGGAGGGCAGTAGCCCAGAGAGTGTGTTTTAAAATTTGATGGGT
>JBKBIC010000399.1:0-2289 GCA_046299435.1 Saprospiraceae bacterium
TTGTGCTCGATGACGATGACGGTGTTGCCTTTTTCCACGAGGCGGTTGAGCACGGAGAGCAGCTGGCGGATGTCCTCAATGCCACTCCGCCGAAATGCAAAATTCGACCAACCCTTTTTTTGAATTCCTTTTCCGAATCGAAGTCGCCCGGCAATTGATAAAGCCAAGCGCGGTCAGCAATTCTATCGTCAAGGAATCGGAAGGCACGAAAACGCCGTAAAACGACGAATTCCCGAGTACGTAGTGGATTTGCGCGCCGCTGCTGAGGTTGTCCCGCAAGTTTTTCATGTGCAGATAGAGGTCGTCGAAGAACTTGTGGACGTATGCCGACATCAAATCCGCGTTCGGTTTTCCGCTCTGGGCAATGGCCCAGCAAACGTCAAGCAGCGTACTGGGGAGCGCGGCGTTTTGCGGCGACCAGTTCTTCAAGCGGCTGGTCGCAATGCCCCAAGTGCCGCCGATGGCTTTCCAGTCCATTTCGCCCGCGTCGCTTCCGTTTTGAAGGAATTTTGTCCAGTACATATACGGGCGAAGCTCGCGGATATAGCTGATTCGGTTGGGGTACGGCGGCGAGGTGATTACCCGGTCGAATTTTTGCCCGGTTTCCAATTTTCGTGCGTCCATTTCGTGGATTTCCGCGCTGCCGGGCAGTTGTTGCAAGGCCGATTGGCAGATGTACTGGAAAATGTTCTCGAACAAAATCGCCACGAACGCCGCATCGAAATGGCGCGTCCCGTTTTTGAAAGACATCGAAACATGGTTGAACGCGGCGGCGGAAGTCTCGATGACCAAACGGGAGAAGGCAATCCAAACAAGGTCGGCATTTGCGGTTTGCTGCGGCTCGCCGAATGCTTCCACGATTAGGCTTCGAAGCTTTGCCAACACGAGGAGCGTTTGCGAATCCCACCACCGTTCGATGTTGTGGATGGGCGGCCTCCAATGTTCCTCGGCGTCCGGGCCGGGCAGTTTTTTCAAAATAGCCGAAACCGTTGTTTTCAACGCCGCTATTTCCGAAGGGCTGTAATTGCGGCATTTGGCGTTGCCGACCCAAATCAAGAACGGGTTTATGTCGGTAGAAACAGCCCGCATTCCTCGTTCGGCAGCGACCAAACCCGTCGTGCCTGTGCCCGAAAACGGGTCGAAAACGAGCTCGTCAGGGCGGGCGTTTTTCAACAACTGGTTCACCAATTTTACGGAATAGGCCGGGGTCAGGCGCAGCCAGCCATGCCGCCCAATTCCGGCGTTGAACTTGAAGGTGTAGTCCGGGCGCGTTTCAAGAAAGAGTTCCATTGGGGTCGAGCAATGCTTTTAACGTGGCTTGAATTTCAGATTTGAAAGCCGCTGAATTACGGCGAAAGAAGTCGGCCAAATCGTAATCGAGAATTTCTTTGGCAAAGGCGAAAAGCGAAACGGCGGGGTCGTTCGAGGGGCTTCCGGTCAAAATTCCGCAGCGGTTGTTTCGGTAGCGCAGCCCGAGGTCGGTATCAATTTGGGCGGAGAAAATCGCAAAAACAGGCAAGTAGCCGTTTGCCCAAGCCACCGTTGCGTTGTCAATATCCGCGTTTTGCCGCTTGCTGTCCTTGCTTTTGTAGCCTTGCCGAACCTCGAAAACCACGCCGTTGCTCGGCGTTTGGGCCGCCCCGATTCCCTTGCAATAAGCGGCAAGCCATTGGGCCAACCGGACTTCCAAAGCCAGATTTCGGATTTCGCCGAATGCCAGCCGACCGTCCAACGAAAGCGATTTTTCCTTGCCCGCAGAGGTTTGGGTCGAATAGGCCCATGTGGCTTGCGCCGGGTTTTCGTAGGCGGCTGTGTCAATCAAAATTTCGCGGAAAAGATGTTCGCAGCCGATGCCGATTTGTCGGTAAATGGAGGTCATCCCGCCTGCAGCTTTGTGCGCGGCGTACATCAACTCGGAATCAAGCCCAATCCATGCGTAAAATGGGTCTGCACCGTACAGGTCAAGGAACCGGGCGAGCGAAACGCCGTCGCCCGAATTGCCTTCCCCAAACTTGGGCTGGTAGTGCTGGCATTTCCTGACGGGTTCGAGAAAAAGATGGATGTACCGCGATTCGTGCTGCATTTTTTCAATCAAAGGTAGATTTTGGTTCAAAGTTCCTCCCGCAAAAACCGCCCCGTCCAGCTCGCCTCTACTTTTGCCACTTCCTCCGGTGTGCCCGCGCAGACGATTTGCCCGCCGCGCGCGCCGCCTTCCGGGCCGATGTCAATGATGTGGTCGGCCATTTTCACCACGTCCAAGTTGTGCTCGATGACGATGACGGTGTTGCC
>JBKBIC010000400.1:0-2287 GCA_046299435.1 Saprospiraceae bacterium
GGCGGGCTTTTACGCAGAGATTCACAGAGAACCCGCAGAGTTTCGCAGAGATAAATAACATTGTCGTGAGAAGTCTTATGTATCATTCTATTGGGAACGTTATTGTGAATTGCGTCCCGCTATTGATAGTGCTATTGACATCAATCGTGCCTTTGTGAACTTTTACGATAGAAAAAGCAATAGAAAGTCCCAGTCCTGTGCCCTTGCCGACAGGTTTGGTGGTGAAAAACGGGTCGAAGATTTTTTGTTGTGTTGGCTCGTCCATGCCGGGGCCGTTATCCGCTAAACGAATGACTATGTTGTTTCCGTTGACGGCTGCTTCTATCGTGATTTGCCCATGCTGGGTGTCTTTGCCCCAACGGCTTTCGAGCGCGTCGAAAGCATTGGTCAGCAGATTTGAAAACAACTGGACGAGCTTGCCGGAATAGCCTTTCACTTTCGGCGTTTGCGTGGGCCACGACTGTGCGACCGACCAAGCTGCCCGTCCGTTACGCTGCACCAAGTGGAGCGATTCGGCGACAATTTCCTGTAAATCAACACTTTCTGGCGGACTTTGCTCGGCGCGGCTGAACGCTACGAGTTCTTGCACGATGTGACGCATCCGCTCCGCGCCGTTTTCCATGCCACTGATGAGCTGGGTCATTTCGTTGTCCAATTCGCGGAAATGCTGGCCGTTCAGCCCGTGTTCGTGCAGCAGGTCGCGCAGGTCGGCGTGATCCATCCGCAGCGCGACGGCATTATTGATGATGAAATTCAGGGGGTTGTTCAGTTCGTGCGCGATGCCAGCGGTGAGTTGCCCAAGTGCGGCGAGTTTTTCGTGTTGAATCAGTTGTTGTTGGGTGTTACGCAGGTCGTGCAATAGTTTTTCTTTTTCTTCCAATAATTGCTCGGCCTCTTGTTTGCGCTGTTTGAGGTTGACAAAGGCTTTTTGTCGGAGATGATTGAGATAGTAAATGACTGACAGCAACAATAGTGCAAGCGCAAGCCCAAATAGTAAGTACCGCTGCCGCAGGCTTTGGGCCTCTGATTGTTGTTTCAAGAGGCTGATAGCTTGGTCTTTTCGGGCGATGTCCTGTTGCATGGTGAGGCGGGCGAGGCTGCGGGCATTTTGCAGGGAGATGAGCGAGTCTTTGTACACTTCGAATTTTTGGTAGTGCCCGATAGCCTGTTCGAGCCGCCCGGTTTGGCGTGCCGATTCGTATAGTTGCCAGTAAATGTCGCGGGCCATCGTCAGCATCCCGCGCCGCTCTGCGATTTCGGCGGATTGGCGCAGGGCGCGCTCACCGAGGGCGTGGTCGCCGTTTTGGATGTGGATTCTGCCGATGAAAAAGAGCGCGTTTTGGCGGCGGCGTTCCATTTTCAGGGTGTCAAAAATGGCGAGAGCCTGCTGCATATACCGGAGCGCGGTGCGGTTGTCGCCCACTTCGGAATATGCCTCTCCGAGGCTTTGATAATAGGTGCCGAGTGCGTTGACGCGGCGTTTGGCGGACTGTTGGAGGTGGAGTGACTGCTGGAAATAAGCCTCGGCGAGTTCTGTTTTGCGTTGGTGCAAGGCGAGGTTGCCCATGTTGCCGAGCAGGAGCGCAAGCCCGGCGGAATCGGCGCGGTGAACCCGGATGTCGTAGGATTTTTTGTAACAAGTCTCCGCTTCGGCCAGTTGGCCCAACCGCATGAGCGAAATGCCGACGAACATATACGAGTTGGCGAGGCGCACGGGCTGTTCGTGGTCTTGGTGTCGGATGCGGATGGCGAGGGCGCGGCGGTTGTATTCGAGCGCGGTTTGGTGGTCGCCTTGACCCATGTAGGTATTGCCGAGGTTGGCGAGCGCGAGCGCGATGCCGAGCGAGTCGCTGGCCTCGGAGCTCATGTCGAACAGGCGCAGGAACCACTGTTGGGCCGCATCGGGTTGGCCGGTTTCGCGGTAGTACACGCCCAGTTCGCGGCAAATTTCAGCCTCCAATTTGTGCCAACCATGTCGCCGGGCGGCGTAGGCATGGCTCTCGAAAGTGGCTGCATCGGCGGGTACCCGTTCTTCCAAGTCCACTTTCAGCCATTTTTGGAAGGCTGCTTCAATGGCTGCGCTGTCTGCTTCCGCCGATGACATTTGACCTCGCGCCGACCAAGCGGCGAGCAGCAGAAACATTGGAAACCATGCGAGACGGGTGCGTTTCATCCTTTCTTCGGGAAACTGATTGGCCGTAAAAGTCGTACACTCGGCAGTTTTTCCAGTCCGCAAATGCAGTGAACCCCGAAAAACAGGCAGTGAAAGGGTGGACAAAAAAACGCG
>JBKBIC010000401.1:0-2272 GCA_046299435.1 Saprospiraceae bacterium
GCGACCTCAGAACAGCTCGACATCCCCGCCGACGCGCGCGGCGGCGAGTCTGGCGTTGTACTGCTGCTCGGCGGCGACCAGCGATTCGTCGGCCATAACGATTCCATATACAGTGCCGAATGATGACCGGCATTGCCATAGAATGGCCTTTTTCGAGGCGTTCTATGGCGGTTTTGAACTCTTTTTTGCGGATGTATTCCGAATTGTAAAAGTCAATGCTGACCAACATGAGGAACAAATCGGCTGCTTCGAGCTGCGTTTCGATGGCTTTGTCCCACAATGCGCCGGGTAGAATTTCACGGTCGCTCCAAAGATTGAGCATACCGTCGTCCACGAGTGGGCGAAGATGTCGCTCGAACTCTTCCCGCAAATCGCGGTCGGCACTGGCGTAAATGATAAACGTCTTGAGCGGGTGCGGTTGGTGCATATTCCTTTTGCGGGCGGATGAGTGGGCAAAAGTAACTTGGACGGTTGAGAACTTTCGCGCAGCTATGCGGGCGGCTGGCGCAAAAAACCGAGCCGCCGCCAGCCCACACAGGCTATCGGCGGCTCGCTTTTTGGGCGGTGGCAGCGTGTCAGGCCACCGCAAACTCCGGTATCATTTCGCGGCGGTGCGGCGCGTGGAAGGCGAGCACGATGTCGCTTTTCGGGATGCCTTTTTCCACGAGCCAGAGGGCGATGCGGAGGTCGGTGCCGTCGTGCTGTATCCACACTTTGCCGTCGGGTTTCACGTCGAGGTGGACAAAAGTGTTGAGTTCGCGCTGCCGGTCATCGTGCCAGCCGACTGCTGCGAGCAGGTAGTGCCCCCGTGCTTCGTCCACGATGAGTTGGGTTTCCACCTGTCCGTCGGCGGGAATCATGGCCGCGATTTCTTCGACGATTTGCCGAACGATGTTTTTGTGCTGCATCAGTTTTTCCATAGTCAGGCTTTTTAGGCAAAAGTATCGAAAAACCAAAAAGCCGCCGTCAGCCCACAAAGGCCAGCGGCGGCTCGCTTTTTTTGCCGAAACCGTCCCCGGTGCCCCAGAGGGACTCCAATAGAGCGGTCAGTTGACAATCGTCACGTCGCCCTTGCGCTTCACTTCCACCACGCGCCCGCAGACGGCCACTTTCATCTCCAAGAGCCAGACGAACACTTCGGGGTTCATCACGCGGTCGCGGAGCGGGCCGCGCCAGCCCTCGTGCAGGTCGCGGGTCAGGAACACCTGCTCGCCCCAGCGGTCATAGACAGAAAGTTCGTATTCGAGCACGGTCACGCCACGCGCCGGGAAGCCCCGGAAAAGTTCGTTGCCGTCCGTGCGGGCATTGGGCGAAAAGGCGTTCGGCACGAACACGAACGAGCTGATGCCCGTGCTGTCCGACCATGCGACCTCCGCTTCTTGGCGCACGGTTTCGCAGCGGTTGGTGGCTTCCAGCCAGATTTTGCCCGGCTCAAACACTTGAATCACAGGCGTTTGTGCGCCCGTCGCCCATTTGAAGGTCAGGCCCGTCGTGTCGCCCGCGAGCACCGGGGCGAGCACCACGCCCGCGCTGTCGCAGGGCAGGATGCCGCCCGGCAGCAGCAGTTCTAATTTTTCGGAAGCCGTCAGCACCGTGTCCTGCTCGAACAGGCAATCGTTCGCGTCCTGCACGGTCAGGGTAAAATTCCCGGCGGGCAGGTCGCGGAAAAACGCGCTGTCCTGAAAACTCACCCCGTCAATCGAATACTGAAATGGTGCCGCACCGCCCGCCAGATTGACCGCCGCGAGCGAGCCGGTCGCCAAGTTCGGGCACGAATTTTCCGCTGCAAGGCCGAAACTGACCGCCGGGAAAGCCTCCACGCGCACGGTCACGGTGGAGTCGCAGCCCTCGATGCTTTGGTGCTCGAACACGCGCGTTTCGCCCGCCGCCATCGCCACGCCGTCGTACAGGTACGCCTCGCCGGGGCAGACACTGACCGATTTTTCCTCCGCAAAAACGGGCGCGGCCAGCACCGAAACCGTCAGCAGCGAATCGCAGCCCGCTACATTCGGCAGCGTGAAAACCTTTGAGCCGCCCGCCGGGATTGGCTCGCCGTTGTACGTCGCAAAATCGCCCGCACAAGCCGCGAGTTGAAGGCTTCCCGCCGTCGGCAAAATCGCCGAAACATTGACCGTCAACAAACTGTCGCAGCCAGCCGCGCTTGTCAAGTTGAAAATTTTGGAGCCGCCCGCCGCGATTGGCTCGCCGTTGTACGTCGCAAAATCGCCCGCACAAGCCGCGAGTTGAAGGCTTCCCGCCGTCGGCAAAATCG
>JBKBIC010000402.1:0-2206 GCA_046299435.1 Saprospiraceae bacterium
AACGGTGGACGGCAGACGACGGACGGTTGCAAGGCCGTCCACTGCCTGCCGTCCACCGTCAACCGTCAACCAAACTATTATGGCAACGTACAACACGGACAAAATCCGGAACATCGTGCTCATCGGGCACTCCGGATGCGGCAAAACCACTTTTGCCGAGACCATGCTCTTTGAAGCGAAGGCCATCACCCGCCGGGGCACCGTCGGGGAAGGCAACACCCAAAGCGACTACGCCCCGCTCGAACAGCAGCGCGGGCACTCGCTTTTTGCTTCGCTGCTCCACTGCTCGTGGAAGGACACCAAAATCAACATCCTCGACACGCCGGGCCTCGACGATTTCGTCGGCGAGGTAGTGTCGTCGCTGAAAGTGGCCGACACGGCGGTCATGCTGCTGAACGCCAAAAGCGGCGTGGAGGTGGGCACCGAGTTGCTCTGGGAGTACATCGAGAAATTCAAAACGCCGGCGATGTTCGTCGTCAACCAGCTCGACCACGAGAAGGCCGATTTTGACACGACGTTGGAGCAGGCCAAAAACCGCTTTGGCAACCGGGTTTTGCCGATGCAATTCCCTGTGAATCAAGGCACTGGATTCAATGCCATCGTGGACGCACTCCGCATGGTGATGTACGTTTTTCCCGCCGCCGGCGGCAAGCCGGAGAAAAAACCAATCCCTGCCGAGCACCAATCGCGGGCGCAAGAAATGCACGCCGCACTCGTGGAGGCCGCTGCCGAAAACGACGAGGCCCTGCTCGAAAAGTTTTTCGAGGAAGGTGATTTGAGCGAAGCAGAATTGGCAAAGGGCCTGAGCATCGGGCTTTCGCACCAGCAATTTTTCCCGGTCTTCTGCGCCGCCGGCCTGAAAAACATGGGCAGCGGGCGCATCATGGGCTTTATCCACGACATCTGTCCGGCCCCGAACGAACGCCCGGCTGCTGCGCTCGAAGGCGGCGGCTCCAAGCCTTGCGACGCGGCGGCTCGCCCCTGCGTGTTCATTTTCAAGACCGTGAACGAGCCGAAAGTCGGCAACGTAAGCTACTTTAAGGTGTATTCCGGCACATTGAAGGCGGGCGATGAACTCGTGAACGCCGACAACGGCACCTCCGAACGCTTCTCGGCTTTGTACGAATCCGAGGGCAAGAACCGCGACCAAGTGACCGAGCTGCGCGCCGGCGACATCGGCTGCACCGTTAAACTCAAAGGCTCGCACACCAACCAGACACTGAACCCAAAAGGCTCCGAAGTGAAAATCGAGCGCATCCACTTCCCCGGTTCGCGCATCCGAATGTCCGTCGTGCCGCCGAGCAAGGCCGAAGTGGAGAAAATGGCTCACGCGCTGCACTCCATCCAAGAGGAAGACCCGACGCTGCACGTCGAGCAAAGCATCGAACTCAAACAGACCATCATCGAAGGGCAAGGCGAGATGCACCTTGACATCGTGCGGTACAAGGCCGAGCAAAACTTCGGCATCCAAATCAAGTTCGACGAGCCGCGCATCCCGTACCGCGAGACGATTACCCGCGAATCGAACAAAGACTACCGCCACAAAAAACAATCCGGCGGTGCCGGCCAATTCGCCGAAGTCCACATGCGCATCGAGCCATATTATGAAGGTATGCCCTCGCCGCACGGCCTCACGGTGAAAAGCGTGGAAGTGGAAGACCTGAAATGGGGCGGCAAACTGGCCTTTTGCTGGGCCATCGTCGGCGGCTCGATTGATGCGCGATTCATCAACGCTATTAAAAAAGGTATCCACTCCAAAATGGAGGAAGGCCCGCTCACGGGTTCGTACTGCCGCGACATCCGCGTTTCGATTTACGACGGCAAGATGCACCCGGTGGACTCGAACGACATGGCTTTCCAGATTGCCTCGACCATGGCTTTCAAAGAAAACTTCCACAACGCCGGGCCACAAATCTTGGAGCCGATTTACGACCTCGAAGTGCTCTGCGACTCGGAGGTCATGGGCAACGTCATGGGCGACCTGCAAACCCGCCGCGCCATCATCATGGGCATGGACGCGGAAGGCCACTACCAAATCATCCGCGCCCGCGTGCCGCTGAAAGAACTGCACAAATACTCGTCCACGCTGCGGGCACTGACGCAGGGCAAGGCAAAATTCAGCATCTCATTCGCCGAGTACGCCGCCGTGCCGATGGACATCCAGCAAAAACTGGCTGCCGAGTACGCGAAGACGCAGGTGCATGAG
>JBKBIC010000403.1:0-2196 GCA_046299435.1 Saprospiraceae bacterium
GGTTTTGGGTTGGAAACAGAAACTCAAAACCCAATACTCGAAACTCAAAACTTCATAGAAAGCGCGACGCGCCGCCGCACCATGTCCACCTCGACCACGCGGACGGTCACTTGCTGTTGCAGCTGCACCACGTCGAGCGGGTTTTTGACGAATTTGTTGGCCAACTGCGAAATGTGGACGAGGCCGCTGTCCTTGATGCCGATGTCCACGAACACGCCGAAATTGGTGATGTTGGTCACGATGCCCGGCAGCACCATGCCCGGCGAAAGATCTTCGATGCTGCGCACGTTGCCAAACTCGAAGGGTTTGGCCTCGCCGCGTGGGTCGAGGCCGGGCTTTTCAAGTTCTTTTAGGATGTCTTGCAGGGTGGGCAGGCCCACGTCGCCGCGCACATATTTTTTCGGTTCGATGCGCTCGCGGAGCGATTTGTCGCGCACCAAATCGGCCACTTTGCAGCCCAAATCGGCGGCCATTTCTTCCACCAAGGCATAGCGTTCCGGGTGAACGCCCGTGTTGTCGAGCGGGTTTTTAGCCTCGCGGATGCGGAGAAATCCCGCGCACTGCTCGAAAGCTTTGTCGCCGAGGCGCGGCACTTTTTTCAGTTCGGCGCGGCTGCGGAACGCCCCGTTCGCAGCACGATAGTTCACGATGTTTTGTGCCAGCGTCGGGCCGAGGCCGGAGACGTAGGTCAGGAGATGTTTGCTGGCCGTGTTCAGGTTGATGCCGACGGCGTTCACGCAGCTTTCCACCGTGCGGTCGAGGCCGTCTTTGAGTTGGGTTTGGTTCACGTCGTGTTGATATTGACCCACGCCGATGCTTTTCGGGTCAATTTTCACCAGCTCAGCCAGCGGGTCCATGAGCCGCCGCCCGATGCTGACTGCACCGCGCACCGTCACGTCGTAGTCGGCAAATTCCTCGCGGGCCGCTTCCGAAGCCGAATAAATGGACGCACCTGCCTCGTTCACCGTGAACACCGCGACGGGTTGCTCGAATTTGATTTTTGCCAAAAAATCCATCGTCTCGCGCCCGGCGGTTCCGTTGCCGACGGCAATGGCTTCAATCTGGAACTTCCGCACCAAATCCTCCACAACCTTCTGGCTTTCAAACACATGGCTCTGCGGTGGGTGCGGATAAATGGCCGTGTGGTGCAGCAAATTGCCGTTCGCATCGAGGCAAACGACCTTGCAGCCCGTCCGAAAACCGGGGTCAATGCCGAGCACGCGGCGTTCGCCGAGCGGCGCGGCGAGCAGCAGTTGGCGCAGGTTTTCGGCAAAAACGCGAATGGCCTCGGTGTCGGCTTTTTCCTTGCTGGCGTTGCGGAATTCGGTCTCTATGCCCGGTTGCAGGAGGCGTTTGTAACTGTCTTTCAAAGCGATACGCACCTGTTCCGCCGCACCGCCGTAACCGATGACGAACATTTTGTCCAAATCGCCGACCGTGCGTTCCTCGTCCTCCGGCGCGATGCCGACGCGCAGGAAACCCTCTTCCTCGCCGCGTCGCATGGCCAGCAGGCGGTGCGACGGGCAGTTCGCCAATTTTTCGCTCCAACTGAAATAGTCGCGGTATTTGCTGGCCTCTTGCTCTTTGCTTTTGACCAATTTCGAGGTGATGATGCCCCAGCGTTCAAAGTGCCGCCGCACACGGTCGCGGGCGTTTTTGTCCTCGGCCACCCATTCGGCGATGATGTCGCGGGCACCTTGCAGCGCGTCCTCGGCGGTCGGCACGGCATCGGTGATGAATTGCGCGGCGAGGCCGTCCACGTCGCGGTCTTTTTGGGCAAAAATGCGCTTGGCCAGCGGCTCCAAACCGCGTTCGATGGCGATGCTCGCGCGGGTTTTCCGCTTCGGGCGATAGGGCAAATACAGGTCTTCGAGCTCGGTCATGGTGGCCGCCGATTCGATGGCTTTGCGGAGTTCGGGCGTGAGTTTGCCCTGCTCTTCGATGCTGGCCAGCACGGCCTCGCGGCGTTTGTCGAGGTCTTGTAGTTTTTTCAGTAAGTCCTGAATATCAGCGATTTGCACCTCGTCCAAAGAGCCGGTTGCCTCCTTGCGGTAGCGGGCGATGAACGGGATGGTCGCGCCGGAATCGAGCATCTCGACGACGGCTTCGACGCGGTGGGCAGGGATGTTCAGGACGGGGGCGATGCGTTGGGCGTACTGCATTTTTCGTGTTTCGTTTTTGGTGTGTCGTGTTTCG
>JBKBIC010000404.1:0-2195 GCA_046299435.1 Saprospiraceae bacterium
CTGCCCGGCCGGGAGGGGAACCGATTAAGCTTGTATGCATGAGCCGGCTCGGCACCATCGCCGTCACGGGCATCGCCGTCGTCACCATCAACCGCGAAAAAGCGTTGAACGCCCTGAACCGCCAGACCTTCGCCGAGTTGCGCGATTTTTTCGGGCATGAAGCCCTGAAAATCAATGGTTTGAAAGGTGTGGTCGTCACGGGTGCGGGCGAAAAAGCCTTCGTCGCCGGCGCGGACATCAGCGAGTTTTCGGGCCTTGACCCCGAAAAAGGCGCGGCACTTTCGCGCAGCGGGCAGGAGGTGTTTTTCCTCATCGAGCGTTTCCCGAAACCCGTCGTCGCGGCCATCAAAGGCTTCGCGCTCGGCGGCGGCTGCGAGTTGGCGATGGCCTGCCACCTGCGCGTGGCGGGCGAAAAAGCCAAGTTCGGCCAGCCCGAAGTCAACCTCGGACTCACGCCCGGCTACGGCGGCACGCAGCGGCTCGTCCAGCTCATCGGCAAAACAAAAGCTATGGAACTGCTGCTCACGGCAGATATCATCGGCGCGGATGAGGCGCGTCAACTTGGGCTGGTCAACCACGTCGTACCTTCGGGCGAGGAATTGGAAAAAGCCAAAGCGTTGGTGGAAAAAATCGGCGGCAAAGCCCCGTTCGCCGTCGCCAAGACCATCGAAGCCGTGAACGCCTATTTTGAAATCGGGCACGGCGGCTTTGAAAAAGAGGTCAGTGTTTTTGGCGAGTGCTGCGCCACCGACGATTTCCGCGAAGGTGCGGCTGCGTTCATGGAAAAACGCAAAGCCAATTTCACAGGCAAATAATTTTTCGAATAGAAAAAACAACGAAAATGTCCGAAACGACAGTAAAAACAATAGAAACCGATATTCTGATAATTGGAGCAGGCCCCGTTGGCCTGTTCTCTGTTTTTGAGGCGGGCCTGCTGAAAATGCGCTGCCACCTGATTGACGTGCTGCCGCAGCCCGGCGGCCAGCTGACAGAAATTTACCCGAAGAAACCGATTTACGACATCCCCGGCTACCCGTCGGTGCTGGCGGGCGATTTGGTGCAGAATCTGCTCAAACAAATCGAGCCGTTCCAGCCCGGTTTCACGCTCGGCGAACGCGCCGAAACCCTCGAAAAACAGGCCGACGGTCGCTGGCTCCTGACCACAAATCGAGGCACCCGGCATCTCGCGCCCGTCATTTTCATCGCGGGCGGGCTGGGCGTTTTCGAGCCGCGCAAGCCGCCCATCGAAGGCATTGACCACTTCGAAGACCGGGGCGTGGAGTATTTCGTGCGCGACCCGGAGGCGTACAAAAACAAAAAAGTCGTCATCGCTGGCGGCGGCGATTCCGCGCTGGACTGGACGATTTTCCTCGCCGACGTGGCTTCGGATTTGACGCTCATCCACCGCCGCACGGAGTTTCGCGGTGCGCCGGATTCGGTCGAAAAAGTCCACGAACTGGCCGAATCCGGCAGAATCAAATTGCTCACCAACTCGCAAGTCGTTGGTTTGCAAGGCAATGGAAAGCTAAACGGCCTCACCGTCCAGCACGACACGGAGGGCGAATTCCACCTCGAAACCGACCATTTCGTACCGCTTTTTGGCCTCACGCCCAAACTCGGCCCCATCGGCGACTGGGGCTTGCAGGTGGACAAAGGCGCGATTGAGGTCAATACCTTCGACTACTCGACCAACGTGGCGGGCATCTTTGCCATCGGCGACATCAACACTTATCCCGGAAAATTGAAGCTGATTTTGTGCGGTTTCCACGAAGCCACACTGGCCTGCCAGTCGGCTTTTAAAATCGTCAATCCCGGCAAAAAACTGTCGTTCAAATACACGACGGTCACGGGGATTGAGGGGCTGAATTAATCATCCTTTAAAGCATTTATAATGGGCAGAAAAAAACAAGAAGAATCAGTTTTGGTCACAGGTTGCGAAGCAGACTCAGTTTTATACCGCTCTTCTTTGAGTGGAAAATATGCTGGGCTTGAAATTCAAGTCTTCGAGCCACAGGAACCTCATCCGTCAGGCGTTGAGGGAAAAAATGACCCTGTCGTTGGCCGACTTAAAATTACAAGGGCACCAAACAAATCCCCTTATCATGAAATATTTTCTCACTTCTTAAATCAAGATTTTCCAAATGCAGAAACAGCGATGGGGGTTATGAATGAATGGAAGAGAAAACACTATAAGA
>JBKBIC010000405.1:0-2128 GCA_046299435.1 Saprospiraceae bacterium
GCCGCAATCGTCCACGAAGGAGCCGTGATAACCGTCGCCGTCCACGTCTTCGTACCAAGTTTCCACTTGGTGCGCGTCGGGGTCGCTGTCGTCGCAATCCACATCGGCGGGATAGCCGTCGTTGTCCTCGTCCACTGGGTCGGCAGCGACGGGCGGTTTTCCGAAAAATACCTCAGCGGGGCAGGCAGGCGGATTGGCCGCGTCCGTGTTCGCCGGCGCAAAATAGGCGAGCAGCAACGAGGCCAGCAATGACAGGTAAAATCTTTTCATGTTGGGAAATTGAGCAGTTGAAAGAAGAAGTGTTGTGTCGGCAAATGTTCCCAAACGTGTGCGCGAAGCCTAAAAACAGGCATGGACAATGAATGGACAATTTCCTAAACCACTGAAAACCAATTTTTTACAAACTGCTCGGCGATTGAGCATTTCCTGTTCGGGAAAAACATTTGACCGGAAAACACCTGCGTTTTTCATCTTTGCCGCCCCCTGCATCATTTGAAAAATTGAACATGAACACAGTCGTCCGACTCGCTTTCGCGCTTTTTGCCCTCCTGTTTTTCGTCCCAAACTCAGCCCATGCGCAAGCTCCCGACGCGGCGGCCATGACCGATACACTCCAAAAATTGGAGCGCGAAATCGAAGCAGCCGCCCGTCAGGGCGACCAGTTGGCCCAAGCACTCGCCCACCAAAGCATGGGCAACATGCTCACTTACATGGGCAATTTTGTGGAGGCCGTCGAGCACCTCCAACGCAGCATTGACCTGCTGGAAACCCAAAAGGACAAGTACAATTTGGTGGAATGTTACCGGCGGCTGGCCGAGGCGCACTATGCCATGCACAACCCGAAAAAGATGCACGAGTACGCTGAAAAGGGCCTCGCCGTCAGCCGCGAGGCGGGCGACTCTGCCGCCCTTGCCGCCTCGCTCGACCTGCTCGGCATGGCGCACAGCGCGGAAGGCAACTATAAGGCCGCGCTCGATTGCCACCTCGAAGCCGTCCGATTGGTCGAAAAATGGGGGCTGCCCGCGCCGCTGCTCTGCAACGTAGCGGCGGCCTACGGCGATTTGGGCAACTGGGCGGAAGCGCATCGGTACGCGATTTTGACCGCCAAAGCCAGCGTCGAATCGGGCGACAGCTCCACGCTCGCCACCGCCTACCTGAACGAAGCCTGCGCACTGGGCCGCATGGGACGGCACACCGAGGCGCAGGAAGCCTACGACCGGGCCGCACACGTTGCCCAAAGCATCGGCCAATACTATGACGTGGAGCGCGACCTCGAATGGGCGCGGGCGTTTTTGGCCGATATGCGCGGCGATTTCCGGGAAGCATACCGGGCGCACGTCCACTTCCACACGCTGGACAGCATCCTGTCGTCAGAGGAGCGCAACTTCCAGTTTGCCCAACTCGAAACGGCCTACCAAACACGGAAAAAAGAACAGGAAAACGCCCGCCTCTCGGCCAGCATCCGGCGGCAGCAGTTCATCATCGGCGCATCCATTGGCGGGCTGGCACTGCTCCTCGCGTTGGCCGCCCTGCAACGCAACCGCCTGAAAATCAAAAGCAAACTCCTCGAAACCGAGCAACAACTCGCCGCAGCCGAACGGCAAAAAGCGCAGCAGGAAATCGAGTTCCACAAATCCGAGCTCGCCAACCACACCCAGCTGCTCCGCGAAAAAACCGACGCGCTCGAACGCATCAAGCACGAACTCGAAGCCCACCAACAGCCCGGCGAAAGCGCCGACCTGGTGACCCAACTGACCGAAGCCACCATCCTCACCGAAAAGCAATGGCGCAGCTTCCAGCAAAAATTCGAGCGCGTCCACGCCGATTTTTTCAACCGTTTCCAGCAAGCCATCCCCGACGCGACGGAGGCCGAAAAACGCTTCGCCGCCCTGAGCAAACTCAACCTCACGGGCACGGAAATCGCGTCCATGCTCGGCATCTCGCCCGACAGCGTCGTCAAAACCCGTTACCGCCTCCGCAAAAAAGTGGCCGACGGCAACCTCGAACGCCTGCTACAAGACCTTTTAGCAGGCGTTAAAGATTTCCGTCGGCCAAACATTTATCTAGCTGGAAATCAAATACTTAAAAGTCACCCCGTAGTTAAACTTTTACTCTATTCAAACCAGCC
>JBKBIC010000406.1:0-2121 GCA_046299435.1 Saprospiraceae bacterium
GCTCGAACACCTGAAAAAAAACGGCGGGGCCACGCCCGGCAGCAAACTGTTTTTGACCAAACCGCTTGGCGTGGGCATCCTCACAACTGCCCAAAAAAAGGGCGTGCTCCTGCCCGAACACGCCCAAATCGCGCCCGAAAGCATGAAAAAACTCAACCGCGCGGGCGAAAGATTCGGGAGGCTGCCGTTCGTGCAAGCCATGACCGATGTGACCGGTTTTGGCCTGCTCGGCCACCTTTCGGAGATGTGCGAGGCCAGCGACGTGAGTGCAATCGTGCATTTCGACGAGGTGCCGACGATTGACCGCGCTGTGCTGGATTTTTACCTCGAAAAAAAATGCGTGCCCGGCGGCACCGCCCGAAATTGGGATAGCTACGGCCACAAAATCGCCGGGGCCGACGGCACACGGCGCAGTATCTTGGCCGACCCGCAGACCAGCGGCGGCCTGCTCGTGGCAGTCGAAGCAGGCTTCGAAGAGGCCTTCCGAAACGAGGCCGCTGCCGAAGGGCTTGTGCTCGAACCGTTCGGTTTTTTCACCGAAAAACAGGCGGTGCTGATAACTGTCATCTGACCTCAAAGCCAAAAACTCTATGAAAGAGTCATTTGGATAAAACTCAACCAAGACCATGTTCGAACTACGAGGCACCCTAACCCGCTCGCAAAGCATCCTGCTGACCGTTGTCGGCGGCATCCTGCTGATTGCCCTTTGGTGGCTACTGGCCGAGGCGTTGGCTGAAAATAAAGTTGATTATCAACCGATTAGGCTCGACGACCCCTCGCTTGCAGGCATCAATCTCGACTCGCTGGCCCGCGCCGACAGCATCGGTTTTGCGAACGCCCGCCCCGTCGGGAAGATTTACAAAATACTGCCCACACCCCTTCAAGTCGTGCAGGCATTCCCGAAACTCGTGGCCGAGGACGCGCTCGCCAGCCACACCCTGCACTCTGTTTGGCTGAACTTGAAAGGTTATTTTTGGGCGGTACTAATTTCTATTGTGCTGGGCTGTGGCATCGGATTATTCCCGCTGTTCAACGGCCTGTTTTCCAAACCGATAGATGCCACGCGCTATCTGCCGATTTCCGCGCTGACCGGGCTATTTATGATGTGGTTCGGCCTCGGCGACGGGATGAAAGTGGCGTTTTTGGCCTTTGGGATATTGGTTTACATGATTCCGGTGGTCGTCCAGCGCATCCGAGAAGTGGAGCAGGTGCATATTTCCACTGTGTTTACGCTGGGGGCGAACAATTGGCAGACAATAAAATCGGTCTATTTTCCGTCCGTTTTTTCAAAATTCATGGACGACTTGCGTGTGCTGACTGCGATTTCGTGGACGTACATTATCATCGCAGAAATTCTGAACAATCAAGGTGGCCTCGGCTCTTTGGTTTATTATTTGTCGCGCCGAGACAAGACCGATAAGGTGTTCGCCATTTTGTTGTTGATAGTCGTAATTGGAATATTACAGGATAGAGTTTTTGTCTATCTCGACAAACGTCTTTTCCCTCACAAATACTACAAGACTAAAGTGGACGGATTGAAAGAAGTGCAAATGGGCATATTCATCATTATCGCCACACTTGCTGCCGCAGTTTTATCGCCCATGTTTGTTGCGGTTGGCGGTACGCTGTTGCCCCAAATCTGTGGGCTTATCGTCGTTGCCAGCCTGCTGCTGATTGGCATGGGCGAGATGAAACTGTGGAAATCGCTGCAAGCCTAATTGCCAAAAACAACTTGCCCCGAAAACGCAGGCCGTTTTCGGGGCAAGTTGTTTTACAAGAATCGCGGGAATGGCACACCTGCTTTTTTCATTTCTATCCCTTTGAAAATCAGCGCGGTGACTTCTTCGGGGGTGCGTGGCGTGGTGTCAATCACAAGGTCGAAGTTGTGCAGGTTGGCGCAGTCGGCTCCGTACTTTTTCAGGAATCGGGCGTTCTCGCTTTGTTTGCGGGCGAGTATTTTTTCTATTGCCTCCGTTGCGTTTTTGTATTGCTCGCTGTTGCGGTTCGGGTCGGCGAGGATGCGCTGTACAGCCACCTGAATATCCACTTGCAGATAGATTTTGAACGAGCTGGGCAAGAAAAACCACGCCAAGCGACTATCCACCACATAACTGTTTTCGT
>JBKBIC010000407.1:0-2066 GCA_046299435.1 Saprospiraceae bacterium
TGGTTGGTTTGCGAAATCTAAGAAAAAACGACTGCGGAACTCCGCGCCTTCTCTGCGCAACTCTGCGTAATAGCCTGTCAAGCACTTTGTTACACAGAGTTGCACAGAGAAAGCGCAGAGTTTCGCGGAGAAGTACAAGAAATTGATATAGTGAAGTGTCAGTCAATCTTGCGTTTGACCAATTGGAACACCCGCGAAAGGTTGAACCCGAAGCGGATGCCGCCCGCGAGCCAGTTGCCGTTCGCGTCGCTGAGGTAGGCGCGTTCGTTCATGCCGACGGCGTTCGAGAAGTGCAGCTGGAAGACGTGGCCGCCCGTTTCGATGTCCACGCCGAGCGAAAGCGGGTTGTAGTTGATGTTGCCGGGGAAGCGGTTGATGACGTAGCCGTAGTCCCACATCAGGGCCATGCGCTTCGTCATTTTGAACCGCCCGCCGAACCCGACGGCGAATAACTCGTTCGGAATCAATCGGTTGTCCACGATGTTGCGGTGGACGAGCGTTGGCGAAAGTTGCAGCGTAAGCCGCTCGTTGAATTTCCGACCGACGATGAGCGCGTGGTAATAGCTCAGCCGCCGCACAAATTTCACCTCCACTTCCGGCTCGCTGAATGGCTCTTTCAGCCCATTGGCCGTGATGCCGCTCACCCACACGAGCGAGACGGGCGCGGGGTGTTTGCCGCCTTTCGATTGCCAGAGGAGGCGGTATTTCACGAAGCCGTCGAGCTCTTTTTTGGCCGTGCTGCGGCCCACGCCGAGCATGAGGTTGGGCGTGAGGCCGTAGTCGAAACCCAGTCGCATGGAGGCTTGGTCGAGGCCGAAAAGTTCGTAGCCGCCGCCTTTGAGTTCGCCGAATCGGTGCAAAACCCTGAAATCCAAGGTGCCCACGCTGAGCATTTCCATGCTGTGGCTGTTGATGACGCGGGGGCTTTTGAAGGCGTTGGCGATGTGTTCTTTTTCGGGCGCGTCGCCGAGCAAACTGAGCAAATCGCCGTCGCCGGGCTGTGCCGCGAGCGGGCCGATTGAGGCCAAAAACAGCCCGCAGGCGAGCCATCTGGAAAAGATATTTTTCATGCTAAATTTTTGAAAATCAATGGGTTGAAGATGCTGGTTCAGTTGTTCGGGGCACCCGCGTCAATCCATGCTTTTATCTTGTCAATGTTGCAAGCCGAGAGTTGGTTGGCGTTTTGGGGCATGGGCGAAAACCCGGATTTGTGCTGGATGGAGCCGAGCAATTTGCCGTTCGTGACGGTGGTTTTCACGCCCGCGTAGGTGTTGTAATCCACGTTGCCCAGCGGGCTGCCGCCGCCGTGACAGCCGTTGCAGTATGTCTCCAAAATGGGCTTCACCGTCCCGCTGAAAGTCGGGTTGGAGGTGTCGCAATTGGTGTCCGGGCAGGTGGTTTCCTTCGCACCCTCGTCAATCCACAGGGCGATGGTCGTGATTTGGGCATCGGTCAGGCGGTTGTACGGTTTGGGCGGCATGGCCTCCTCGCCGCCGGGCAGCACGAGCACTTTGTAGATTTCGCTGCCCTTGAAATTGCCCGGTTCAATGCCCCGGCTCGTGACGCCCGCGTAGGTCGAGAGGTCGTAGCCTTTTTCGCGGTCTTGGCTGTTGTGGCAGCCGCTTTGGGTACAATTGGACTGGAAAATCGGCAGCACATCGCGCTCGAAGCACACGCCGTTCACGTCCTGCACATACTCGCGGGTACACATGGCGAGGGTCGTGGCCGCCAAAGCCAGCAGCCCAAAAAGTCTCAATTTCATGCCTTCAAAATTTTTCAGAAATGGTATAAAAGATTGGTTTTCAGGCCGAACTGCCGGTCAAGCGGGTGCGGGTCGCCGCCCCAATCGTGCAGCCAAAACGCCTGTGCGCCGAGCGAAAACCGCTTGCTCAACTGGCTTTCGCCGCCGAGCAAAAGCAGCGTGCCCTGCCAGTGCGTTTCAGGTTCGTGTTCGTCCAAGCCCGGACGGAAAATTTCGATGTCGCCCGACGCGCTTTCAAATTCGTACTCCACCTCGAACGGGAACAGCGTCACCGCCTGCCCGCCCAGCCCGATGTACGGACTGA
>JBKBIC010000408.1:0-2062 GCA_046299435.1 Saprospiraceae bacterium
GGGCTCCGTCGGGGCCGCGCCGCAGCCTGGCCACCGACTCGGGTACGTCGTGGACGACCTGGTCGGCCCGCCCGGCGACGGCGCGCTCGGTCAGGGCGACGAGTTCAGGATTGCCTGTTGCTTGTGCGGCTGTGTCGGTGGCCGTGTCAGTCTTGGCCTCGTCGCCACAGGCTGCGAGGGCAAGGAAAAGGAGTGCGAACAGGCTTGTTTTCGAGAAAAACGGGTGCGTCATGTCTTTGTTTGGGCGAGGATTTGCGGCGACAAAAGTCCGGCATTTAAGGCGAAAAAGCCCCGGCCTGCTGGCAAATTTCGTGGATGGCACCTGTGGCCGGGCGAACCGCCATTTTCAAATGACAAAACAAAGGCTGCCGCGCAGCGCAAAATTCAAATCTTTGCCTACCCAAAAATCTCGCCCACTTACCGTCTCACCGTCTCACTGTCTCGCCTTCTCACACATGGGAATCAAATCCGCGCTCGTCCGCCCGTTTTGCCACCTCGTTGCCCGCCGCATTGACCGCATGGCCACCGAAGCCGTCGAACGGCAGGACAAAATCTTCCGTCATTTGATGCAAAAAGGCTCGAAAACGGCCTTCGGTCGGGAGCATGGGCTGGCCGACGTGCGCTCGCACGCCGATTTTGCAAAGGCCGTGCCCATCCGCGATTACGAGGATTTCCGCCCGCAAATCGAGCGCATCAAAGCGGGCGAACGCGACGTGCTTTGGCCGGGGCGGCCCCGCTATTTTGCCAAGACGAGCGGCACCACATCGGGCGTGAAATACATCCCCATCACGCACGACAGCACCTCCAACCACTTCGGCACGGCGCGGGACGCGATGTTCAATTATGCCGCCCGCACTGGCAATTTCGCGTGGCTCGACGGCTGGCTGATTTTCCTTTCCGGTTCGCCCGAATTGGACGACGTGAACGGCATCCCGACCGGGCGGTTGAGCGGCATCTCGAACCACCTCGTGCCGCGCTGGCTGCGCCGCAACCAGATGCCCACTTGGGCCACCAACTGCATCGAAGACTGGGAGGAAAAAGTAGAACGCATTGTAGATGAGACAGTTGCGCGGGATATGCGCCTCATTTCGGGCATCCCCCCGTGGGTGCAGATGTACTACGAACGGCTGCTCGCCCGCACGGGCAAACGCACGGTGCGCGAGATTTTCCCGAATTTTTCGGTGTTCGCGTTCGGTGGCGTGAACTACGAACCCTACCGCGCCAAACTGGAAGAACTGGTCGGCGCGCCAGTGGACTCGGTGGAGATGTTCCCGGCCTCGGAGGGCTTTTTTGCGTTTCAGGATGCGTGGCCGTCGCAGGGGCTGCTGCTGAACGCCGATTCGGGCATCTTTTTCGAATTCGTGCCAGCCGAGGAATTGGCCACCGAAAACCCGACGCGGCTGACCCTGCGCGACGTGGAATTGGGCAAAAACTACGCCCTGATTTTGTCCTCCAATGCCGGACTGTGGGCCTACAACATCGGCGACACGGTGCAATTCGTCTCGAAAAACCCGTACCGGCTTGTCGTCAGCGGGCGGGTGAAGCACTACATTTCTGCGTTCGGCGAGCACGTCATCGGCAAGGAAGTGGACGAGGCGATGTTGGCCGTCTCGCGGGCCATGGGCGTTCGGGTCGTGGAATTTCACGTTGCGCCGCAGGTGAACCCGCCCGAAGGTGGGCTGCCCTACCATGAGTGGTTCGTGGAATTCGACACGCAACCCGCTGATTTGGAGGCATTTGCCGCCGCGCTCGACCGCGAAATGACGCAGCAAAACATTTATTACGACGACCTCATCACGGGCGGCATCCTGCAAAGACTTAAACTGCGCCCGCTGCGCCGCGATGCTTTCCGCGACTACATGAAAAGCGAGGGCAAACTCGGCGGCCAGAACAAAGTGCCTCGGCTGGCGAACGACCGGAAAATCGCTGGCTTTTTAGTGGGCAGTAGGCAGTAGGCAGTAGGCAGTGTGCAGTAGGCAGTGTGCAGTTTTCAGTAGGCAGTTTTCAGTAGGCAGTTTTCAGTAGGCGGTGGACAAGTCGCTGCCAACAGCCCAATACCTAC
>JBKBIC010000409.1:0-1982 GCA_046299435.1 Saprospiraceae bacterium
GAGCGGCAAATACCTGCTGTACTCGCCCTCGCTCTACCAGTTTTTGCACGACAAACTCTCATCGGCCACCGACCGTCGGCGCACCTTCGAGGAGTGTTCTTTTGCCATCGAAGGTGGCGGCCTCGAAATCAAACGCCTGAACGAGACGCTTTCGGCCAATTCGGGCATCACGAGCGCGGAGGTCATCCCGCTCTACACCAATATGTCGGAGGGATTCGGCATCATCGCGGCCAAAAACGACCGCATCACGCCCAACGTGAAGCGCACCATCATTGGCACCGAAACCATCACCCGCATCCGAAACCACCCGCTGACCAAAGGGCTGAACTTTTGAGCGGCGTTGAAAAGCTGAAAAGGCCCGGAAATCCATGCTGGCGATTCCACCGAAAACACATGAAAACTTACCTGCCCGTTGCCCACAGATAAATCTGTAGGCTGAGCCTAAAAAATTCGCAGAATTTTCTTTTTACAGCCCACAGATTTATCTGTGGGCAACGGGCGGCCAAGTTTTTGCAAAAACACACGGGCGGGCCAGCGGCCCGCCCTACTTTTTTGCCCATGTTGCGTCTTTTGTTGCTCTTTTTGTCGAGTGCCGTTTTGTTCGGCTGCGCCGCTTCGCGCCGGGGCGAGCGCGCGTTTGCCAAAAAATTGGTGCGCCAAATCGAGGCCAGCCCGGTGTTCGCGCAGTCGTTCACGGGCTTCGCGCTGGCCGACGCGGAGACGGGCAAAATCCTCGCGGCCTCCAATGCCGACAAGTATTTCACGCCCGCCTCGAACACGAAGATTTTGACACTGTACACTTGCTTGCGGGTGCTGGGCGATTCGCTGCCGGGGATGGAGCATCAGGTTTACGACTTGGGGACGGACGGGGAACGCCAAGTCCTGCTCGTTCGCGGCACGGGCGACCCGACATTGCTACATCCAAAGTATCAGGCGTGGCAGTCGGCGTTTAGATTTTTGCAAGCACAAAAAGATTCCGTCATTTTTTACCCCCGAAAATTCGAGGACAAACGCTTTGGCCCCGGCTGGGCTTGGGATGATTACGGTTACTATTACCAAACCGAAAAGGCCGCGTTCCCGGTGTACGGGAACACAATCCAACTGGCTTTGGACAGTGTCGGCAGGATTGATGTGCAGCCCTCTTTTTTTCGGGCAAATGTTCTCCAGCATCCCATGTTTTCGCCGGAAGAGCCTTTGAGAAAGGAGTTTGAAAACCTTTGGATTGCTCCCGTCAAGCCCAAAGATGAGCGGACATATTCTTTGCCTTTTGTGAAACCAATGCTCGGCCTCTTACTTTCGGACACGTTGAAAAAGACAGTCGGAGAGGCCGATCTGTATGATTTCGAGTACGTCCCGCCCTACTGGCATACCCTCTATTCCTGTCCGACCGACACCGTGCTGCGCCGCATGATGTACCAAAGCGACAATTTCATTGCCGAGCAGCTGCTGCTCGTGTGCGCGGGCTTGAAACACAATGAGTTATCCCAGAAAAAAATCATCCAGTGGGCGCAGGACAGCCTCCTGACTGGCCTCAAACAGCCGCCGAAATGGGTGGACGGCAGCGGCCTGAGCCGCTACAACCTGAACACACCATATAACAATGTCGAAATCCTGCGGCGGCTCTGGCACGAGCAACCCCGCGAGCGATTGTTCAGCCTGTTCCCGGCGGGCGGCACAGTGGATACGACGCTGGCCGAGTGGTTCGCCCCGAAGCCGGGCGAGCGGCCATACGTTTTTGCCAAAAGCGGTTCGATGAGTGGGGTGTATTGCCTGAGCGGGTATGTGGTCGGGCGGTCGGGTCGGGTGCTGGCGTTCAGTTTCATGCACAACAATTTCGTGGGCAGCAACCGCGCATGGAAGGCCGAGACGCAGCGGTTTTTGGCACAAATCCGGGAGAAGGGTTGACGCAAAGAGTTGAAAAGAGGAAGGGGTTGAAAAGTTGAAATCGTGCAACGCGCAGCATTTCAACTTTTTAACCCCTT
>JBKBIC010000410.1:0-1937 GCA_046299435.1 Saprospiraceae bacterium
GCATCATACTGCCTACTGCCTACCGCAAACTGCCCACTGCCCACTGCCTACTGCCTACTGCCTACTGCCTACTGCAAACTGCCAACTGCCTACTGCCAACTGCCCACTGCCCACCGCCCACTTTCTTAACCTACTTCATTTTTTTCGGCCCTGCTGTGAGGCCAACTTTGCACTGTCTTTCGGGCGAGATTTCACCAAATCAACACATCACCAAATCAACATCCCTGCAACATGGAACGGAAAGAATTTCTGAAAAAAGGACTCATGGGCACGGGCATTTTCGCGGCCTCCGCCGTGCTGGGCAACGTCGCCAAAAACAACATTGACGAGCTCCGCGAGCTCGAAATCTTGGGATTCAACCACATCCCGAACACAAATTCCAAAGTCATGGCCAACACAGTTTTGCACCAAGCGCACACGCGCGGCCACGCCAATCACGGCTGGCTCAACAGTTACCACACGTTCAGTTTCGCCAATTACTACAACCCCGAACGGATGCACTTCGGCGTGTTGCGCGTCCTGAACGACGACACCGTCGAGGCGGGTCGGGGCTTCGGCAAACACCCGCACGACAACATGGAAATCATCTCCATCCCGCTCGAAGGCGACCTCGAACACCGCGACAGCATGGGCAACGTGGCCGTCATCCGCAACGGCGACGTGCAGGTGATGAGCGCGGGCACAGGCATCCAGCACAGCGAATTCAACAAAAACGCCACCGAACAGGTCAAATTCCTGCAAATCTGGGTGTTCCCGAACAAGCGTAACGTCACGCCCCGCTACGACCAGCTGACGCTCAACCTCGAAGACCGCCACAACAAATTGCAGCAAATCCTCTCGCCCAACCCTGACGACGCAGGCGTGTGGATCCACCAAGATGCGTGGTTCAACCTCGGCAAGTTCGACCAAGGCGTGTCCACCGAATACCGCATCCACAAGCCCGGCAACGGTGTGTATGCCTTCGTGCTCAACGGCGATGTGACGGTGGCTGGCCAGCAGCTCCACACCCGCGACGGCTTTGGCATCTGGGACACCGAGAAATTCGACATCCGCGCCGATTCCAACGCAGAGTTTCTGCTGATGGAAGTGCCGATGCAACTTTGATGGCGATTACTTTCGTGGCGAACATTTGATTGATGATTGACGATTACATGATTGATGATTGTTGAAGTGTGGACATCAACAATCATCAATCATGTAATCGTCAATAATCAATCAAACACAAAAATTCAATCAACCATGCCAACCGAAATCCGCGCCCGCATCGGGCAAGACCGCTACAAAACCACGCTTACCAATGGTCGCCGCGAAATGGTGGCCGACGAACCCATCGCCGACGGCGGCACGGACTTGGGCTTTTCGCCTTCCGAGTTGCTGTGCAGCGCGCTGGCGGCCTGCACCTCGGCCACGCTGCGGATGTACGCCGACCGCAAAGGCTGGGATTTGCAGGCGGTGGACGCGAAAATCGAGTTCGACTGGGATGCCGAAAAAAAGGTCTCGAACATCCGCCGCGAGTTGAAATTCACCGGAAATTTGGACGACGAGCAACGCGCCCGCCTGCACGACATCGCCAACAAGTGCCCCATCCACCGGACACTCACCCACCCGATTCACATCCAAACCGAGCTTTTGCCATGAAAGACATCACGAAAAAATACACCAACGGAGAGGTGACAATCGTCTGGAAACCAACCGTTTGCAGCCATTCCACCGTCTGCTGGCGCGGCGCGGGCAGCCTGCCCGAAGTGTTCAACCCAGCCGAACGCCCGTGGATAAAACCCGAAGGCGCGAGTACCGAACGCATCGTCGAGCAAGTCAAAAAATGCCCCAGCGGCGCACTGAGTTTTTATTTCAACGACGACGTACCCGCAGCGGAGGGCGCGTGAGGCGGGCTGAAAAGGCACAAAAAGAGCGCGGCGGCAAGGTCTCTGATGACC
>JBKBIC010000411.1:0-1834 GCA_046299435.1 Saprospiraceae bacterium
GCTCGCCACCTGAAAGTTTTATCAAATCCATTGTGGCCATTGCCAAGCCCGCGCCATTGACCATGCAGCCCACGTTGCCGTCGAGTTTGACGTAGTTTAGGTCGTAGCTCTGGGCTTCCACGTCGGTGGGGTCTTCCTCATCGGTGTCGCGCCACGCTTCGAGGTCTTTGTGGCGGAAGAGTGCGTTGTCGTCGAGCGTGACTTTCGCGTCAACGGCGATGATTTTGTCGTCCGAAGTTTTCAGGCAGGGGTTGATTTCAAACAAAGCCGCGTCGCTGCCGACATAGGCGGCATACAGTTTTTGCACGAAATCCACCATGTCTTTGAAAGCCGCGCCGCTCAATCCGAGGTTGAACGCGATTTTTTGGGCCTGAAACGGGCGCAGGCCGAGCAGCGGGTCAACGGTCTCGGTGAACACGCGGTCAGGTGTTTCCTCAGCCACCTTTTCGATGTCCATGCCGCCGTCGGGCGAGTAAATGATGACATTGCCGCCGCGCCCCCGGTCGGTCAGGATGGAGATGTAGAATTCTTTCGGGTCGCTCGCGCCGGGATAGAACACGTCCTGCGCGACCAAGACTTTCCGCACCAATTTGCCTTCTGCCGAAGTTTGCGGCGTGACGAGGCGCATGCCGAGCATATTCTGGGCGATTTCGCCTGCCTGTTCGGGGCTTTTGGCGAGTTTCACGCCGCCGCCTTTGCCGCGCCCGCCTGCATGGACTTGCGCTTTGACGACGCACCAGCCCGAATCGAGGGTGTCTTTCAGCGTTTGGGCGGCAGCCGCAGCCTCGGCGGCAGAGTATGCCACGATGCCTTCTTGGATTTTTACGCCGAAGCGTTTGAGGAGTTCCTTGCCTTGATACTCGTGCAGATTCATTGAGTGAGTGAGCGAATGAGTGAATGAGTGATATTTGGCGGCAAAGGCTTTGCGAAACGTGCTGTCTCGGTCGGCAAAACGGTTTTGTGCCCGTTTTGGCCTCTTGCCTTGCCCGGACGGGCGGCCAAAAGTATGACGATTTCGTTTTTCGCCGGTCGCTGCGCACCGACCAAAAATGAAAAAAGCGGGGCGACTTTTCGCCCCGCTTCCCTCAAAATTATAATCTCATGAATTGCAGTGTTGTTCTCTGTAATACCATATATAAAATATCGTGCCAATTTGTTCGGAAGCGCGTGTGCCACAACCCATAAGAGGTGAAATTTTTTTGAAATATTTTTCGAGTAAAAAACCAAGTCGTTGAAAATCAATTTGTTACGGCAAAAAAAATTTTCAGCAAAAACACGCTGATGCACAAGCGAAAACAGTCGGAAACGGTGTTTCTGCGGCAAAGCAGCGGCTCGGTTTTCAGTACGCCAGCAGTGCCCGAATCGCGTCCGCCACTTTCTCGATGCTCGGAATCATGGCCTGTTCGAGCGTGGAATTGAGCGGCACGGCGGGCATATTCACCGCGCCGATGGTGCGGACGGGCGCATCCAACTGCTCGAAACAGTTTTCTTGGATGCGGGCGGCGAGGCTTTGGGCAAACGAGCTGTGTACCTGCTCCTCGGTCACGACCAAGACCTTGCCGTGCCGCCTTGCCGCTGCAAACATGGCGGCCTCGTCGAGCGGGAAAAGCGTCCGCAAATCCACTATTTCGATTTGGCCGGAAAACTCCTGCGCGGCATTCAAGGCCCAGTGCACCCCCATGCCGTAAGTGACGACCGCGAGCGATTCGCCGCGTCCAACTTGTTGATTATCAGCCTCCAATGCTGTGCGGGCTTTCCCGAAAGGGATGACGTAATCTTCGTCCGGCTCCACCGTGCGGGCGGCTTCGGTGCCGCGTACTTTGCTCCAATACAG
>JBKBIC010000412.1:0-1829 GCA_046299435.1 Saprospiraceae bacterium
CAGCTTGGCGGTAGTTGTCGTTGTGGCGGTTGTCATCATTCAATCCTTCCGTGAGGGTATTCACCAGGGCACGGCAGTCGGTCAGCAGGCGTTGGGCGTTTTGGGCTTTGGTCACTTCCTGGATGACGGGGCTGGTTTTGTAGGTCTTGTCATTTGCATTGAAATCGAGCCAGCCTTTTTCTTGCAGGCTGTCAAGTGCATCCTCCAAACGCTCCGTATCCATGCCGAGCAAGCCCTCCAACAATTCGAAAGTCAGATAATCGGCGGGCAGCACGGCTAAGTTGCTCAATAGGTAGCGTTCGTCTTCGGTCAGTTTTGCCAAATCGTACATGGCGGCGATGATTTCGGTGGGCGTTGCCGAGCGCAATTCGTCGCTGTGGTAGGTGGTTTCCACCGCTTTGTTTTTTACAGCCAGCAAGCCCTTGCCCTGCAAGTCGTGCAGCAGGTTTTCCAAGGTGTATTGCTTGCGATTTTTGTTCAGGACTGTCAGGTTCTTAGCCAGCAGTTCGGTCGCCAGCGTGTTGTAGCCGACCGCCTTCAAGATTGCCCGCAGGAGGGGCAGCTCCTCGTCTTTGAGTTCGGGGCAGTGGTAGCGGAACAATTCGATGCCTTGCTCCTCGGTCAAAGGCTGGATGGCGTAGGTTTTCATGGCGCCTACCTGTGCTACACGGGAGGTCAGGAGGATATGGCAATTGGTGAGTCCCTTCAAGCGCTGGTAGTGTTTCCGCAAGTCCGCCGCTTCGTTGGCGTTGTCGAATACCAGCAGACAGGGGTTTTCCAAGTTGGCAATAGCCGATAGGATTTTGTCTGTCTGCACGGTCTCATCGTCCGTAGGGTCGAACTGCACGCCCAAGCTGGGAGCCAGCCTCAGCAAGGCGGAGCCGATGCCCTGCTCTGCGAACATCCACGCCAAATGCTTGTAGCGGGCTTCGTGCTGATGCCAAAACTTCGCAGCGAGGGTGGTTTTGCCGATGCCGCCCTCGCCGTTGACCAACACCAGCGGCTGGGTGTCGTTTTGTATCTGCTTTGCTATGGCTTGCAAGTCTTCGTCCCGACCGATGAAGTAGTCGGGCGGCGAAGGGCGATTGGTGAGGAGGCGAGGGATTTTTCTGCCGTCCGAGTAGGTGATGATATCCCCAATGTGGACATTGCCGCCCGCTGTGATAACGGAGTTTACCACCACATTTTTGCTTTGAACAATAGAAACAGCGCGGGCAAATTCCCCCTGCACCTCCGGGCGCCCGCTCTCCGCCTCCACGGCGGCGAGCAAGTCGCCGAGGGCAGTCTTGTCGGGAATCTGCTGTTTTTCGATTTCGCTGAGCAATTCAAGCACGCCGTATCGGATGCGGTTTTGCTCGAGGGCAGCATCTTCGTGCGAGACGATACCGAGGCGGAGTTGTCGCAGCACGTTTTCTAACCGCCCGGACTGCTGGACGAGTTCGTTGAGCCTGGGCGTGTTTTCGACCAGCGTGCGCAGGGCTGCCATTGCTTCTTGCATCTGGTCCTGGGCGATGAGTTCGCGGATGTGGTTGAAAAGTTGGTGGGTGGTCATGGTAATCCGAATGATTGATGGGGCAAATGTAACAATCCGAAATAAATCAAACGGGAGTATCTTGCTTTTTTGAGGGTTTGGCTGTGTGCGTCGAGGTGGAGGGAGAGTGAGGGCTGCAACGGCGGCGGCCCCCCCGAAGCGTTTGGAATGTAACGTATCGCGCGGTTGCAAAGAATTTTTAGGAATTTCGTATTTTTACGAAAATAAAAAAACTGGCGCGGCGTTATTGCTTGCAAATTAGCGCAGCGATGCAAAAAATGATCTTGGTTGGCTGGAT
>JBKBIC010000413.1:0-1825 GCA_046299435.1 Saprospiraceae bacterium
GGGCGGCGGCAGGAAAATGCCGTCCGGCTCGTTCGGCAAATTTTCGACAGAGCCGAACAAGCCGATGAGCCTGTCCAGTTTGTCGTAGTATGGCTTCACCTCGTCGTACCCAATCGGCCAATCCTCGCCGAGGCCGTCAATGGAGCGGCGGCGGAAATCGTCTGGCCCGAAGCGCAGCGAAATGCGGCCCCAGTGGTTGGTGCGCCCGCCCGTCATGCGCGAGCGGAACCAGTAAAACTGGGTGCCGGGCGCGGTCGTGTACGGCTCGCCGTCGAGTTGCCAACCGCCATAAGCCGCGTCGAAATCGCCGAAATAGCGTGTTTTCGTGGCCGCGCCGCGCCGGGGCGACTGCCAAGGCCACTTCATCTGGGTGATGTATTTCGGGTCGGCGGGGTCGTAGTGCTGCCCGGCTTCGAGCAGGCAGATTTTGGCTCCGGCCTTTGCCAGTTCGTGCGCGGCCATGCCGCCACCCGCGCCGGAGCCGACGATGATGACATCATAAGTTTTCGGGGCGGACTTGATTTGGAAATCGGCCATGTTTCGGACGGGTGATTTGCTGATTTGGCGATTCGGTGATTTGAAGTGCGGCTGTTTTGGAACCGTGCGCCAAAATCCAACGGATTCGCGGGATTTCGGCTGCCCGCCCGCATCTTTTCGTCGGCGCAAAAAAATGTCGTGCCCGGCGGGCGTTTTTTTCAATCTTTGGGATTGATAGTCGGTTAGTCGGCTGGTCGGATAATCCCTCGGCCAACGGATTGACTAACCGGATATCTGACTGACTAAATTTTTCAAACATGAAAATCCAACCCGCCTTTCCGTTTTTGCTGGTGCTTTTGTGCGCCAGTTTTTGCGCCCAAGCGCAATTCACCGCCACCGTCTCGCCCACTTGTGTCGGCCAATTCCCGGCCAACATCTGCGCCCAAACTTCGGGCGGCGGCGCGTGCCAATTCCAATGGTCGAACGGTCAAACTTCGCGCTGCGTCACAGCCACCGCGCCCGGCCAATATTGCGTCACCGTCACGGCCTGCAACGGCGCGACGACCGTCGCCTGCGCAGACGTTTGTGCCAAACCCGTCGCCACCATCTCACCAAAAGTTATCATGATGTGCCTCGGCAATTGCACAAACCTGACGGTCGTGTCCAACGGCACGGGCTTCAATTACGACTGGGGCCCGGCTCTCGGCAACAGCCAGACCATCAACGTCTGCCCCGGCGTGACGACCACCTACACCGTCACCGTGACGAACGCCAGCGGATGCAGCCGCGCCCTGAAACGCAAGGTGAAAATCACGGACTGCCCCGGTGCCGACGGCTGCGATGTGTTCGCATCGCTCGACGACGAAGACCCTGACAATGAGGCCGTTGCACCTGAAACCGAGACTTCGGAGCCTGCCGCCGAACCGCGCCAATTGCCCGCGCCGACGGTCAAAATCCAGCCCAACCCGACCAACGGGTTCGTGCGGATTGACTGTTCGGGATTGGTCTCGCCCGTCGTCGAAGCACTGGTTTTGGATGCCACCGGGCGCGTCGTCCGGCATTTGCAAGTCCCCGTCGGCGGCGTGTTGGACGTGGACTTGTCGGCCCTGCCGCCGGGCGTTTACGTCGTGAACGTGGGCGGGTTTGTGTTTGAAAAACTGACGCTCACGGGCGGTTGACCGACGGTGTGTTCGCTGCCGAAAACCTGTCAATTACCAGCCAACCCATAACCAGTCAACCGATTTTGCGCGTGTGCTGCCGCGAACGCCGTAGCATTGCCGCGCAATTTTTTGGACTCAACTCGAACCTGATTTTTCACATGAAAAAGTTGTTTTTCGCGGCTCTGGCC
>JBKBIC010000414.1:0-1815 GCA_046299435.1 Saprospiraceae bacterium
GGCGTGGCCCTGTACCCGACGCTGCTCTTCCTCGATAGCGACGGTTCCGTGCTGCACCGGGCAGCCGGTTTTCATGGCCCGAACGAATTTCTGGAGCTCGGCCAAATCGCGCTCGCGCCCGAAAAACGGCTCGGTGGCCTCGAAGCCAAGTACAAAGCCGGCGAGCGCAGCCCCGAACTGCTCTATGCCCTCACCCAAGCACGCGGCGCGGCCTACGACCCGGCTGCGGGCGACGCTGCCGATGAATACCTGAAAACCCAGACCGACCTCGGCTCGGAGCAGAACATGGAGGTCATATTTTTCAATGTGAACAACCCGTACTCCGCTGGTTTTCAATACTTTGTGAACAACAAGCAGCGATTCGAGGAAAAATTCGGGCAGCAGCAAGTGGCCGCCAAAATCGAGCAGACGTTCATGGATTACCTGAACAAACAGCCCGATATGTCGCAGGCCGATGCCGAAAAACTGTTCATGGCCGTTTACCCGACCGACGGCGCACGGCTCGCTTCGGCCTATCGCATGAGCGCAGCGCGGCAAAAAGGAGACCGCGCAGGCTATGCAGCGGCGGCGGTTGACCACTACAAAAAATACCCATCCACGAACCCCGAAGAATTGAACGAGGCGGCGTGGACGTTTTACAAAGTGGTGGACGACAAAAAACAGCTGAAAGCTGCCGTGAAATGGGCCAAAAAGTCGGTCGAACTGCAAGATGCGTACTACAACAACGACACGCTGGCAGCCCTGTACTTCAAGTTGAAAAAGAAAAAACCAGCCATCAAAGCGGCCATGCGAAGCATCGAACTGGCAAAGGCCGCTGGCGAGGACTTCTCCCAGACGCAAGAAATGCTCGACCAGATTTACAAATTGTGATGGAAGAAGCGAGTCGTCGGTTTGTCCATATCCGACGATTTTAAACTGAAAGCCACCGACTTAAAAATCATATTTTTGCGCCATGTTTGGCGGGCGATAAAATTTTCCCGCCCCCCATTTTATCTCGGCCTCCGCTTCTGTTGGTCAAAACATTTCGAATGAGAAGGCTCCTTCGGTGAACAGATAATCCTCCCAATCGCCCGGTCGTGCCCATGCGCGACCGGGCTTTTTTGTGGGCTGCCGAGCCGATAAATCATTTTTTTGGCAGCCCGATGCCGTGCCCGCCCGTGAATTTTGGTTTCCAAGTTTCGGCGATGGCATAACCCCTGAACTTAGCGTCGTCGGCTTTTGGCCCCTCAAAAAGCTCGTCCACCGAGGCGTGGAAGAGCGCGACCCAGCGGTCGAAGTGCGCGGCGGTGAGTGTGGTTTTTTCGGCCAAGCGGTGGTGCGGCTCAATCGGGTTGCCCCGATAGGTGTCCATGCCGAGTAGCAGGAACTCCCAAAAAGCATACATCCGGGGCAAGTGGTGCGCCCAATCCACGCGGGCCACGTCGTTGAAAATGTATCCGATAACCTCATCGGCGCGGACTTTCGTGTAAAAAGTGTCCACCAACAATTTCACGTCTTCCGGGAAAGTAATGTCGTGTTTCATGCCGCAAAGGAACGGCAGCGGCGACCTCAGTTGCGCGCCAGCACCCGGATTTCGACGCGGCGATTTTGGGCGTGCTCGGCCTCGGACTTGGGCTTCGGGAACAGCATTTCGCGGTTGCCGTAGCCTTTCCACGAAAGTCTTTCGGGGCCTATTCCGTTCTGAATCAAGTAGTTGAACACCATTTCGGCGCGGCGTTCGGAGAGGCGTTGTTCCCACGCGGGCAGCCGGTCGGGCGCGATGAGCGGCTGGTTGATGTGCCCGGCGATTTCGATTTTCAGATCGGGGTTGATTTG
>JBKBIC010000415.1:0-1796 GCA_046299435.1 Saprospiraceae bacterium
ATCATTAGACCTCTTGCGAAACTCTGCGGGTTCTCTGCGAATCTCTGCGTAACAGTCCGACATGAGTTATGACGCAGGGATTCGCAGAGCACCCGCAGAGTTTCGCTGAGATAAATAGCATTTTCGCAAGAAGTCTATTCATCATTCATCACTTTCCATCCGCTGTTTTGTTTTCAAAAAGTGCGAGCAGGATGTTGCCCATGTACACGCCCACGCCTGTCTCGACGAGTGTGAAAAACATGGTCATGTCCTGAAAACTGATGAAATTGAACAGGGCTTTGAGCGAGATGAGCGTCAGCACGGTGATAAAATGCCCATGCACGAGGAACTTGACCAGCCCAGACACGTCGGGGTCGCTGCCGTTCCCAGCTACGGACGCATCGGTGATGGATTTGCCGATGAACCGGAAAACCGCCCCGCCGTACAAGGCCGTGACCGGCGCGAGCATCCCCATGAGCAGCGTGAACTCGTCCAAATCGAAGCCGTGCAGCAGGTAATAAATGCTCGAAATGACGATGAGCGCGAAGTGGTAATACAAAATCAGCCGGGCGATGCGGACGCGGGGCGGGAGTTGTTGGGCGGGCGCGGCTGCGGCTTGTGTTTGAGCAGAATCGGCGGGCATGGCCATTGGTTTTGAAATTGCAGGACTTGCCATTTGAATGGATTGAGGTGAAAACTGAGCTCAAGCGGTCGAATCAACAAATCACCGAATCAACATTTTCAGGCGCGGCGAAGATAGTCGAGCAGCAGCTTGAACAGGGTGTGTTGGTAGGTTTCGAGTTCGGCCCTGTAACGCAGTTCCATGTCTTTATAATTGTTTTTGCGCGGCGGAAAAATGATGCCGGAGCCGTATTTGCCCTGAAACTCCCATTTCAACTCCACGTCGTCGCCGCGTTGCCGCCCGCTGACGTGGATGCGGTGGAACTCAAAATACCCGTCCGGGCAAATCTCGTTGCTCAGGTGCGTGACCTCCACCACGAACTCGTCCTCGAACGAAAACGACGTGTCAATCCGCGCACTGTACAGCACGGGCGTGCCTTTGTCGGAGTACCATTTCACGAAGAATTTTTTGGCTGAGGCGCACACCGCGCCCACTTTTTTGCCGGGAATAAAGGTCGCATTGTCGCCCGCGTTCGCGCCCTCGACGGCGGTCGGCGGCAGTTGCACCTCCACCAATGAGGCCGTTCGGATGCTGCGCCCTTCGATTGGGATTTGGCCGTTTTTGCCATAAATCCGCGCTAAAAAGTGCGGCGGCTGGTGGCAACGCACCACGACCTCGGCTTGGTCTTCGCGCACTTCGGCGAGGAAGGCCCATTTGCGGAGCAGGCGTTCGTGGAAAAACTGGCCGTTCAGGTCGCGGTTCGCCGATTCGAGCTCGTTCCACGCGCACTGCATCGAATCGCACACACGCCGCCCCTCGAACGAAGGTTTTAGGAACAGCGTCACCCGCTCCGCGCTGACTGCGAGACTGTCGGCGGCGAACACGTTATCGAGCCGATTCTCGGCCAGCCACTGGCGGAATTCGGGGAGTTTTTTGCGGAAAAATGCCGCGTCTTGACGTAAATCTTCGGCTTTTTGACAAAAAATGGGGGAAACCGAAAGCACAAGCAAGATGGGCAGGAGGGCGTAAGTTTGGTTGGACGAAGCCATGTCGGTAGTTTTTAACCGGGGCAAAGACGGGCGGCGGGCATACCTTATTTTGGGGACGAGGGCGGTTTAACTTTTGCGGAACAGCCGCCCGCCGCGATTCGTAGATTTGCCTGCATTTTAAAAACATCCTGTGAAAAAAAGACCCG
>JBKBIC010000416.1:0-1767 GCA_046299435.1 Saprospiraceae bacterium
CCCTGATACTCACTGTAATTGTAGATTTCGGAAAAGTGCCCTTCCACCGTGACCAACTTTTTGACGGCCTCGATTTTTTCGAGCAGCACCGTCGCCTCCTCCTGCGGCTCGGACGCGGGAGCGAAGTACAGCTTGGCGCAAAAAATGCCCAGCACGAAGGCCAGCAGGGCGATGAAAATGAGCGGCTTGTTTGTCATGGTCAGGCGGGTGAGACGGCGAGACAGGTGAGACGGCGAGAACTTTGAGGCTCAAATCAGCGCAAAGGTCATTAGTTTGGCCAGAAATTCCCCGGCGAATCCCGACAAGACTTTTCCCATATTTACCGCTTCGGTGTTTTCTCGCCGTCTCACTTTCTCACCCTCTCGCCCATCTGTGCACTTCACCAAACGTCTCCGCGCCACTTGGCAACCCGATATGTATCACGGCTGGGGCCGCACCCGCCGCTATTTCGAGGGCTGGTATTTCAAACTCGTCTCGCCCGACGAACGCCACGCGCTCGCGTTCATCCCCGGCATTTCGATGCCGACCGACGGCCCGGCCCACGCCTTCGTGCAGGTGCTCGACGGCAAACGCTGCCGCGCCGAGTACCACCGTTTCGCGGCGGCGGATTTCCGGCCGTCCGACCGGAAATTTGAACTCGGCTTGGGCGGCAACTTTTTTTCCGGCGAAAAAATCCGGCTCGACCTGCCCGGCATCGCGGGCGAAATCCGATTTGAGAACACGACGGCTTGGCCGAAAATGCTCGGTGCGCCCGGCATCATGGGCTGGTACTCGTTCGTGCCGTTCATGGAGTGTTTTCACGGCGTGGTCAGCCTCGACCATCGGCTGCACGGCAGCCTCGATTTTCACGGCGAAAAAGTGGACTTCACGGGCGGCAAAGGCTACGCCGAAAAGGACTGGGGCCGCTCGTTCCCGCGTGCATACGTTTGGATGCAAACCAATCATTTTCAACGAGATACGCCTGCTTCGCTCATGGCCTCGGTGGCGCACATCCCGTTTTTGGGCAGCTATTTCATCGGGTTCATCGGCGGCTTTTGGCTGGACGGGCGGCTGTTCCGTTTTGCCACTTACACGGGCGCGAAAAAGCAGCTCGACATCGGCACGGACACCGTTTCGCTCATCTTCAAAAACCCGAAAACCGAGCTGCGGATGCTGGCTCGCAAAGGGCCGGGCGGCACTTTGGTCTCGCCCATTTCCGGCGAAATGACGGGCAAAATCAACGAATCCATGCAGGCCACCGTAGAGGTGGAATTGCTCGAAAACGGGCGGCGCATCTTTGAAGGCACGGGCCGCAACGCCGGGCTGGAAGTGGCCGGGGCGGTAGAGATTTTGTGAGCGGGTGGGCAATCACCGAAAAACAAAAGGCCAAAAGAACACGCAGCCCGCGCACTCTTTTGGCCCTTTGTTTTGGAACGCCGCCGACTGGCTTACTTGTCAATCGGCTTTTTTTCGGCCTCGCGCATCCCTTGGCGGATTTCGTCCTCGACCGAGTTTTTGGCATTGTTGAATTCGCGGATGCCTTTGCCGAGGCCACGCATGAGTTCGGGAATTTTGTTGCCGCCGAACAACAGCAGGACAATCAGGAAGATGAACGTCAGTTCGCCCATGCCCAGATTGCCGATGAAAAGAAGTGGAGTATTCATGTCCAGAATTTTATCGTGTGAAGTGATACGGTTTTGCGGGCGGCCAAGTTGCGCCGCGCGCGGCTTTGACCGGAAAAGTGGGGCGAAGTTACGTTGGTTGGTGATTCGGTGATTTGTTGATTCG
>JBKBIC010000417.1:0-1759 GCA_046299435.1 Saprospiraceae bacterium
CAACCTTTCGTTCCGGCCTCAGCCGGACGGCACGTTTATCTTTGAAATCCGGGACGACGGCAAGGGCTTCGACCCAAAAAACGTGCGCCAATTCTCGAACGGGCTGAGCAGCATGCGGGGCCGGGCGGAAGAACTCGGTGGCACGTTGGCTGTGGAAACCGCGCCCGGGCGCGGCACGACGGTGCGTTTGAGCGGGAAAATCTGGGGCAAAGCCGTGCCGCACCCGCACAATCACATTTTTGTGCGATACCCCGCCCCGCGCGGCTGACAGTATTTTTGCCAGACCGTCAGGGATAGCCGCCGCAACCCGCTCACCATGCCCTCTTGCCAACGATGCCCGTCAAAATTGTCATAGTCGAAGACGACGACGAAATCCGCAAACTCACCGCGTCGGTGCTGAATTTTTACACCGACCTCGAATGTGTGGGCAGCTTCGGCACTGCCGAAACATTTGAGGCAGCCGTGCCCGCCCTCCGGCCCGACGTGGTGCTCATGGACATCGGGCTGCTGGGGAGTGCCCAAAACGGCATCGAACTCGTGGCCCAATGGACACCCAAACTGCCCGGTACGGAGTTCGTCATGTTTACCTCGCACAACGAACCGGAGGAGATTTTCCGCGCCCTTGCCGTCGGCGCGACGGGCTATGTCCTGAAAGGCGCACCGCCCGAACGCTTGGCCGATGCCATCCGCGAAGTGGCAGGTGGCGGCTCGCCCATGTCGTCGGGCATTGCCCGGCTGGTCGTGGATTCTTTGCGGAACAAAGCACACCGCCCCCAAAAATTCGACCTGCTCACCGAACGCGAACAGCAAGTGCTCCTCGACCTGCGCGACGGCAAGACCTACAAAGACATCTCCACCGAGCGGTTCATCAGCACCGACACCGTGCGGACGCACATCCGCAGCATCTACGAAAAATTGCAGGTACACAGCCGGACGGACGCGGTGAACGCGGTGTTCGGGCACGCCTGACACCCGCGAATCCCCGTGCTTGGAAAAGTAGCGCCCCCCCGTTGCAGGGCTTGCGGGAATTAAATTTACATTTGCCCCGTTTTTGGGCAAAGGCCAAAAAACAGGGGCCTATAGCTCAGTCGGTTAGAGCAGCTGACTCATAATCAGCGGGTCGCGGGTTCAAGCCCTGCTGGGCCCACCGCAAACACAACGCGCCATGACGTTAGCCGTCATGGCGCGTGTTTTTTGTGCGTTTTTCGCCAATCGCCAATCCACGCATGGCATTTGGCAAGTAGCAGTATTGAGGCTTTGCCAGCCGCACACATCCCCTAACAGCACAAATGCAGGATGCCCCCCCAAAGGCCGCGCCGCCCAGCCCGTTTTTGCCCAAAGCTGCCAGACAAAAGGAAATTTAATCATGCGCCACAGGCTTCATTCGAGCTGTTTGCATGATATTTGCCGTGTCTAATCTGGACGCTGAAACAGCATAGCCTGACCCATATTTTCACTCAATTCATATCATTTCCCACCCAACTTTTTCATGGACAACGAGAAGAAACGCCGTCCGAGGATTGTAAAACCTTCGGACAACCCGCTGGAAGAGCGCACCAATCACAACGAAGGAGGAGATTTTTCCGAACACGAACCCAACTTCGAGCGCAACGACCGCCCTGAAAACGACCGCGCCCAATCCTTCGACCGTAGGCCCAATTTCGGCAGGGACGAACGCCCACCTTTCGAGCGCAAACCCTGGCAAGACCGAAACCAAGGCGGCGGCTACGAGCGCAAACCCTGGCAAGACCGCAGCCAA
>JBKBIC010000418.1:0-1741 GCA_046299435.1 Saprospiraceae bacterium
GTGTTCCCCGCGCCGTCGGTGGCCGTCAAAACGACCGTCTCCATGTCGTTGTGCCCGCTCAAAACCGTGCCGCTCGCAGGGCTTTGCGCCACCGTCGGCGCGCCGCAGTTGTCGCCCGAACTCGCCGCCGCGTGGATGCCGACTGTGCCCGCGCAACTGCCGTCGGCGGCAACCGTCTGGTCGGACGGGCAAGTGATGCTCGGCGCGGTCGCGTCCTTCAAAGTCACTGTAAATGAGCACGTTGCCGTGTTCCCCGCGCCGTCGGTGGCCGTCAAAACGACCGTCTCCATGTCGTTGTGCCCGCTCAAAACCGTGCCGCTCGCAGGGCTTTGCGCCACCGTCGGCGCGCCGCAGTTGTCGCCCGAACTCGCCGCCGCGTGGATGCCGACCACACCCGCGCAACTGCCGTCGGCAGAAACCGTCTGGTCGCCGGGGCAGGTGATTGTCGGCGCGGTCGCGTCCTTCAAAGTGACCGTAAATGAGCACGTTGCCGTGTTCCCCGCGCCGTCGGTGGCCGTCAAAACGACCGTCTCCATGTCGTTGTGCCCGCTCAAAACCGTGCCGCTCGCGGGGCTTTGCACGACCGTCGGCGCGCCGCAGTTGTCGCCAGAACTCGCCGCCGTGCGGATGCCCACCGTGCCCGCACAAGAGCCGTCGGCGGCAACTGTTGTGTTTGCTGGGCAAGTGATGCTCGGCGGAACATTTTCAGGGGCTGCCTGCAATTCATGCACACCCAAATCCACCGTCGTGCCGAAGGGCCGGGCATTTCCAAAAAGGTCGGTCGCGGGTGCGCCCGTGTTGTCGCCGAGATTTAAAACTGGTGAGCAGTTGGTTAGGTGAAAATCGCCCCCAGTCGAGGGTGCGGTGGCGGGGTCGAGCGGGGTGGTGAAGGCGGGATAGTTCGAGTCGGCAGCGTTGGTCGTGCCGTCGAGGTTGCCCGTGCCGCTGGGGGTTTGGTTTTGGATGAGGGAGTAGGTGATGACGGGGGTGGAGGAAGAAGTGTACAGGTTTGCGGTTGCCGAGCCAGTGGTCGTGCTGCTCCGGTTGTTCCAAACGAGGCAATTTTTCAAAATCGGCTCGGAACTGGACGTGGTCGAAAACACGATGCCACCGCCGCCGGTGCTGCTGCCCGCCCGGTTGCCCGAAACGGTGCAGTTGGTGAGGCTTATGGCGGTCGCATTATTTTGGATGCCGCCGCCGGTGCCACCTGCGAAATTGCCCGAAAACAGGCAGTTGGTCAACGTCCCGCTGGTCGAACCGGTGCCGAGGTACAAACCACCACCGTTGTCTGCTGTGGCGGAGTTTGCGGTAAAAATGCAGCCGTTCAGAGTAATGGCAGTGGAGGATTCGTTGCGAATCCCGCCGCCGCTGTTGGCGGCTGTGTTGCCCGAAAAGGTGCAGTTGGTCAAGGTCGGGGAAGACGAAGAATTGAACATCCCGCCGCCGTTGTATGCAGCGGTGTTGCCCGAAAAGGTGCAGTTGGTCAGGGTTGTGGAAGTAGACGAACCGTTAGACATCCCACCACCGTTGGTGAGAGTAGCCATATTGTTCGAAAAAAGGCAGTTGGAAAAAACGGGCGAGCCACCCGAATTGATTGTAGCCCCACCACTGCCGGCCGTGTTGCCCGAAAAGGTGCAGTCGGTCACGGTCGGGGAAGACGAAGTGCTATACATCCCGCCGCCGCTGTTAGTGGCCGTGTTGCCTGAAAAGGTGCAGTCGGTCACGGTCGGGGAAGACGAAG
>JBKBIC010000419.1:0-1711 GCA_046299435.1 Saprospiraceae bacterium
ATCGGCGGGCAAGATGCTCACCACTGGGTCGCCTTCTTTGATGATTTCGCCGATGCCGGGCGTGATGGCTTGCACCACAAAGCCGTCCTGCGGGGCGGTGATGAAGTAGAACCCGGCGCGCCGGGCGTAGTTTTCGCGGGTGATTTGCAGTTTGGAGACGGTGGCTTCCGCGTCGTAACGGTCGGAAAGTGCGGTGAACTTGTCCGATTGCGCCTTTGCGATTTTGTTGGCCGTCTCGTTTTGGGCGAGGGCAAGCTCGTTTTTGTAGTTGGCAAGCTCGGTTTGGCTGGTGGCGAGCTTGTTTTCGGCGGAGACCAATTTGGCGGTGGTTTCCTGCACTTTCATGCGTTTTTCCTCCAATTCGGTCAGCGATTTGATGCCTTTGTCGTAGAGGTCTTTGGTTGCGTCCAGCTGTCGCTGCGCGATTTGGCGGTCAATTTTGGCGCGTTCGAGTTCTTGTTTGTCGCTCTCGACTTTGAATTCGGCCTGCCGGACTTTGTTCTGGATTTGGGCTGTCTTGGCCGTCAGTTCGGCCTGCATCGCTTCGATTTGCTTTTCCAAAGCCTGCACTTTTTCGTCGTAGGCTTGAATGGCTTGGGTCTTGGCAGACACCTGCTCGCCCGTGCGGGCCACCAAATTGGGGTCAAAGTAGTCGGCCTTCACCTCCGAAAGATGCACGATGGTATCGCCTCGGCGCACGGCCTGTCCCTCGCGGACGTACCATTGCTCGATGCGCCCGGCGATGGTGGCGTGGATGGTTTGCGGGCGATGTTCGGGGCGCAGGGTGCTGACTTTGCCGGTGGCTTGGATGTTTTGCGTCCAGGGGAGCAGCAAAAACACAACGGCCACACCTGCAAAAATGAGCAACAGCCGCCGTGCCGAAAGGTGGACGGGCGCGAGCTGTGCTTTTTGATATGATTTCAGTTCGCCGAGGTTGACCAAGTGGCGGACAGAATTATCTGAAAGATTGAGCATGTCTGCTGGCAAGCGATAAGTGATGAACGATAAGTGATGAACCTGCCCGACAATCAACTTTCCCCCGGCTCGCTGGCACGGAAAATCTTGTCGAAATGTTCGGTCTGGCGGATGTCGGAGAAAGTGCCGACGGCCACGATTTCGCCGTTTTTCAGCACGACCACGCGGTCGCACATGGCGGCCAAGAGTGGGTCTTCCGTGACGCAGAGCATTGTCCAAGTTTGGTTTTTATCGGTCAATAACTGGCTGATAGCCAGTCGGTCGCGGTAATCGAGGTTGCCGATGGGGTCTTCGAGCACGAGCACCGATGGCTCGGCCACGATGGCGCGGGCGACGAGGATTTTGGTTTTCACGCTGCCGGGCAAGCCCTTTCCGCCGGGCAAAAGTTCGGTGTTCAGGCCGTCGGGCAGGCGTTGGACGAAATGGTGCAGCCCGACCTGTTCGACGACGGTGAGCACACGGGCGAGCGGGATTTCGTCGCGGCCAATCAGGATGTTGTCCATGATACTGCCCTTGAAAATGTCCTCTTGGCTTGAAAGGTCGCCGATGTTCTCGCGGAGGCTATCGAGTTGCAGGCTGTTCGCGGGCAGGCCATTGAACAGCAAAGCCCCCGAAAACTCGCGGATGAGTACCGAGTTGATTTGCATCAGCGTGCTTTTTCCGCTGCGGTTGTACCCAACGATGGCGACTTTTTCGCTTGCGGGGATGCTCAAATTCAGGTTGGAAAGGGTGGGCG
>JBKBIC010000420.1:0-1708 GCA_046299435.1 Saprospiraceae bacterium
TGTCTCGAAAAACGACACACAAAACACGACACACGCCAATCAAAACTGCCAAGTCGTCCCTTCTTTCCCGTCTTTTACGGTGATGTTCAGCCCGGCCAATCCGTCGCGGATTCTGTCGCTGGTCGGCCAATCTTTTTGGGCGCGGGCATTGGCGCGGATGTCGAGCACGAGCTGCATGAGGCCGTCCAATTTGTCGGAATTGCCGCCAGCGGCGGATTCGTCTTTCAGCCCGAAGATGTTGAAAATGAACTCGTTGAACACGGTTTTCAACCGCTCAATCACCCAGGGCGAGAGGGCATCGGCGGCCAACTGCTTGTTGTGGATTTTGTGGACGTAACTGCCCAATTCGTTCAGGCTGGCGAGTGCGATGGCCGTGTTGAAATCGTCGTCCATGCCTTCGTAGGCTTCTTCGATGAGCCGCAAAACCGCACGGTCGTCGTCGGTCTCGCTGCCGTCGAATTGATGGGCGTTGACCGCCAAGCCTTGCAGCAGCTTGTTGGTTTCCATCAATTTCTGGTAGCCTTTTTCGGCAGATTCGAGGCCGTGATTCGTGATGTCCAGCGGGCTGCGGTAGTGGGCTTGCAGCACGAAAAACCGGATGACCATCGGCGAATATGCCTTTTCGATGTGCTCGCTGGTGCCTGCGAAAAGCTCCGTCGGCGTGATGGTGTTGCCGTCGGATTTCGACATTTTCCGACCGTTCAGCAGCAGCATGTTGGTGTGCAGCCAATAGTTGGCGGGGTGGCAGCCGCAGGCCCCGAAGTTTTGGGCCACCTCGTTTTCGTGGTGCGGGAATTTGAGGTCGTTGCCGCCGCCGTGTATGTCGAAGGTTTTGCCCAAATACTTGGTGCTCATGGCCGAGCATTCGAGGTGCCAACCGGGGAACCCGACCGACCAGGGGCTTTTCCAAACCATGATGTCCTGCGGACGGGCTTTCATCCAAATGGCGAAATCCGAGGGATGGTCTTTTTCGTCTTGATTTTTGAGCTCACGGCTTTCGGCCATGAGGTCTTCGATGATGCGCCCGCTGACCGAACCGTACACACCGGGGTTGGCCTCCGCGAATTTCAGGGTGTTGAAATAGACCGAGCCGTTGCGCTCGTAAGCGTAGCCGCTCGCCAAAATAGCCTCGACCATCTCGATTTGCTCCGGGATGTGCCCGGTGGCGCGGGGTTCGATGGTGGGCGGTTGGTTGTTGAGGATACGCATCATCTCGTGGAAACCAACGGTGTATTTCTGGGCGACTTCCATCGGTTCCAGCTGGGCAACTTTCGAGCCTTTTGCCATGCGGTCTTCGCCGTCGTCGGTCAGGTGGCCCACGTCGGTGATGTTCCGCACGAAGCGCACTTTGTAGCCCAAGTGCAGTAAATACCGGTAAATGATGTCGAAACTCGTGAACGTGCGGCAGTTGCCGAGGTGTACGTCGCTGTACACGGTGGGGCCGCAGACGTACATCCCGACGTGGCCGGGCGTGATGGGCTTGAATTCTTCTTTTTTGCCGGTGAGCGTGTTGTAGATTTTAAGCGAGCGAGTCATTTGTCGGACGGTGAGACGGTGAGACGGTGAGACGGTGATAGGGTGAGACGGGGAGGAAGGTTGCCGTGTTGAAATTCGGCTTTTCAACATTTTGCCCCTCTTCAACTTTTGCCAAAAACGGCGGCAAAGGTGTGGCTTTTCGAGCAAAACTCACTCCAACACACCTTTGCGT
>JBKBIC010000421.1:0-1672 GCA_046299435.1 Saprospiraceae bacterium
CCTTGCTGACGGAATACTTCGCCGCCACATCGCAACGACGCATCCCCGCATCCCCATCCCTCAGCACCCGCTCGCGTAAATCCATTGAGTAAGCCGCCGGCATACAAGTCCTCCGCAAAAAACAGGTCGGGCTTCCACGCACGCAAGCATGACTTGGTTCAACTAGCAAACGCATTTTTAAGGTGATAGCTGAGCTATTATCAAATTTTGTGTATGGGCGGGGGTTGAAAAAGGCGGCGTACTTGGGTTTGAATTTGGTTTGTGTTAACTAACTTCATTCCCAGGAGTACGCCATGCGTGAATCTACCACGAGTACGTCATCGTTGCCAGCCGTGTGTTCTCAAGATGTCTTGACCGGATTATTGCGTGAAGGAGCGCGTCGGATGTTGGCCGAAGCCATTGATGCCGAAGTTTCCCAATGGATCGCCGAGCGGGCCCATCTGCGAAGCGACTCGGGCCATCGGCAAGTGGTGCGCAACGGCTATCTGCCGCGGCGGGAGATCCTGACGGGTGTCGGTCCCCTCGAAGTTCGCCAGCCGCGCGTGCGCGATCGTCGGCCGCAGGGCGAAGCCGAAACGTTCACTTCGCGCATTTTGCCGCCGTATTTGCGCAAGGCCAAGAGCATCGAGGAACTGATCCCCTGGCTCTACCTCAAGGGAGTCAGCACGGGCGATTTCAGCGAAGCCCTGGCCGTGTTGGTCGGTCCCGAGGCGGCGGGCCTTTCGGCCACGACCGTCACGCGACTCAAACAGCAATGGGAGCAAGAGCAACAATCGTGGAGCCAGCGTTCCTTGGAGGGCAAGGAATACGTGTACGTGTGGGCCGACGGCGTTCACTTCAACATCCGCCTGGAGGAAGACCGCCAGTGCATTTTAGTGCTGATGGGAGCGACCGCCGACGGCAAGAAGGAGCTGATCGCCCTCCAAGACGGCTTTCGCGAAAGCGAGCAATCGTGGAAGGAATTGCTGTTGGATGTGCAAGCGCGGGGACTCACGATCGATCCCCAACTGGCCATCGGCGATGGTGCGCTGGGCTTTTGGAAGGCCTTGCCGCAAATCTTTCCCAAGACGAGGCAGCAGCGCTGTTGGGTGCATAAAACGGCCAATGTGCTCGACAAGCTCCCCAAACGCTTGCAGCCAGCGGCCAAGGAGCGGCTGCATCAAATTTGGATGGCCGACACCCGCGAACACGCCCACGAAGCGTTCGATTTGTTCATGGAAACGTACGCGGCCAAGTATCCCAAGGCGGTCGAATGCTTGCGGAAGGACCGCGACCAACTCTTGACCTTTTACGACTTCCCGGCCGAACACTGGATCCATTTGCGCACCACCAACCCCATTGAAAGCACCTTTGCCACCGTCCGCTTGAGACACAGCAAAACCAAAGGCAACGGCACGAGAAAAGCGTGCCTGGCAATGGTCTTTAAGCTCATGCAGTCGGCCCAAAAAAGATGGCGACTGCTCAATGGGTCGGATAAACTACCCGACGTCATCGCAGGAATTACCTTCGTCAACGGAGTCAAAACCCAAGCCAACGCCGCCTAAAACCTCAACCGCCCATACACAAGATTTGACAATAGCTCTCGTATCCCGTCGCAATGTAACTGTTGGAGTGAATAACATCGCGAATCCGCAAAGAAAAATGATCGTGCCACACACCAAAATGGGCTGAT
>JBKBIC010000422.1:0-1229 GCA_046299435.1 Saprospiraceae bacterium
GCCGAATATTTCTTCGCACATCGTGACGTACATGGGGTCGGCGGCTTCCAGCACGGTCGGCTCGATGAAGTAGCCCTTCGATTTGTCGAACTGGCCGCCGGCGATCACCTTCACCTTGTCTGATTTTTTCGCTTCCGAGATATAGTTGGCAATTTTGTCAAAGGCCTTTTCGTCAATTACGGCGTTGATAAAATTGCGGAAGTCCTCGGTGCTGCCCATGCGCATGGACTTGAGGTCTTCGAGCAGGTACTCGCGCACTTTTGGCCAAAGGCTTTGCGGGATGTACGCTCTGGAAGCAGCCGAACATTTTTGCCCTTGATACTCAAAAGCTCCGCGGCTCAGGGCTACTGCCACTGCTTTGGGGTCGGCAGAACGGTGCGCGATGACAAAGTCTTTGCCGCCTGTTTCGCCCACGATGCGCGGGTAGGATTTGTAGTTGGCGATGTTTTCGCCGATGGTTTTCCAAATGCGCTGGAAAACACCGGTGCTGCCGGTGAAGTGTATGCCCGCAAAATCGGGGTGTTTGAACACTACATCGCCGACGGTTGGCCCGTCCACATAGACCAAATTGATAACACCGGCCGGCAGGCCCGCTTCCATCAGAATTTCCATGATGAGCGAAGCGGAATAGATCTGGCTTTCGGCGGGCTTCCAAACAGCCACGTTGCCCATCATGGCGGGTGCGGTGGGCAAGTTGCCGGCTATGGCCGTGAAATTGAACGGCGTGAGCGCGAATACAAATCCTTCGAGCGGCCTCCAGTCGATGCGGTTCCAAACCCCACGGGTGCTAACGGGCTGCTGTTTGTAGATTTCCTGCATGAAATAGACATTGTACCGCCAAAAATCTGCGAGTTCGCAGATGCAGTCAATCTCGGCCTGGAAAGCGTTTTTACTTTGGCAGAGCATAGTGGCTGCGCTCATTTTGGCGCGGTAGGGGCCGGTGAGCAGGTCGGCAGCACGGAGGAAAATGGCTGCGCGCTCCTGCCACGGCATGGCTTCCCAAGCGGGCTTGGCTGCGAGTGCTGCTTCGATGGCTGCTATGACGTGCTCGGCGTTGCCCCTCGAATAGTAGCCCAGCACATGGCCGTGCTCGTGGGGCGGGCGCATGGGCACCATCTTGTTGGAAGTCACGCGCTTGCCTCCGATGTACATGGGGGCATTCCTTTCTGTTGATTTTGCCTCGACGAGGGCTTTTTTGAGAGCGATTTTTTCGGGAGATCCGGGAGCAT
>JBKBIC010000422.1:1239-1662 GCA_046299435.1 Saprospiraceae bacterium
TCATTATCTGATATAGATTGTGGCGGCAAAGGTACGGTCAGAAGACCGATTTACCGGTCATGGTGGTGAACAATTCAAGGGCTTTCATGCCCAGCACGGAGTTGCCTTTAGCGTTGAGTTCGGGGCTCCAGACGGCTATGGTATATTGTCCGGGCAACAGGGCTGCTATGCCTCCACCGACCCCGCTTTTGCCTGGCAATCCCACGGCAAAGGTGAACTCGCCGGCCTCGTCGTAAAAGCCACAGGTTTGCATCACGGCGTTGAGGCGTTTGGTCTGGCTGGAGTTGAGCACCTGCTCGCCGCTGAGCGGGTCAGTGCCGTGGTGGGAGAAGAACTGCATGGCTTGGGCCAGCTCCGCGCAGCTCATCTCGATGGAGCACTGGTGGAAATAGACATCGAGCACGCGATCCACGTCGTTGTGGA
>JBKBIC010000423.1:0-1655 GCA_046299435.1 Saprospiraceae bacterium
ACCCTGAAAGGCGAGGAAAAAGGCATCCCGATGGGCGGCTACCAGATGTTGGTGCGTGGAGAGATTTTCCGGGGGCGCTACCGCGAAGGGCTTGACAAACCCAAAGCATTTGCGCCAAACGAAGCAACACCGGTAAAATTTGAACTGCCCGACGTGGCGCACACCTTCATGCCAGGACACAAAATAATGGTGCAGGTACAGAGCAGTTGGTTCCCGTTGGCCGACCGCAACCCGCAGCAGTTCGTCAACATCTACGAGGCACAGGACGCGGATTTTGTGAAAGCCACGCACCGCGTGTACTTTTCGCAGGAGTACCCGTCGGCGGTGGTGCTGCCGCTGCTGAAGAAATGAACATCCATTTTGACAAAAAGAAACCCCGGCCAGCGCGCACGCCAGCCGGGGTTCATTTTTTCGCCATGAAAAAACTCGCCCTACTCCCCTTCCTCGCCTTCGCCCTTTCGCAGCTCGCCGCACAAATCCCCACAGCGTGGGACGAAGCCCTGCCCCTCGGCAACGGCCTGCTCGGTGGCCTCGTCTGGCAAAAAGACGGGCGGCTCCGCCTCTCGCTCGACCGCGCCGACCTCTGGGACACGCGCCCCATGCCCAACATGGACGACTCGACTTTGACCTATCAATGGGTGGCCGAACAGGTGCGACGCGGAGAATACGGCATCGTGCAAGAAAAACTCGACCGCCCATACGAGCGCGAGCCGGGGCCGAGCAAGCTGCCCGGCGCGGCTTTGGAGTTCGATATTTCCCAACTTGGCCCGGTGGAAAAAGCCGATTTGGACATCACAACTGGCTTGGTGTCAATCACTTGGAAAAATGGCGTGATGTTCCAGACGTTCATCCACGCCCGCAAACCCGAAGGTTGGTTCCGCTGGCAGACGGCAGACGGCAGACGGTGGACGGTGGACGGTTGGCCTACGGCAAAACTCATCGCGCCCAAATACGACGGCGACCCGTCCGCGCCCGCAGGCTCCGTCGCAGGCGACGACCTTTCACGGCTCGGCTACCGCCAAGCAGACGTCCAAAGCACTCATCACTCATCGCTCATCACTCAAATTTACCACCAGCCCTGCTGGGGCGGGTTTAGCTACGAAGTGGCTGTCGCAGAGCGCATTAGCGCGCAATCCGCGACCGGCACATGGAGCATCAGCAGCCATTTTCCCGAAAAAATCTGGGCCGACCGCGCCGAAAAAACCGTCCGAAAATCCGCCCGGCGCGGCTTTGAAAAAGCCTTTGCCGAGAGCCAAAAATGGTGGGCCAAATACTGGGCCGCCTCGTCCGTCAGCCTGCCCGATTCGGTTTTGCAGTGGCAGTATTTGCTCGACAACTACAAGTTTGGCTGCCTCGCTCGGGCAAATGCCCCCATGATTTCGCTGCAAGGCATCTGGACTGCCGACAACGGGCGGCTGCCACCGTGGAAAGGCGACCTGCACCACGACCTGAACACGGAAATGTCGTACTGGCACGCCTACGCTGCCAACCACTTGGACGAGGCGACAGGCTACCTGCGCCACATCCGAAGCAACGACGGGCCACATCGGGCTTGGACGCGCCGCTATTTTGGCACTTCCGGCCTGAACGTGCCCGGCGTGGAAACCCTGCTCGGCCAACCGATGGGCGGCTGGATCCAGTACGCCTGTTCGCCG
>JBKBIC010000424.1:0-717 GCA_046299435.1 Saprospiraceae bacterium
GCCGGAATTGCGAAACTGTTGAGCAGTGCCCACAAACGCAATTTTGTTGCGCTCAACGGCCAACACGCCATTTTCCAACACCTCATCGCCCTCCATGGTGATGATTCGGGCGTTTTCGTATATCAAAACTCCTTCGGGCCGGTCGGAAGGGTGAACAAGGCCGATTTTGATACCCGCGGTGTCGAGCACGGGCAAAGTATCGGGTGCGCCCGGCAAGAAAGCGAAGCGTTTTTCGAGTTCGATCGTAAAATATTCGTCGCCGAGGGTGTAGTGCAATTTTTTTGAATCGCTGCTCCAGTGGAGGCTGTAGCCTGCGTCGCGGCTGACGAGCGAAACAGGCACAGAACTCATGCCCGCGCTCACCTCAAGCGCCTGTCCGGGCAAGGGCATAGCGCACACGTATGCCTTGTGCAACTCGGTAAAGGCCAGCCAGCGTCCGTCGGGAGAGGGCACCCACTGATTGACATACTTGCTTTTGGCCAAAATTTTTTCGTTGTTGCCGTCCAGGTCGTAGGAGCGGAGCGACTTATCGAGCGCGCCAAACAGGTAGCCGCCCGTGGTCACCATAATGCGCAGGCCTTCGGGGGCATCCCAAAAGCGCGGGTTTTCGCCCGTTGAGCTGACGAATTTGAGGTTGCTTCCGTCAGTTTTGACGGTGTATATACCCGGCTTGTTGCAGTGCGCGAAGCCCAGTTCGTCATCGCCACCCTGTTTGCG
>JBKBIC010000424.1:727-1634 GCA_046299435.1 Saprospiraceae bacterium
TTTGCGGAAAACCAGTGATTTGCCGTCGGGCGAGAACGAGGGGGTACGGTAAATGCCTTTGGGAAGGGGCAAGGCGCGCGAAGTTCTGGTGTCGGTGTCCCAAATATGGATTTGACCGAGAAATTCATCGTCCCAGGTGACAAACGCAATGAACTTCCCGTCGGGCGAGAATGCCGGCTCGAACTCAAAGCTGCTGGTGTTTTTGGTCAACTTTTCCGGCTTTCCGTTGGGCAAATTTTTGCGATAAAGCTGGCCGATGCTATTGAAAACCAACCAATGGCCGTCGGGGCTGGTAACGGCTTGGCGGATAGCCCGCGCTGTGAAGCTTTCCTCAAAAACTTTTTGTACGGGGCGTTGGGTTTCCGCAACTTTAGTGCGTACCTCGCAGCGAAAGGGAATGTCAGAAACTTTAGGGCGCACGCTGCCCAGCCAATCGGCCGCCTTGCCGAGGTCAAAGTCGAGGCGCTTGATTTTACCTCCTGCCCAAATAACGATACCCTTGTCAGCGGGCAGCCAGGCGAAGCCAGGGTAGCAGCCGAATATGGTCCAGGCTTCCTGTTGGTCTTTGTCTAATTGGTCATAGAGCGGAAATTCTTCACCTGTAGCCGTATTTTGCACCATCAGCACTGACTGTATTCCGATACGGCGGACGAAGGCCAGCCACTGGCCGTTACGGCTGATTTGTGGCCGGCAGGCACCGCCAGAGCCTCCGGTGACGTTCTCGATCGTGCCGTTTTGGCGGTCGTAGCGGCGCACGGCGAAGATTTGGATATTGGGGTTTTTGTTGTACTGGAAAAAACCGCCCCCATACATATCCTCTGAAAAATAAACATATCGGCCGTCGGGGCTGACCGAAGGCTCGTTGAGGTCTTGCTGGTCATTTTTGCGCTTGGTCAGTTGCACACCC
>JBKBIC010000425.1:0-1609 GCA_046299435.1 Saprospiraceae bacterium
GTGTGGCAGTTGCGCTGGAACGGGGAGGTAGCGCAGAGCGGGCGGGTGGTGAAGCGGTGAGTAAGTTTCGGAAAAAGCAAGGCGGCGGACAAAAAAAGAACCACTTGACGGCAAAGCCATCAAGTGGTTCAAAACACGGTATAACCGTTAATTGTCGTCGAGACTTAGCCTTTTCCGCCTTTTGCAGCTTCGATCACGGCCTTGGCCACGCTTTCGGGCGGAGGTGCGTAGTGGCTGAACTCCATGGTGCTGGATGCGCGACCGGAGGTCAGGGTACGGAGCTGAGTCACGTAACCGAACATCTCGGAGAGGGGCACTTCAGCTTGGATGGCCACAGCACCGCCCATGCGGGTCTCCTGACCTTTCGGCAGGCCGCGGCGGCGGTTCAAGTCGCCAATGACCGGGCCGACATACTCCTCGGGCGTGATCACCTCGAGTTTCATGATCGGCTCCATGATCTGTGGTTTGGTAGCAGGAGCAGCGGCGCGGAAGCCTTCTTTGGCGCACAATTCGAAGGCGATGGGCTTCGAGTCAACGGGGTGCATGCTGCCGTCCACGACTTTTACTTTCATCGAGTCAATGCTGTATCCGGCAAGGATGCCGTTTGCCATCATTTGTACGAAACCGTCATGGATGGGCTTTTGATAGTTTTTGTCAATAGCGCCGCCCACAATTGCCCATTCGAACTGGAGTTTTTTCTTGCCGCTTTTGAAGTCATCGCTGTTGAGGAACTCCTCGTCGGCGGGTCCAAGTTCGAATTCCATGTCGGCAAAAAGGCCCGAACCGCCGGTTTGTTTTTTCAAGCGTTCGCGGTGGCGGGTAGTTTTGGTAAGTGCTTCCTTGTAGTTTACTTGTGGCGCACCTTGGTTGCACTCGACCTTGAACTCGCGGCGGAGCCGGTCAACGATGATCTCCAAGTGGAGTTCGCCCATGCCGCTGATGACGGTCTGGTTGGTGTCTTCGTCATAGCGCACGCGGAAGGTTGGGTCTTCTTCGGCGAGCTTGTTGAGGGCCATGCCCAACTTGTCGAGGTCTTTTTGAGTTTTAGGCTCTACGGCCAGGCCGATGACAGGCTCTGGGAACACCATGCTTTCGAGCACGATGGGGTGGTTGACGTCGCAAAGGGTGTCGCCCGTACGGATGTCCTTGAAGCCCACCGCAGCGGCGATGTCGCCAGCTTCTACGGCATCAATGGGGTTTTGCTTGTTGGCATGCATTTGGTATAGGCGGCTGATGCGCTCTTTTTCGTTAGTACGGGTGTTGAGCACATAAGAGCCGGCATCGAGCCTGCCCGAATAGACGCGGATGAAGCACAGACGGCCCACGAAGGGATCTGTGGCGATTTTGAATGCCAGTGCAGTGAACGGGTCGTCCACGGTGGGTTTACGCTCTATTTCTTTGTCTGTTTTCGGGTCGGTACCTTTTACGGCCGCGATGTCAATGGGGGAGGGCAGGTAGTAGCAGGCTGCGTCGAGGCAAGCTTGCACTCCTTTATTTTTGAATGCTGAGCCGCACATGACGGGGGTCATTTTCAGGTCGCACACCGCGGCACGGACTGCAGCCCGCATTTCTTCTACGGTGATGCTGTCGGGGTCTTCGAAGAATTTTT
>JBKBIC010000426.1:0-1570 GCA_046299435.1 Saprospiraceae bacterium
GTAGCCCGTCGAGCGCGACTCGGCCAGCTGGTAGTCAATGAACGACATGGCGAGCGTGCGGGATTTTTTCATGTCCACCTTGAAGCTCATGTCGTTTTTCAGTTTCACGTCCACGCCCAGGAGCGGTTGCATCTGTTCGTTGATGACGATTTGCGGGATCTCGTAGCGGGCGATGTAGTTGCCGTTCAGCGGGTCGGTGGTGTACTGGGCGGCGGGGTCGAAGAAAATGTCGGTGTTGTACGAGTTGACTTGCAGGGTGTTTTTGTAGCCGTGCGAAATCTGGACGCTCTGGAACACCTTTTTCAGGTTGCCGATTTTCGAGAGGCCGTTGTAGTTGAGTTTCCAGTTGACGGCGGGGCGGGTTTTGAAAACGTCCAGCTGCGTCGTGTTCGGGTCGCTTTCGGAATAGGCGGCGATGAACGCCGGAATCAAGACCTGCTGCTGGATTCTGCCGTAGCCGTATTTGTACTCGCCGCCGTCCTGTTCGTGCGGGTTGGTATTGCCTGCGGCCACGCCGAGGCGTTCGGAGATGATGGCGCGGTATGACTGGTAGCGTTGGAACAGCCCGTTGATGTCGCCGTTGAACAGGGTGTTCATGGCGAAAAACGAGGTCGTGAAACTGCCCATGTCGCGCTCGGCGCGGTGCTCGAAATTGACGGAATCGAGGTGGTTGATGAAGTTTTGGTCTTTGAACAGCTGCGAGTTGTTGCGGCTGTACTGGCGTTGGGCGGTCAGTTCGATGCGGAAATCCGCGAACGGTTCGATGGTCACGCCCGCGTCCAAGTTTTGGGTGTAGGTGCGCGTGGCCTCTTGGTTCAGCTCGGTGCGGTGCGTGTAGTGGCCGTTGGCGGCGAGCTCGTCGAGGAATTTGTTATCTGGCTGGAAACCAACGACATAGGCCCAGCCCGGCGCGGTAAACCCGTCGTTTTGGCCGAACAGTTTGGCCTCCGGCAAAAAGCCCGGAATCACGGAGCCGTAGTTTTCGCTGTACGTGAACCGCGCTTTCCGCATCATCATCAGCGGACGGATGGCGATGCGCTCGGCGATGGACGGCTCGCGGTTGGCGGGTTTGCTGCCCTTCGCGCCTTTGGCTTTGTCCTCTTTTTCCTTGCTGTTTTTGTCTTTGTTGTTTTTGTCGTTGGCTTTGTCCTTCGCGTCCTTGCCGGGCGGGAGTGGCTTGCCGTCGGGGCCGAGTGGCGTGGGGTTGCGCTGGCTGGCCGGGTCTTTCGGCTCCTCTTCGGGCGAGCGGCGCGAGTCGCGGGCGCGTTGGTTCGGGCGGGTGCTGTCCTCGTCGTTTTCCTTGCCTTTGCCGCCGGGGCCGAGGGTGCTGCCGTCGGGTTCGCCGCCTGCGTTGTCCTTGCCGGTGGGCGCGTTTTTGTCGGCTTTTTTGTCTTTTTTGTTGCCTGCCGCGCCCTTTTTCGCGGGTTTGTTGATTTTCGAGAGGTACTTGTTTTTGTTGTAGAGGGTTTCGAGGTTGAAGTCGCCGTTGATTTGGCGGGTGCTTTTGTTCTGGATGACGTGGCCGAGGTTGCGGAGCGCGTCGGGTGTGCCTGCGGGGTCGAGGTATTGC
>JBKBIC010000427.1:0-1514 GCA_046299435.1 Saprospiraceae bacterium
CTCATCACTGGGTTACCTCCACTGTTTTCGAGTTGGTGCAGCCGGTCTGGGTGTTGGTCACGGTCACGGTGTAAAAGCCGGGCACACCGACGGTGGGCCGCCGCAGGTTGGACGTGAAGCCGTTCGGGCCGACCCACGAATACCGCACGGGCGAATTGACGGAACTGGCGTTCAGCCGCACGGTCGGGTTTTGTGGCGTGAGCGTGCCGCCCGAAGCGGTGAGGCTGGGCGCGAGGACATTTTTTCGGATGAAAACATCATCGGTGGAAGTGCAGGACGTGCCGCCTTGCGTTTGGGTTACTTCCAATTTGTACAGCCCCATGTCGCTGACAGTCAGCGAGTTGCCCGTGCCAATGGGGTTGCCCTGTGCGTTTTTCCAAGTTTTGATGCCCGACGAGGCGGCGGAATTGAGCGTGATGGTGGGCTGGGTGCAGGTGATGGTTTTGTCGGTGGCGGTGATGAACGCAAAGGGTTCGAGCACGGTCAATGCGAAATTGACGAGGCTGTCGCAGCCCTGCCACGATTCGCAGATGGCACTGTACTGCCCCGGTTGGCTGAAAAACTCACCACAGACGCTGAAACTCCCACCCCGGCAAACGCTCCGCAGGCCGAGGTTGGTGAAAAGCGGCGGCTTGACGATAACTTGTTGACGCACAACACTATCGCAGCCAGTAAAAGAAGTGAATACTTGCGAATAGGTGCCTGAAGTGCTTACAAGAATATCAAGCGAGGGCAAATAGTAGGGCACATCCTCGTAACAAATGGTGATGGGCGGCCATGTCGTCGGCGGGATGGGCTGCACGGTGACGGGTTTGCAGGCGGTGTTCGTGCCGGCTTGGCAGACGCTGCCGACGCTGGCGCAGACGTTGCCGCCCGCCGGGCCGAACGTGACCGTGACTTCGTGCCCGCCGGCGGCGGAGATGGTCACGTTGTTCGTTTGCCCGTTGATGCTACTGCCAGCCGGAGCCGTCCAAGTGTAAAAACCGGCGTTCGTCACGGGTGGCACGCTGAACACGAAAGTCCCGCCAGGGCAAACCGTGCTCGGTCCCTGCACTTGGCCAATGGGCCCGACATTGACTGGGACGGTGGCTGTGGGCGGGGTCACGTCCAGCGTGAAATCACATTGGTCGCCAGCATAGCCATCCACAACCAAATAGTACACCGTGCCCGGCACCAGCTGGTCGGTGGTGATTTGGACGGGTATGTTGCCCATGCCGCTGCCTCCGCCGTCGCACGCGATGTGAATGGGTGCACCGCAATCTTGGTACAGGCCGATTTGGATGCCGTCGCCATTGGCGCAGTTGCTGGGTGTGGCCTTGAAAGTGGCCGTCGTGCTGCTGGCCACAAAGGCCAGCCATTGCTCGTTTTCGATGGTGCCGCACCAGTTGGCGACATTTTGCTGGGTGTATCCGGCAGTGGAGTTGGCGTAGCCGTCGAGGCTGGTGCAATACACGCAAACATCGGAGCATCGGTCTGCTCCCGGAAAGGAACCAGAGGGGCAGGGCGGCGGCACT
>JBKBIC010000428.1:0-1493 GCA_046299435.1 Saprospiraceae bacterium
CGCGCTGCACGGATGTCCGTGCAGCGCGTCTTCAGCTTGCGGTCAATCCCGCCGACCGATGGTTTGCGGCAAAGGGAAAATCAGTTCTCCGTGAGCAGCTTGCCCGTCGTGGAAAGGTGCGAGCGCAGCCAAGTGCCATCGGGTTGGCGGCGGGCAATGAAACTGAACGAGTCAAAGCCCTGTGGCTCGGCGGTGTCCGGGCACACCTTCACGAACGCAAAGTCCCCGCTGCCAAAGGCCCAATCGCCCACGATCTGGAGGTTTTTGACTTTCAATTCGAGCCGGGCCTGATACTGGGGCTGTTTCATCGCCTCGAAAAGCGGCGCGATGAATGCCTCCACTGCCTTTTTGCCGACGGCGTTGGGCTGGTTGTCTTTCATAATGACCGCCGTATCGGTGTGGAGGGCGAGGAATCGCTCCATATCCTGCGTGTTGACAGCCTCCACAATGTCGGCCACGAGCTGGCGGACTTTTGTTTTTTCATCAATTGCGGCGGCGGGAGGCGGAGTTTGGCTGTCAGAGTCGTTTTTTTTGCCGAAAAACGAGGAAAAGGCAAAGGCATTGGGGAACATGAAATTGGATACTTGCATCAACAATTTGAAGTGGTAGGAAGCACAGGGCTTTACAGCCCAATGTGTAATTTTGACACAAAGGTATGGCACAAGCCATTGTGTGCCAAATACACAATGGATTTTTACATTTGCCAGATGAAACAACCACCCGGCCCACTCACGGCTTACGAGATTGAATCCGCGCAATTCCTGCCTCATGTAGGTGTCAGCTGCGTGATTTTTGGCTTCCACGCGAACACCCTGCGCGTCTTGCTGATGCGGTGGTTGCAAGGTGATATTTGGAATCTACCTGGCGGCATGCTTTTTCATGATGAATCATTGGACGCAGCGGCACACCGCGTTTTGGAGGCTCGAACGGGACTTACCGGCATTTTTATGCGCCAATTCCACGCTTTCGGCGATGCAGAACGCAACGCCGACCCCGCCGTGCAAGGTGTTTTCGCCCAAATGGGGGTGCCCGAAAGAATACGCCAGCTCCTGTCGGCACGAATCGTTGCCGTTGGTTACTACGCGCTGGTTGACTATTCCAAGGTGAACGCCGTGCCCGATTTCCCAGCCGACGAATGCCACTGGATGGACGTGCGCGAGGTGCCGAAACTGGCCTTTGACCACAACAACATCGTGGACCACGCGCTGCAAAAACTCCGTAAACGCCTCGACGACGAACCCGTCGGGATGAACCTCCTGCCCGAAGAGTTTACCATGCCCGAACTGCAACGCCTCCACGAAGCCATTTTGGGGCGGCATCTCGACCGGGCCAATTTCCAAAAACAGATGCTCGCCTCTGGCCTACTCGAACGGGTCGGCAAACGCCAAACGGGCGGGGCACACAAGGCCCCGTTTCTGTACCGTTTCAGGAAAGGGTGAGACGGTGAGAGGGCGAGACGGTGAGAGGGCGAGACGGTGAGAGGGCGAGACGGT
>JBKBIC010000429.1:0-1491 GCA_046299435.1 Saprospiraceae bacterium
GCTTCGTTGCCGCCGCTGACCACGTAGAGGTCAAGGTCGCCGTCGCCGTCGGCATCGAAAAATGTGGCTCCCACGTCTTCTCGGAGACTGTCGGCGGCGAAAGCCTCGCTTTTCAGGCTGAATTTTCCGTTCGGCATTTGCAATCCGATCGCCCCAAAATGGGTGAACGCGCCGCCGAGGAACAGGTCGTCCAGGCCATCTCCGTTGACATCGCCCGAAGCCAAGGCCGGGCCGAGGTTGGAGTACTTTCTGGGGATAAGCCGTTCGCGGTCAAAGTCGAAAAAGACGTTTTCTTGGTGGACAAATTGTATGCCGCTGGCGGCAGTGATGTCGCTGAAAAGCTGTGTTTCGGCGATAGAAGTGGGCCAGATGGGCGCACCTTTTTTTGCTTCGGAATACTGGAGGGTCAAGCGTTGGTTGGCGGGAACATTGGAGAGGGTTTGCACCTTGCCATCGGGCCACTGCACGGAAACGCGCTCGGCTGCCGCGTTTTTGCCCAAGCCGAAGTGGAGCAGGTCGGTGCTGGTAGATATATAACCGCGAACGGGGTTGGAAAGGGCCGTTTGCCGCTGCCCGCCCGATTCGACCACGACCACAGCCCCAACACCCTGCGGGTTAGCCGCAGAGCCAGCGAGCTTGATTTGCAGATAGTTCCCGCCCTGTTTGTTTTCGATGGTTTGGTTGCGGAAGACGGCTGCTGGGGCTTCAGCGCGCACCACGATGATGTCCAAATCACCATCGTTGTCAAAATCAGCGTACACGGCCCCGTTGGAGTATGTTTTTTCAGAAAAGCCCCAAGACCCGGACACATCCTCAAAACTCAAATCGCCTTTGTTTCGGAACATGAAGTTAGACACTGCCGACTTGGGCACTTTTTGGATGTGTGCCATGGTATCGCGCAAGCGGCCTCCATCGGCGCGCAGGGTGGAGTCAAAAGTGAAGTGAATATAGTCGAGGTTGGTCACATCGCGGCGAAAGCCGTTGGACACAAAGATGTCACACCAACCGTCATTGTCGAAATCGGCCATGAGGGGCGACCAGCTCCAGTCCGTAGCATCAATTCCGGCGAGGCAGCCGATTTCGCTGAACGTGCTGTTACCGTTGTTGAGTTGGAGCATGTTGCGCATCATTTGTTCGCCGTATCCATACTTGGCGAGGGTGTAGTAGCGCTCATTGGTCATTGCTGTCATTATCATTTTGTTTTTGGCATTGTCGGGCAAGGCCATATCGAGCACAAAAAGGTCGAGCAGCCCGTCGTTGTTGATATCGGCACAATCGGCACCCATAGAAAAGGCAGAGGTGTGGCGCACATAGTCGTTGATACGATCGCTGAACGTGCCGTTCCGGTTGTTGATGTAGAGGATGTCCGGCTCGATGTAGTCGTTGGCTACATAGATGTCAGGATATCCGTCCATGTTCACGTCCATCACGGTGGCGCTCAGCCCGAAGGCGAAGTTGAAGATGCCGGCTTGCTTGCCCACGTCCGCATAG
>JBKBIC010000430.1:0-1479 GCA_046299435.1 Saprospiraceae bacterium
GGACATTTCGACGGGCGGTTTTGCATTGACAATCAAGTGGCTGTGGTTCAAAAAACCAATTGGAACGGGTCTTCCAAAATCCGTTTCAACTCGACCAAGAACCGTGCGGCATCTGCGCCGCCGATGACGCGGTGATCCCAGCCACTGGTCATGGGCATCATCAAGCGAGGCTCGAACTGGCCGTTGGCCTCGTTCCAGACGGGTTCTTTGTGCGCGGCTACTACGCTGAGGATGGCGACTTGCGGCCAGTTGACGATAGAAATCATGTTCGTGCCACCGATGCCGCCGATGTTCGAGATGGTGAACGTGCCGCCGTCCATATCGTCGGGCTTGTTTTTGCCGTCGCGGGTGCGCGTGGAGAGGTCGGTCAGCTCGATGGCGATTTCGGTCAGCCCTTTTTGGTCGGTGTGGCGCAGGACGGGGACGAGCAGCCCTTTCGGCGTGTCCACCGCAATGCCGATGTTGATGAATTTTTTGAAGATGACTTCCTGTGTTGCGTCGTCGAGGCTGGTGTTGAAAATGGGCATTTTCCTTAGCACTTGCGCGACGGCTTTGGCGATGATGGCTGTCGTGGTCAGGTTGCCGCCAGCCGCTTTTACTTGCTCTTTGTACTGTTGGCGCAGGGCTTCGAGTTTGGTGATGTCGGCTTTTTCCGAAATCCAAGCGTGCGGGATGGTGGTGTTGAAGTTGTACACCATGTTTTCCGCGATGATTTGCCCGATGCGGCTTTGCGGCTGGCGTTCGATGGCCCCGAATTTTTCAAAGTTCGGCAGCGGCTTGTGCTTGACCGCCGTGCTACCACCCGCAGTAGCCATGCCATTGCCGCCTGCATCCATTTTCTTTTTGGCGAAGGCCACCACGTCCTGATAGCTCACCCGGCTCGCGCCGTCGTGCGGCTGCACATCGGCGAGGTTCACGCCCAGTTCTTGGGCACGTTTGCGGGCGAGTGGCGAGGCGCGGAGTTTCCCGCCTGCCGGACTTGCCGCCGCAGCGGGAGCCGGGCTTGTCGCCGCCGGGGCAGCGACCGGGGCCGGTTGTGTGGCGGCCTGTGGCTGCGGCGCGGGTTCGGGCGCAGCAGGTGCAGGAGCAGCGGCAGGGGCCGCGCCTTCGGCTTGAATCCGCATGACGAGCGAGCCTTCGCCGACCTCGTCACCTTTTTTGACGAGGATTTCGGCCACTGTGCCGTCGGCATCGGAGGGCATTTCAGCGTCCACTTTGTCGGTTGCGACGACGAGGACGGGCTGCTCTTTGGCGACCCTATCGCCGACTTTGACCAAGATTTCCGTCACCTTCCCGGTGACGCCGTCGCCGAGGGACGGGAGTTTGTATTCGTGAGTTGCCATGTTATATGCAGCGACGAGGTTGTTTTACTGTTCCAAAAATTGGGTGAGCATTTTTTCAAGGGTCAGCATTCCAGGGGCGTTTTTGGTCTTCAATTCCTTCAACAGGTCAATAAACCGTTGATTTTGCTCTATTTCC
>JBKBIC010000431.1:0-1476 GCA_046299435.1 Saprospiraceae bacterium
AAATATCGAACGTCTTTTGCATGAACTCATAGTTCAGGTCGGTGTACGCCTTGCCTTTCCGCACGTTGAGCGACATCCCGATGGAGTGCAGCACGAAATCCACCTTGCCGCCGAAATGCTCCATGCTCTGCGTGAGGAGTTTTTCCAAATCCTCCACCGAGGTCGCGTCCGCGCCGATGACCGGGGCGTTGCATTTTTCGGCAAGTGCGTTGATAGTGCCCATGCGAAGGGCAACGGGGGCGTTGGTCAGGACGATTTGCGCGCCCTCGGCGTGGCAGCGTTCGGCGACTTTCCACGCGATGCTTTGGTCGTCCAGCGCGCCGAAAATGATGCCTTTTTTTCCGTTGAGAATCATTGAGTGAATGATTGAGTGAGCGAATGAGTGAATGTGTGATTGTGTCGAGCGGTTTTTTCCCAAAGGGATGCCTTCGGCACGGGCGGCAAATATAGCTCGTGGCGCGGGCTTCCGAGCCTGCCGGAGCGATGCGTCAGAGTGCAAAAATCCGCTCCATCGGCAGCCATTTTTGGCCGGGCTTGGCGGAAGGCAAGGCTTGTTGGTATTTCCACATGAGCGTTTCCCAGTCCTGCACACGCGGGTTGGCGGCATCGGCGGCGGACTTTTTTTCAAATGAGAACCCATCGTCGGCCTCCAAAACCATGAACAATCGGGCCTCGATGCGCCAGATTTCCAGCCGTTCGATGCCCGCCGCCCGGATGCTTTCGAGCACTTCGGGCCACACAGCGCGATGGTGCGCTTCGTATTCGGCGATGAGCACGGGGTCGTTTTTGAGGTCGAGGGTGAGGCAGTGGCGTTGCATGGCGGGTTGTTTTTTCCCAAAGAGATGCCTTTGGCTGGGGCAAAGATTCGGCACAGCGGCAGTTTTTCCCAAAGGGATGCCGTTGGCATTGACCGAAGCAGCTACCTTCGTTTTCTTTTTCCGCGTCGCTCTGCATTTTGTGGGGAGGCGCGGTTTGGTTTTTGTGCCGAATGGGATTTTAAAATATTGAGAATTTGCGCCCCGAAAGTTTTGACCTAAAAAACAAGGCCGATATTTTTAAGCCCGGAAGCAAGCGCGTCTCCAAATAGTTGACCTGCCTACTTGCGCTGCTTTAAACACAAAACGCCCGACCAACTGCACCGAATCCACCAATCCGCAACCGTAAATCGCAAACTTTATCGCTGCCTATGCTTTCCGTCAGCCAGCTCCTCTCCGGCAAACCCACCAACGCAGTCTGGTCGCTGCATTCCGAGCAAACCGTCATCGAAGCCCTCGAACTCATGGCCGAAAAAAACATCGGTGCCGTCATGGTCATTGACGACGGCCACTTGGTCGGCATTTTTTCCGAACGCGATATCGTGCGCCTTATTTCCTCTTATGGTCCCGATGCGCTCGACCGGCGAATCGATGGTGTGATGACCAAGTCGCCCGTCACCTGCGAACCGAATATGGCGGTCATCGCGGCGCTGTCGCAAAT
>JBKBIC010000432.1:0-609 GCA_046299435.1 Saprospiraceae bacterium
GCAGCGCCGAGCCGAAGCTCGTGACCCCGACGGGCGAGTACCCGCAGTTCAGCGCCGATGGCAAGCGCATTTTTTACCAAAAAGGCGGCTACCTCTTCGGCAGCCTCGTCAAGAGCGTGGAAAGCGTGGACCTGAACGGCGAGGACAAAAAGGAACATTTCGACGGCAAATATTCCCAGCGCTACGTCATCAGTCCCGACAACAATTGGGTGGCCTGGTCGGAACTGTACAAGGTTTATGTCGCCCCATTTCCAAAAACGGGAAAAAAAGTAGGCCTGACGAGCGGCACCAAAGCCGTGCCCGTCGCACAGGTGGCACGGGACGCCGGCATCAACATACACTGGAGCGCCGACAGCAAGACCCTGCACTGGACGCTCGGCAACGAGTACTTCAGCAACAACCTCACCGAGCGCTTCAAATTCCTGGAGGGTAGCCTCGACAGCCTGCCACCGATGGATTCGGTGGGCCTGAAAATCAACCTCACCCTGCCAATGGACAAACCACAGGGACTGGTCGCTTTCACCAACGCCCGTATCATCACGATGGAGGGCAACTCGGTGATTGAAAAAGGCACGGTGCTGGTCGTAGGCAATGTCATCAATGAAGTCG
>JBKBIC010000432.1:619-1469 GCA_046299435.1 Saprospiraceae bacterium
CGGGTGTCCGTGCCTCGAAATGCCAAAGTCATTGATTGTACCGGCAAAACCATCATGCCCGGCATCATTGACGCCCACGCCCACGGCGGCAATTTTCGCTACGGCCTCAGCCCGCAAAAACAGTGGGAGTATTACGCCAACCTCGCTTACGGCGTCACCACCATGCACGACCCCAGCGCCAATACGGAGATGGTGTTCGCCCAAAGCGAACTCATCAAGGCGGGCTACATGGTCGGGCCTCGTTCGTTCAGTACCGGCACCATTTTGTACGGTGCCGACGGCGACTTCAAAGCAGTCGTCAACTCACTCGACGACGCCAAATCCGCCCTGCGCCGCACGGCTGCCTTCGGCGCTTTTTCGGTGAAAAGCTACAACCAGCCCCGCCGCAACCAGCGCCAACAGGTCATGCAGGCGGCCCGTGAACTCGGCATACAGGTGGTGCCGGAGGGCGGCTCGTTTTTTTACCACAACCTGAGCATGGTCGTGGACGGCCACACCACCGTTGAGCACAACATCCCCGTCGTGCCGCTCTACAAGGACGTGACCACGCTCTGGGCTGCCACTAAAACTCACAACACGCCCACGCTTGTCGTCAACTACGGCAGCATCAGCGGCGAGTACTATTGGTACCAGCACACCAACGTCTGGGAAAAGGAGCGCCTGCTCGCCTTCACGCCCCGTGGCGTGGTGGACAGCCGTGCCCGCCACCGCACGATGGTGCCGGAGGAGGAGTATGAAAACGGCCATATTTTAACTTCAAAAAGCCTGAAAAAACTGACTGACGCCGGCGTGAAAATCAACCTCGGTGCCCACGGTCAACTCCAGGGTCTCGGCGCCCACTGGGAACTTT
>JBKBIC010000433.1:0-1454 GCA_046299435.1 Saprospiraceae bacterium
CCAGTCGGCTGCCCCCCCCTCTTTTTGGGAGGATAGGTTATTTCCGGTCATCCAACTCAAACAACCGATAGGCCCGGATGACTTTTTCGACCTCCTGCCCGAAGTTTTGCACATCCGAAATGCCCTGTTTGTCAAGGCTTTGCGCCCAAAGTTGCCAGTTCTGCCCCGCATCTTTTTTCGTTTGCCCGAACCAATCTTGGCCGCTCAGATAAATGCTGAAATCCCGAAAGCTATCCCAAGCGGTGCCGTAGCGACGGTAACAACGGCCATTTGAGGTGACAGTTTGGCCATCCCATCCGGGCGAGCACGGGAGCGCGAAGTAATTGTGGGCCTGCGTCGCCAAGTCGCGTTTGCCCGCAAAACTCCCCACATACGCACAAGCTAGCGCGACCGAGGCCGGGATGCCGTAGCGTTTGCGCTCTTCCACGACCACTTTCCCGAAGCGTCGGAAAAAGGCCATTGCCGTGGCTTCGTCCACTTCGGGCAGCCGCACGGCAGAGCCGCCGCCGGGCAAAATGTCCATGCGCGAGACTTCCGCCGAGCGGCTGCCTTCGTCCGTGAATTTTTCGGGCTGGGGCGTTTTGCTGCGTTGTTCTTTTTTGTTAGGAGCGGCGGTATCACTTGTGGAGACGCGGAAATTCCGCCGTGCGAAGGCGATGAGCACAATCAGGACGAGGCCCACCGAAAACCAATTTGTTTTAAAAAATTTTAAGATTTGCATGGCGAGGCGATTTTTACGCAGGGCTTGAAGTTGTCAGTCAAGCCAGTGTTTTTGTTTTCAAAAAATTGATTTACAACGAGTTGTGCGAAACGCGCACATCTGCCTAAGCCTGCCTGTTTTTGTTCGACGGACAAAAATAAAACGGGTTGTTTTATTTTTGAAACAATTTTTTTGAAAAAATTTCACTGCCTTTGGCTTGTCGCCCCCGCAAAAAAAACGCCCCCGCCGCGAACTTGCTTCGGGCAGGGGCCAATCGTGATTTAGTCAAATGTCTTTATCGCACCAGCACCACCGGGACGACCTGCACGCCCGCCTCCGAGGAGATCTGCACGAAGTATGTCCCGGCGCGGAGCTCGTCCGTCCGCAGCGTGTGGCGGCTCTGCCCGGCGGGCAGTTCCACGCGCATCGCCACGCGACCGACCGCGTCCATGACCACGATTTCAGATGCCAGATTGGAGATGCCAGACTGGGCAATTTCAACTGTCAGTTCGTCGCGGAAGGGGTTGGGCGAACACTGCACAGCCGGCGAGGCCGCGAGGCCGCGAGACTGTGCGGGCACGATGCCTTCCGGCTTGCCGCCCATGTCCGGGCAGCCCTCGCCTTTGAAGACATAGACGGAGCCTTGGTCGGCCTTGGCGGCCACGTCGTCGAGGTTTGCGCCGAGGGCCATGCGCTCGCCGCTGACCCCGAGCGCGTAGCCGAACTGGTCGCCGTTTGCGCCGTCCGCCGCCGT
>JBKBIC010000434.1:0-1438 GCA_046299435.1 Saprospiraceae bacterium
TAGCGTAGCACAAAAAAGGTGCCTCAGGGCTGGCCTCGAAACGGGTGTTTTGGCCCAGGTTGCCCGTGACCAAGTCCAAGTCGCCGTCGTTGTCCAGGTCAGCGATGGCCAGGCGGTTCCACAATCCGTTCGACTTGGCCAATCCAAAGCGCTCCGTTGCATCTTCCAATCGCATGTTGTTGAGCGAAAAGACCATGACTGGCATCCATTCGCCTACGACGATGAGTTCCTTTTTTCCATCGCTGTCGAGGTCAGCCCAAGCCAGGTCGGTGACCATGCCGCAGCGTTCGAAGTCGCCGGCCACTTCGTTAGTCGCATCGGCGAAGCGGCCGCGGTCGTTGCGAAGCACTACAGAGCGGGGTATGAGCGGCCAGTTTTTGGGCACCAGGCGCCCGCCGATGAACAGGTCGTCGTCGCCGTCGCCGTCGTAGTCGTGAGCGGCAACCCTAAGCCCAAAATCGCGGAACGGGGCTGCCATGGCGTTGGGCATTTTGCTAAAGTTGCCTTTGCCATCGTTGAGGTAAAGCCGGCACTGCCATGCCACATCGGCAGAGGCTTCTGCGCCGCCGCTCAACACGAAAAGGTCTGAGTGCCTATCGCCGTTGGCATCGAAGAAGAGAGCGCCGTGGTCTTCATATGGCTCGTCTTCTTTGAAAACGGCTGTCGAACTGGCCACAAATTTGCCGGTGGCTGTTTGTAGATAAATGCCCGCGCTTTGTCCTTTGGCGTTGCCCACGAAGAAGTCGTCCAAGCCGTCGCCGTTGAGGTCGGCGGAAGCCAGCAGTGGGCCGAGGTCTGTGACAGACCAAGGGTTGAGCACCCAGGTCTCAAAGTCGTTGAAGTAGTTTTCCTTGTGTTCGAATGCGATGCCCAGCGCAGCGGGGTTTTCGTTTAAAAACAACAAGTTGTCGGCTTTTGGCGGCGGCATCAGATGTTTCACGTAGCCCGCAGCATCGGTCCATTTAAGTTGTAAGCGCTGATTGGCTGGCACGTTTTCCAGTACTTGGAATTTGCCGTCGGGCCAGCGGACGCTCAGGCGGTTGACCTGTGTTTCTTTGCCCAGGCCGAAGTGGATCAGGTGCTCTACCGAAGAGAAAATGCCGTGGTTAGGGTTGAGGTCTTGGTATTGGCGTTGCCCGTTGCCGTATTCAATGAGGACGGACGCGCCCACGGCGAACGGATTTTTCGGGCTGCCTTGGAGCTTGACTTGGAGGTAGTTGCCGTCGCCCTGTTCGCGGGTGAGGTTTTTGTAGATGAAAGCGGGTTGCTCAAGGTTGTTGACCACGAGGTCCAGGTCGCCGTCGCCGTCAAAATCGGCCCATGCGCCGCCGTTCGACCATGAACTGGGCATGGTCATCCAGTCGCCGCCCTTGTCTTCAAATTCCCAATTGCCTTTGTTTTGGAAGATGAAATTGCGGATTTTGGATGCGGGCATACT
>JBKBIC010000435.1:0-1431 GCA_046299435.1 Saprospiraceae bacterium
GTTTGAAGGTTTTTCGGTGGACGGTGGGCGGTGGACGGTGGACGGTGGACGGAAAAAACCGTCTGCCGTCAACCCTCTACCGTCAACCGTCAACCGTTCAACGGAAAATTTCCACGAAGCCTTTGATGACAGCAGCGGTGGGCGATGGTTTGAAGATGTAGTAATACACACCATCCGGGAGGTCTTTGCCGGTTTTGCCGTCCAACGTACCCTTCCAGCCTGTGGTCGAGCCGTTGACGTATGGCGAGGCTTCGTACACTTTATCGCCCCACTGGTTGTAAATCGTGAGCGAGTTCTCGCTGAACTGGCCGGAATCAATGCACGGGATGTAAAAATCGTCGTTGATGCCGTCGCCGTTCGGTGTGATGATGTTCGGGATGAACACGCAGCCATCGTCCTGAATCGTGAGCACAACGGTCGCTTTGTCGCACAGGTCGGGGCACGTTTTCGAGCAGATTTGGTACATGAAAGTCACCGTGCCCGGCTCGCTCGTGCCTGCGAACGAGAAGATGCCGTCGCCCACATACGTCACGCCCTGCACTGGGGCAGCCAGCGTCACCACCAAGTCGGAGCCGAGCGAGAAAATATCGTTGGCAATGACGTTGATGCTGTCCAACGCCTCGCCTGCTTTGATGACAAAGCCGCTGTCGTCCTTCGCGTCGGGCTTGTTGATGAGCGTGACCGTGAGCGTGTCGGCGATTGATTTACAGCCGTTTATCTCGTAATTCACCGTGTAAGTGCCCTCGTTGCCGGGCAGGAGGAGCATCAAAACCGTCGTGTCCGGGTAGTTCGGCTCTGGGCCAGTCCACTTGTACTTCGCGCCGGGAATCGGGTTGAGCACACGGAGGAACACGTTGTCATCCGGGCAGCCAGCCGATGGGTCGGCTTCCGCGAGCGGCGCAGGCAGGGCCGAAACCGTGATTTCGACCACGCAAAGCGTCGTGTTGTCGGCTGCGTCGGTGGCCCGGAACGTGAGCGACGTGGTGCCAATCGGGAACGCATCGCCCGAAGCCGGGGTGCCAAGCAGCACCACCGAGACGTTCGTGCAGTTGTCCGTTGCCGTCGGGTTCTCGAAAAACAGGCGCGTGCCCGCGCAATCGCCGACGGGTTCGGCATCGGTCAGGAAACTGCTTGGGTCGGAGAGGATGTTGCCAGCCACGTCCACCGTCGCGCCTGCCGGGCAGGAGAACGTGGGCGGTTGCGTCTCGGAGACCGTCACCGTGAACGAGCAAAGGGCCGAATGACCGGACATATCCATTGCCGTGTAAATCACCGTGTTCACGCCAATCGGGAAAATATCGCCGGGGTTGTGGGTCGAGGTCACGGTCACGTTGCCGTCGCAGAACCCAACTTCTGTCGGTGCAGTCCACTGCACCGGCGGCGATTGGCAACCGAAAAACAGGAAGTTTTGCGGGCAATTGTCGAAGCCGG
>JBKBIC010000436.1:0-617 GCA_046299435.1 Saprospiraceae bacterium
GCGCCGAGGGCCATGCGCTCGCCGCTGACCCCGAGCGCGTAGCCGAACTGGTCGCCGTTTGCGCCGTCCGCCGCCGTGTAGCGGCCGATCTGGCCCCAGTTGCCCACGCCGCCAGCGTCCTTGTGGAAGACATAGACCGCGCCCGCGGTCGCGTTGCCGCGCACCGCCGTGACGTAGGCGTAGTCGCCCGAGAGGGCCACCGCCGTGCCGAAACGGTCGTTCGCCGCGCCGTCGGAGGCCACCAGTTTCTTCGCCTGCGACCATGTGCCCGCGTCGTTTTTGAAAACATAGGCCGCGCCCGTGTACCCAGCCTTGTTCGGTGCGCCAATGACAGCGCAACTATTTGACATCGAGACACTTGTGCCGAAGCCATCGCCCACTGCCGCATCGCTGGCCATGAGTTTTTGCACCTGTGCCCAGGCCGCGCCGCCGTCGAACAGGTACGCCGCGCCCCGGTTGCCCAAGTGGCCGTTGGCGCCCACGAGCACGAGATTGCCCGACTGCGCGACCGATTGGCCGAAGAAGTTGTTGGCCGCGCCGTCGGGGGCTGTCAGTTTTTTCACGTTGCCCCATGCGTTCGTGACGTCAGCTATTTGGTCGTATATGTAGGCCGCGCC
>JBKBIC010000436.1:627-1425 GCA_046299435.1 Saprospiraceae bacterium
GTTGCCGAAGTAGTCGTAGGCCGCCGCGTCGGAAGCCGCGCCGTTGCGGGCGATGATGTTGGCCTGTTGGCCCCAGTTGTTGCCCGTCGGTAGGTTTTGTTCGAAGACGTACACCGAGCCTGCGTCTGCCGTCGCGCCCACGTTGTCGCCGTGCGCGGCCACGAGCGCGAGGCCGCCGTCCATGGAAATGGCGTTGCCGAAGTAGTCCACCGCCGCGCCGTCCGATGCCTTGATCTGTTTGAGCTGGCCCCAGTTGTCAGAGCCGCCCTGGTTTTGCAAAAAGACGTAGGCCGAGCCTTGCTTGCTCTGGGTGCCGACCTTGTCGTAGGGCGCGCCGACGATGGCGGTCGGGCCGTCCAGCCCGATGCCCCAGCCGAGGTTGTCGCCCGCGAGGCCGTCGGCGGCCATGCGCTGCACCTCCTGCGAATGGTACAGCACGTCGAGCACGGTGACGGTGGCGGCACAGGTGGCCGTGTTGCCCATGCCGTCGGCGACGGTGAGGGTGGCCATGGCCGTGCCCGCGTCGGCGCAGCCAAACGTGCTGGGCCAGACCGCCAGCACAAGGTCGCCCGCTGCCGTGCAGTTGTCGGTGCTGCCGTCGTTGACCGCAGCGGCGGCGAGGCTGGCCGTGCCGTCGGGCCGGAGGGTCAGGTGCGCGGGCTTGCAGGCGGCGGTCGGCGGGTCGTTGTCCACCAGCCCGGGGTCGGCTTGGTCAACGAGGTCGTCGCAGTCGTCGTCCAAGCCGTTGCAGGTCTCCGAGGCGGCGGGGTGGATGGCCGTATTTGTGTCGTCGCAGTC
>JBKBIC010000437.1:0-1373 GCA_046299435.1 Saprospiraceae bacterium
GGGCATAAAACCCATCACGCCCTTCAAAAAAGCCATTAAAAAGGACAAATACCTCAAGTTCATCACCGAGTTCAACTTCAACCCCCTACCCAATACGTACGGTTTCAACACCAACCTGGAGCGCCTGGAAGGCATCACCACATACCGTTTTGCAGGCGAAGACCCGGCACTCAACACTTTTTACAACCGCCGCTTCACCTGGGACCGCAACTACAGCCTCGGCTGGGACCTTACCAAAGCCCTGCGATTCAAATTTGACGCCAACGCCAGAAGCCTCATTGACGAACCGTTGGAATTCGACGCGGAGGGCAAACGCTATACGCGCCAAGAACGCCGCGACTCTATTTGGCAAAATTTCCGCCGCCTCGGCCGCCCCAAAAACTATACCCATACCGGGAGCTTGAACTGGACCCTGCCCTTCAAACAGATCCCTTTCATGGATTTTATCAACATGAAAGCCTCTTACACAGCGGGCTACACGTGGACTGCCCAGTCGCTCAAATTACAAAACCTCGATGCAGGCCCATATCAGGACATCGTCAACTCCAGGAGCCTCGGCAACACCATACAGAACAACAACACCACACAAATCCACGGCGATTTTAACTTCGAGACCCTTTACAACAAGAGCAAGTACCTGGCTAAAATAAACAAACCGCGGGTGCCCGGCTCCTCTTCTGGTTCGCGCCCCGGCCAACCGGGCGGCGGCAACAACAAAGGCGACGACAACCAACCCGGCGGAGGGCGTGGCAAGGATGGTAAAAACCCGATCCCCGGGCGTGGCGGCAACCGGCCAAATGCCCCTGGTGGTGGAATAGACGGCGGTATGATGGGCGGCGGCAACGACGGCGGCAAAAATAACTCCGTGCCCGACCGAAACGCCCCCAGCCAACCTACTCCGAACAATCCTGACAAGAGCGCAAACCCCGGGGGAGGTATGAATCCCGTCGGAATGCCTTTGCCGGGCGGTATCGGTGGGTTTGACCCTGCAAGCGGCCGACCGGGTCGGCAGCGCGCCAACCCATCTGACCCCGAAACGCCCACCCCTGCTGGCGGCGAAGCCACTGATAGGGGTGCCAACGCCCCCGGTGGAAAGGGCAATAAAGGCAAGTCGCCGAAAAAAGGCGACCGACAGCCCTCTCTGGCCGAACGCATCGCGCTGCGCCCTCTCATGCTTGTGCGCAAAGCCCGGTTCACCTATTCAGAAAACCGCAGCAACGTCATCCCCGGCTTCACGCCCGATACCCGTTTGATGGGCCTGAGCGAAGGCTTTGAGGCTCCAGGCTGGGCATTTGTGGCAGGAATACAGCCTGCCGACCGCGCTTACCTCGATGAACTGGGCAGTGCCGGCTACATCACCCATCGCCCGGAAC
>JBKBIC010000438.1:0-1367 GCA_046299435.1 Saprospiraceae bacterium
GGGGCAGCTGTCCCGCCCCATACACACCCCCTTCCGGGGGCTGGGGGGCTGCCAAACGAATCGCCAGCGAATCCCAATGCCGCGAAAAATGCGCGACCGACGGCACCGCTTGCTCGCCCGATGCGAGGCTAACACCTTGATAATCAATGCGCCAACGCAGTTTGCTGGCGGGCAAGTCGCGTCCGTCCGAGCCGTCGTTCACCACACAAACCCGCGCCCGGAGCGTGTCGCCCGCGTAAAAATGTCGGCTCCACAATTCTGCCGAAACCAACACGGTCTGCGCCGCCAACTTCATCGCTTCGTAAGTCGGATACGGCGAAATCCGCGCCGCATCGTACACATCCCGGAACCAACAGATGCTCGAAAACGCCTGCAAGCCAGCCAGCGAGGTTGTGCTGCGGCGCAAACCCTCGAAGCCTTCCTTGGCGATAAATGCCTGACGTTCAAGGAAATAGCGCGGGTCGTGGTCTTCGTAAGCCCACTGACCGACGAGTGCTTGCGGGACGTAGTGCGGGTAGGTGTAAAACCGCGTCGGGTGGCCCGCGTCGTTGGTCGGGTAGCCGCTCGAAAATTCTTGGCTGATGAGCGGGCGGCCTGGGTTTTTGTACCAGCGCGTGAACGTGCTATCGAAGCAGTCGAAAATTGAGAAATAGTACCAATTGAAATACGAGTGGATGTCGTCCGCGTCGCCGTCGTCAATCCCGGCCATGAATTTTCGGTCGAACTTCGCCGTGTCCCGCCGATAACCGCTGTCGAACACCACCGGGCGCGTCGGGTCGAGTTGCCGCAGCGATTTCACGACATCCGAGACGATGCGGAATTTGGCTTGCACCCGCGCCCGCACGGTGTCTTTTTCATAGAATTTCATCTCGTTGTTCACCGTCCAAAGCAGCACCGAAGGATGGTTTCGAGCACTGCGAACGAGGTCGAAAAACTCCTCGCGCCAAAGCCGCAACAGGTTCGAATCGGGGATGTCGCCGCGCATCATCAGCCACGGGAACGCGCCCTCGAAACTCACCGCAACTCCTTGACGGTCAGCGGCTTGCAGCCAAGTTTCGTTGAACGGCGCGGTCGTCGTTCGGGTAAAAAACAGCCCGCCGTCGTGCATTTTTCGGAGGAAAGTATCAGCCAACACCGCGTCGTTCGGGCGGATGCTCATGGGCGTGTGGTTCGCGCCGAGCATCCGGCGGGGCTTGCCATTGATGTAGAAAAAATCGCCGCGCCGCTCGAAGGTGCGGAAACCTAATTTCAATGATGAATGATGGATGATGGATGATGAATCTGGTGGGGCGTTTTCCCCCCAGCCCCCTGAAGGGGGAGTTTAGTTTCTACCACCGCCCCCGGAAGGAGGTAGCGGCATGGCTCCC
>JBKBIC010000439.1:0-1363 GCA_046299435.1 Saprospiraceae bacterium
CCGCTTTTGAGAAATGGCGCAAGTATCCCGCGCCCAAACGTGCCGAACTGGTTTATCGCGTCTCGGAAATTTTGCGCGCGCGCAAACAAGAGATGGGCGAACTGCTCACACGCGAGATGGGCAAGGTGCTCCCCGAAGCGTTGGGCGATGTCCAAGAAGCCATTGATATGGCGATGTATATGGCGGGTGAAGGTCGTCGCCTGAATGGCTTGCTGGTGCCCAGCGAACTGCCCAGCAAGTGGGCGATGGCCGTGCGCGATCCGCTGGGTGTGGTTGCCGCGATCACACCTTGGAATTTTCCGATTGCGATGATTACCCGAAACTGCGCCCCTGCGTTGGCCGCTGGCTGCACTGTCGTGGTCAAGCCATCCGAAGAAACGCCGCTGTGCGCGCTCGCTTTGGCCGAGCTGGCTGAGCAAGCGGGCATCCCGCCCGGCGTGTTCAACGTGGTGACGGGCGCAAATGCCCCGGCCATTGGCAAAGCCTTGACAGACAGCAAATTGGTGCGCAAACTCTCGTTCACAGGCAGCACCGCCGTCGGCAAATTGCTCATGGCCCAGTGCGCCCCGACGGTCAAAAAAGTCTCGCTCGAACTGGGCGGCAATGCGCCGTTCATCGTGTTCGACGACGCGGATTTGGACGCGGCCGTCGCCGGGGCCATCGCCTCCAAGTACCGGAACGCCGGGCAGACCTGCGTGTGCGCCAACCGGATTTTCGTGCAAACAGGTGTGTACGAACAGTTTCTGGAAAAGTTCACCGTCGCCGTGCGCGCCCAAAAAGTCGGCCCCGGCACAGAGCAGGGTGTGAGCATCGGCCCGCTCATCAATCAAAAAGCCGTCGCCAAAGTGGAGCGGCTCATGGCCGATGCCCGGCAGCGCGGCGCGAAAATCCTGACGGGCGGCCAAGCCATATCTGGGCAGTTTTTCGAGCCGACCGTCGTGGCCGACGTGACCAACGACATGGCAATTATGCAGGAGGAGATTTTTGGCCCGGTTGCGCCAGTAGTCCGTTTCGAGACCGATGAGGAAGTCGTGCGGCTCGCCAACGACACGGACGCGGGCCTCGCTGCTTATTTTTATGGCCGTGACGTGAGCCGCTGTTTCCGCGTGGCGGAAGCTCTGGACTACGGCATGGTCGGCGTGAACACCGGGATGCTCGGCACGGCCATAGCGCCCTTCGGTGGCATGAAAGAGAGCGGCATCGGGCGCGAAGGCTCGAAGTACGGCATCGAGGACTTTCTGGAAATCAAGTATATGTGTTTTGGGTTATGAGCCTGTATCCTGTCTTTTTTAGAGTGTGTTTTAAAATTTGACGGATGTTTTTTGGCAAACTGGCAATGGAGCAATTGCTTAATTATCTCCGA
>JBKBIC010000440.1:0-1345 GCA_046299435.1 Saprospiraceae bacterium
AGATGCCCGAAATGCGAAACAAAGCCGTTCTGGCTTTTGCGTACCAGGGCCCAGAAGGAGGTTTCCTGCTTGCGGCTGACGCGGCGAATGACATTGAAGCCCCATTCGTTGTTGCCGTCGGCCGCTGGGGTGTAACGCAGCATGTTGAAGGGGATTTTGAACTCGGCCGACCAGCCGCCCGCGGGCCGGCCATTGCCGGCAAAGGGGGCGTGGCTGTGCAGAATGTGCGTTTTCACCTCCCAGATGGCATCCCACGAGTTGTCCTCCTCCGCGCCGTCGTTGTATTGCAGAATGTCGATTTTGACGCCGGAGGCCAGCACGGTGAACTCGAAGGCGGTTTTTTGATCGTGAAAACTGTCGAGCCGAATCGAGATGAAATCGGATTCGATTTCGTTGTCGCGGCGGGTCAGGCGGGCGACGATCCTGTCCGGCTCGGCATCGTACATCATGCAGCCGAAATAGAGGGCCTGTTCGTCATACAGAATGCGGATTTCGGTTGGCTCGCTTTCAGGCCGGCCTTCGAACGGCTCGTATTGCAGAAAGCCGTTGACGGCCGTGGCTGTTTGCCAGGCCGCTTCTTCGAGGCGGCCATCGATTTGTGGTGGCGTGGTGGTGGGCGTGGCAATGGCGAGACGCTCGTTGTCGCCGGCACGGAGGGCGGTGCCGGGCAACAGGCCCGCAGCAAGCAGCAACAGAGCAGTTTTTTTCATTCGACCTCACGGAAATTCATCCGGGCGGTGTCGCTTGCCGGCAGGCGGACCCGCGACCGGCATTTGAATCCTGCACGACACATTTCAGTCAATTGCCGCATGACGCAGCCGGTTTATGGCTTTTGCCCCAGCCGCTCGAGATAGAACCCGGCGACGGCGCGCAGGCGGTGCACGAACGATTCTTCGTGCACGAGCGTGCCGAGAATGCCGGCCTTGAAGCGCGTCCATTGCCAAAGGCAGAAATCAAACTCGCCGCGCGCCCGCCGGCGCAGCTCGACCAGGACGAAAAAGTCGCCGATCTCCGCCAACTGCAAGCCCCATTTGCTCACCGGGGAGACGTTTTGCGCCAGCAAGCGCACCCGGGTGCCATCACTCTGCAGGCTCGCGCGGTAAATGACGCGCCCCAGGCGGTTGTCAATTTGATAAAAATAGAATGTGGTGTCAATAGGCAAGCTGCGAAAGACGGGAGCAGGCACGGCCGAACGCGCGGCTGGATGGGCGAGCACGGCGCTGACTTTGAACAGCGTGGTGTGTTTTTTCTCGGTCCGGGAATAATATTGCAGGCCGGTGAGCCGGTGCAGCGCCGCCAGGCTGTCGGCGATTTGCAAAACCGTGAGCCGGCTCTGCACCCGCCC
>JBKBIC010000441.1:0-1343 GCA_046299435.1 Saprospiraceae bacterium
TGCGCTTTTTTCATTCAAAACTCAAAACTCAAAACTCATCACTCAAAACTCATCACTCATCACTCAAAAAATCATCCCTGTAAAAACTCGCGCACCGCGCTGAAACTCACGGTTTTATCGCAGAAATACTGCTGCGCGGCTTCGGCTTGGGGAGCCGTCGCGCCGAGGTGGTTGAGGATGTTGGTGAGGTGCATTTTCATGTGGCCGTGCTGGATGCCGGTGGTGACGAGCGAGCGCACCGCACCGAAATTTTGCGCCAGCCCGACGGCGGCCACAATCATCATCAGCTCGCGGGCCGAGGGGTGGCCGAGCATTTCGAGCGAAAGCTTGGCGAGCGGGTGCAGGGCCGTCAGGCCGCCGACGGTGCCGAGCGCGAGCGGAATTTCCATTTCAAACCTGAAATTGTCGCCCTCGATGTGGCAACGGCTGAGGCTGCGGTACTGCCCGTCGCGGCAGGCGAAGGTGTGGCCGCAGGCCTCGACTGCACGGAAATCGTTGCCAGTGGCGAGTATGACCGCGTCTATACCGTTGAAAATGCCTTTGTTGTGCGTCGTCGCCCGGTACGGGTCAATCTCCGCGATGCGGACGGCGGTGCGGAAACGGTCGGCCAGCTCGGCGGCACTCATGCCCATCTGGCGGGCCGCGCCCTCGAACGAGGAAATCGCCGTTTCGACCCACACGCGCACCCGGCAATCGGGCGTGTAATTGCTCAAAATGGACATGATGATTTCCACATCGCGCTCATTTTCAGAAAGTTGCGGGTGCGTGGCGATGAAGTTTTCGAGCGTGTCGGCGAAGTTTTCGAGGACGGAATTGATGAAGTTCGCGCCCATCGAGTCGCAGGTCTCGAACGAAGGCCGCAGCTGGAAAAGGCGCGGTTCGAGGTGGGTCAAGTCCAGCAGTTCGATGTCCAGAATGCCGCCGCCGCGCCGCCGCATATTGGCCGTGAGGTGCTCGCTTTCGGCCACGAGGCGGGCCTTCAATTCGGGAAAAATGGCGCGGAGCACGTCGGGCGAGCCGCCCCAGCGGAAATGCACTTGCCCAAGTTTCACGGTGTCAATCACTTCGGCATGGAAGCCGCCCCGGTCGAGCCAGAACTTGGCCGCCGCCGATGCCGCCGCCACGACCGAGCTTTCCTCGATGACCATCGGCACGGCGTAGAGCTTGCCATTTATCAAAAAATTGGGCGCGACGCTGAACGGTAGCGGGTGGTTGGAGAGCGCGTTCTCGGTGAAGCCGTCCAAGATGCGTTGCCGCTCGGCGTTGGGGTGCTGCCAAGCGCGGATTTCGAGTTCGGCCTCGGTCGGGTTTTCAAAAAAATTGGCCGTCAGCCAGTTGATTTT
>JBKBIC010000442.1:0-1335 GCA_046299435.1 Saprospiraceae bacterium
GGTGATAAATTCGTCGGCTACCGAAGGCCCCCAAGTGCCTGCCGGGTAGCCATAGATTTTTATGTTCGGGTCATTTTCCCAAACATCGATGATGGGTTTCACAAACTTCCAGGACTCCACCACCGAATCGCCCCGGGCATAAAGGGTAGCATCACCCTTCATCACGTCGAGCAGCAGGCGTTCGTAGGCTTCGGGCACTTTGGCATCCGTCAGGTCGGAGTAGTGGAAATCCATGCCCACTGTTTTCACGTCGAAGCCGGCGCCGGGCACTTTCATGCCGAATTTCAACAACAGCCCCTCGTCCGGTTGGATGCGGATGACGATTTGGTTGTGCAGGTGGGAGAGGCCATTTTCGTTGCGGAAAAGCGTATGCGGGGGCGTTTTAAAGGTAATGACCACTTCGGTAACCTTCGTAGGCATGCGCTTGCCGGTTCGTATGTAAAATGGCACGCCCGCCCAGCGCCAGTTGTCCACGTAAAATTTGAGGGCGGCATAAGTTTCCGTGATGGAGTCGGCGGGGACGCCCTCTTCCTCCCGGTAGCCATTCACTTTTTGCCCCCGGATGGTGGACGCCAGGTACTGCCCCCGAATGGCCATTTTACCCACTTCATGCTCGGCAATGGGACGCAACGATTGAAAAAATTTCAGCTTTTCGGTGCGGACAGCCTCCGCTCCAGCCGAGATTGGCGGCTCCATGGCTACGTGTGCGGCTACCTGCAACAGGTGATTTTGCAGCATGTCCCGCAGGGCGCCCGACTTATCGTAGTAGCCCCCCCGGCTGCCCACGCCGAGGTCTTCGGCGGAGGTAATTTCTACGTGATGGATGTAGTTGCGGTTCCAAAGCGGCTCGAAAACTCCGTTGGCGAACCGGGTAACCAGCATGTTCTGCACTGTTTCTTTGCCAAGGTAGTGGTCGATTCGATAAATCTGGTTTTCGTCGAAGCAGGTCTGTAACTCCCGGTTGAGTACTACGGCTGAGGCCAGGTCGTAGCCAAAGGGTTTTTCGATGACGAGGCGGCGCCAGGCGGTTTCGCTGGCGTTCAGTCCCTGTTCTGCCAGAAATTTCGGGATGACGGTATAAAGGTTGGGTGGGGTGGAGAGGTAAAAAATGTAGTTGCCAGGGAGTTGCAGTGTTTCGTCCATTTCGGCAAGGCGGTTTTTTACCTTCACATAATCAGCCGCCGCACTTGTGTCAATAGGTTGGTAAAACAGTTTTTTGGCAAAATCAGCCTTCGTCTGTTCGTCCACGCCGTCAAGTTTCAGGAGGTCGTTTTTCAGGAAAACTTCATCGCGGAAGGCCTCATCGGTGAAGGCCGTGCGGCTAACGCCTAGAAT
>JBKBIC010000443.1:0-1333 GCA_046299435.1 Saprospiraceae bacterium
GTGAGCACGTCGGGGCGGTTGAGGGCTTTTTCGAGGCGGTCGTCGCCAGCCTCAGCATCGGTCACGAACGAAGGATGCACCACGCGCACCTCGCCGGTGGCGGTGGGTGCTTGGAACATTTCGTTCAGCACGTCGCCACCGCCTTGCGAATAGATGTAGTAGCAGCCATTGTTCAGGTCGGCTGACGGGCTGGCATCCAAGAACGAGGCGTTGAGCGCGGCGATGCAGCCGTCCCAGTTTTCGCGGTAGGCATCCACGCGGGCGGCGAGGGCGCGGTTGAATTTGCGGAAATCACTGGGCGTAACACCCGCATCCGGGTCGGCGGCAATGGCATAGATGCTGGTTTTCAGCGCGAACGGGAATTTGTTGCCGCCGTTGGCGAGCTCGTTGTTGGCCTCGTCGAGCAGGGCGGCGATGGCATTCAAAGAGCCGTCTTTGGACTCGAACGAGCCCAAATTGTCGGGATCGGCAGTGTTCACACGGATGCCGTTGTCGTACTGTTGGTTGAACACCAGCAGCAGCTCGTAAGCGCGGATGGTTTTGGAGAAGCCTGTGGCTGCCTTGCGCTCCGCATCGGTGAGGGCTGCGGTGGTGTTGGCGATGGCGTTCTCCAAAATGTAGCAGTTGCGGATGACCCGGTAGCGCGAGGCGTAGGAGTTCGTGTTGTAAAAACTGCCGGGGTCAAGCACGGCATTGGCACCGCCGAGCAAGTCGGAGGTGTAGCGCGGGTCGGAGCCGGAAAAACGCCAGAAATCGCGCCCGACCACGCCGATGGCGTCGAAGTAGATGGGCAGGTTGTTGCGCTGGCCGGCGTGGATGCCGTCCACGACGTTCTGGATTTCGGCGAGGGTGGCGTTGCCCTCGATGCCCGTGATGCTGGGGTTGTTCGGGTCGTTCAGGTCTTCGAGTTCGCAGGCCGGGAAGGCGAGCGCGACGACGACCAAGAGGCCCAGAAGTTGGAGATATTTTTTATTGAAATTCATGTTGAATTCGAGTTGAGACAGTGGTCAGTTGTGCGTGGTCGGTGGTTGGTTGGCTTACTGCAAAACGGGCCACTATCTGAATTTTTAATGTTGTTGAATTTGCTTGCGAACGAGGGTTGAAAACCTTTCCTCATCCCTCTTTCCTCATGCCTCAAAATGTGGCCGAAACGGTGAAATTCACGCTCTTCGACGACGGGAACGGCGTGACCTCGATGTTCGACGAGATGGCGCGGAAACCGAAGTTGGAGACTTCCGGGTCATAGCTGTTGTACTCGAAGAAGTTGAGGAGGTTGCGTCCATTCACGCCCACGCGGAGGTCGGCTTTGCTCCAAAGCGAACGCCCGATGCGG
>JBKBIC010000444.1:0-1332 GCA_046299435.1 Saprospiraceae bacterium
GCGATTTCGGAGTTGGCTTGATACGAGCCGAAGGGCATATCCACCACGACAAGGGCACGTTTGACGGCCCGCACGACCGACTGGGCGTGGTAAATCATCTGGTCGAGCGTGATGGGCAGCGTGGTCTCGTGGCCAGCCATGACGTTCGAGGCTGAGTCGCCGACGAGCAGGATGTCAATGCCCGCTTCGTCGAGGATGCGGGCCATCGAAAAGTCGTAGGCCGTGAGCATGGCGATTTTTTCGCCCCGGTTTTTCATGGCCTGTATGGTGTGCGTCGTGATGCGCTTGATTTCTGCGGATGCGGCTGACATGGATTTTGTGTTTGGTGTATTGTTCATCGTGTTTGGTGTTTCGTGTTTTAGTTCGTGGATGAGCACGATACACCAAACACGATAAACGATACACCAAACATGATACACGGCGAAAGGTATTGCAGCCATTGGACTTTCATCGAAAATGCACCGCCTTGTCAAAACCCGGAGCTTGTGGGCGGCGGCCAATCGCTACTTTTGCCCCGTGCTCCGGCGGCTGCGGCTGCGGCACACGACCCAGATTTTTCAGCACAAACAACTTCGCGGCGGGCAAAACCGCCGGTAAACACGAAAAATGAAAAAACTATTCTTCGGCTTGGCCCTTTGCGCCGCCCTGTGGATGTCGGCTTGTTCCAATGATTTTGAGGCGACCGCCCCGTGGAAAGAAATCCCAGTGACCTATGCCCTGCTCGCCGCAAAGGACACAGTGCATTACATCCGCGTCGAAAAAGCCTTCCTCGACCCCGACGAGAGCGCGCTGAAAGTCGCGCAAATCGCCGACTCGCTGTACTACCCAGCGGATGCCATCACGGTCTCGCTCCAAAAAATCGCCGCGAACGGCAGCGTCGAAAAGACATACGCGCTCACCCGCGTCAACGGACAAGACGAGGGCATCGTCCGCGACAGCGGCATCTTTGCCACCGTGCCGAACTACCTCTACAAACTCGTCACGCCCGGCGCGGACAAACTCGTGGCGGGTGCCCGCTACCGGGTCGTCATCAAACGTGCCGACGGCAAACCCGATATCACGGGCCAAACCACCGTCCCCGGCGACCTCCGCTGGGCCGACCCAACCCTGCAAAGCATCAACAACGAGGTGCATACCCTCAATTTTGACACGGCCGGCGTGCTCCAATTGGGCTTTCGCGCCGACGAGTTTGCGGTGTACTTCAAGGTCAGGTTGCTCATCCGCTACAAAGAAACCGATGCGGTCACGGGTGCCTTGCTGCACCGCGACTCCTTGCTGTGGGATTTGAGCAACAGCCAGATTGACGCGCTGCCGAGCGGCAAATACCTGCTG
>JBKBIC010000445.1:0-1331 GCA_046299435.1 Saprospiraceae bacterium
TCATACAATTTTCGTATGCCGTTCACCTCGGGAGTCAGAACGCCGGCAACACCGTCGCTTTGCGCCGGCCCGTTCAGCAGTGCAGTGGTCTTGCCGCTGCGGATGGGGCCGGTACAAATGTAAATCGGATGCCTCTCGCTGTCAAATGAGCGCATGGCCTTGCTCCGTCTTTTCTCCGCCCGCGGCACTCTCCTCTCCGTCGTCCTCGAAGGTCAGGGCAAACACCACCAAAGCCACCAGAAAATGTTTCCACCGCCGCCACCCTTTTCGCGGTGCGGATGCCGGCCACAACCATCTCGCATATTCTTTGAGCCGGGGAAAGATGCGCAGGATGTTTTTGATCTCCTCGGCATGACGGGCACTTTTGTTTTTGAGAAAGCGCTGCAGCAGTTTCATCACCAGCGGCGCGGCCACGAAGTACCACAGCGAAAGCACCACGGCAGCACGGAGAATCACGTAGATGCCCTTTTTGTATCCGGCCATCGCCGGTGTGAGAAAGGTCAGGATCGATGCAACGATGATCAGCAGCAGAAAAATTTTGGCCACTCGGCCTTTCCAAAAAGGTTTTTGTGAATTGCCGATTTCGTGCCGTGATGCCACCGGCGCCGGACGCGGCAATTGGCGCCTCGCCGGATCGGCCAAAGCGCGGCGGATTTCATTCGGAAGATTTCCGGCCAGCCAGCCAACGAAGACGCCGGCGAGGGCATGCAGTCCAACGTACAACCCGATCAACCACAGACTGGCGCGAAAATCGGCTGCCGCTGTCAAACCGAATTGCTGCAAAACGTAATTGAAAAAGACGTCGATCGATTCCCACAGGGAGTTGCCGTAGACAATGGTCATGACGAGTATTTTTTGCAGAGCCGTTTCGAGCAAGCCGAGAATTCCCAATAACAGCGCCGCCAAACGCAGGTTGGAAAAGGCGCCAAACAGCACGGCCCCCAGCAGCGCTTGAAAACTCACCGCAAAGTAGGCCGGCAAGGGCGAATGCGGGCTCACCGTGAATTTGATCAGCAGAACGATCATGGTGGCTTTCAAGATGGCGCGGGTGCGATTCTGAGCAAAATACGCGATCAGGGTAATGAGCATGATGGCGGTGCCGCCGACCAAAATTCCCGTGAATGGACTTTTGACGGCGTGCATGACGCCGCCCAAACCAGCCTCATTCAGTGCCCATAGCGCCGTCAAACGCTCCACCGTCAAATTTTTTTGCACCGGAAAACTTATCGTTTTCAGTTGTCGCTGGTCACTGTTGCGCCAGCGGCTCGCCTTCGTGACCACCCGCTCGATCTGGGTGTTAATTGATTCCACCATGTTGGTGGTTTTCAAGC
>JBKBIC010000446.1:0-1247 GCA_046299435.1 Saprospiraceae bacterium
CGTTTTTCGCTTCCCTAACGACGAAAACTTGTCGAAAACCACCATGCCTGTCCTCATTTTTCATGGCACCGACGACCGCGTGGTGCCGCTGCGCTCGGCCCAAAAAATGCAACGCTACCTGAAACCCGGCGACGAATTTGTGCTCATCGAAGGCGGTAGCCACAACGATCTCGGCACTTTTGGGCTTTACCGGGAAAAACTCGCGGCGGCATTGGATTGATTGACGATTGACGATTACATGATTGTTGATTTTTGATGGTTCAGGAGAATCCCACATCAAAAATCAACAATCATGTAATCGTCAATCGTCAATCAATCCTACCGCCTCGCGCAGTCGTTTGAAATAATCCGGCGCGTGCGACAGCCGCGAACCATACCACGAAAAAAGCTCACCGTCCACGATGTGGATTTCCGCCGCCGGGCAGATTTCCCGGAATTCAGCCAAGTGTTTTTCCGCAAACGGGTATGGCTCGGAGGAAAGCAGCAGCACGTCGGGGCGGGCGGCGGCCAGTTCGGCGGCGGTGATTTCGGGGTAACGCGCCCGGTCGGCGAACACATTTTCAAAGCCTGCCCAGCCCAGCATTTCGTGGATGAACGTGTCGCGCCCGACGGCCATGTACGGCTTTCGCCAAATGAGGTATGCGGTGGAGGGCAGTCGGCGGACGGTTGCCGGTGGCCGGAGCGCGGCGAAACCGGCCTCGATTTTTTGGGCCATTGCTTCGGCTTCGGCGGTGGTTCCGGTCAGTTGGCCGAGGCTGCGAATCATGTCGAGTGCGTCGGCCAGCGTGCGGATGTCGCTCATCCAAACGGGGTGTTTTTCCGCCAAATATTCGATTTGCGCTCGCTCGTTTTCCTCTTTGTTGCCGATAAGCAGGTCGGGTTGCAAGGCTGCGATTTTGGCAAAATCCAGCGTTTTCGTGCCGCCCACGCGCTGTTTTTCCTGAAACCATGCCTGCGGGCGGACGCAAAATTTGGTGATGCCCACCACACGCTCGCCCAAGCCCAAATCGGCCAGTAACTCCGTCTGCGAAGGCACGAGCGAAACAATGCGCCGGGGCGGAAACTGCGCGGGCGCGACGCGGCGGCCCATTTGGTCGGTGAATTGCATGAGTGGTCGTTTTCCCACAGATAAATCTGTGGGCTGAGCATGGAAAATCGGCTGGGCTTTGACGTTTTCCCACAGATAAATCTGTGGGCTGAGCATGGAAAATCGGCTGGGCTTTGACGTTTTCCCACAGATAAATCTG
>JBKBIC010000447.1:0-1240 GCA_046299435.1 Saprospiraceae bacterium
GGTTGATTTGCATGAACCGCAGCACTTTGGGCAGTTCTGGCTCCGAAGAGCGCAGCAAAACGGCCTCGTTTCCGACGAAAAACAGGTTTTGGATGGCCGCTTTTTCGCCGGGCTTGGCCGGGCGGAGTGTGATTTCGGCCGGGGTATTTTTCGTGCGGCGCACCATGTCGGGGTCGCCGTAGAGTTTCGCCAGTTGTGTCTCGAAAAAATACCCGGCGGCGTAGGCCTCCACTTTCACGACCGAATCCTGCGGCAGGCGCACGGAGTACCGCCCGATGGAGTCGGTTCGGGTGCTGTCGCGGCGGGTTTTGGTGCTAAAAATGAGCGTGGTCGGGATGCCCTGCCCGGTCTCTCGGTCGCGGATTTGCCCGGCAAACGAGCGCATCGGGATTTCGAGGACGACATCCAAGCTGGCGCGGCGGTTGCGTTGGCGGCCTGTTTCGGTCTGGTTCGCGGCGGCGGGCCGGGCTTCGCCGAAGGCTGTGGCGAGGATGTTTTCCGCCGGGATGTCGCGGGCGACCAGCGCGGCGCGGACGGCGGCGGCGCGGTTTTCGGAAAGTCTGCGGTTCATCTCCGCGCTGCCGACCGAATCGGTGTGGGCGGTGATGCGGACTTTGCTGGCGTGTTTTTGCCGTTTGTAAAAATTTGAGACTGAATCAATTGCGCTGTGGGCGACTGCATCTAAATCGTATTTGCCGGAGGCAAAATAGACCTCCGTTGACTGTCGGACGCGCAGCGAATCGAACACGGATTGGCTTTGCAGGACAGCGACAGGCAGGAGGAAAAAGGCGAAAAGCACGAGGCGCATGGGCGGGAATTTTCACGCCAAAACGCGGCGGTGGCAGGTGAGATTTTGGCGAAGGCCGGAAAACCTCCGCCCCTCCGTGAGCCTCTGTGAAACCTGCTTGCTGTCGCAGAGGCTCACAGAGGAATGGAGGGCACGGAGACAGTGAACTACTTGTAAATCAAACACTTGGATTGTCGTCGCCGGATTTGGGGGCCACGAAATCGCGGGCTTTGTCCCAGAAACTTTTGCCAGCGTCGGGGTCGGTGGCAGCAGTGGTGGCAGCGTCGGCAACTTCGGTGGTGGCGGCCTCCGTGTTGCCGAGCCAGTTTTTGGCCTTGTTGGTCAGCGAATCGAAGGCATCCTCGACGCTGGCGAATTTTTCGGAAGCGGCTTCCTGCAAGTGGGCTTTTTCGGCCTCGGCTTGGGCGGCCATTTCGTTGGCGGCGGTTTGGA
>JBKBIC010000448.1:0-1239 GCA_046299435.1 Saprospiraceae bacterium
CCTCGGAGTCGGGCGTGCGCGTGGTGCCTGTCGCGCTGGTGCGTTGATTGAGTGAGTTGAAAAGTCTAAAAGTTGAAGGGTTGAAGGCGTGCGCCTCCAACCCTTCAACTTTTAGACTTTTCAACTTTTAGCCTCTCTTCAAATCACATCAAAACCCCGTCCACGGGCAGGATGCGCGGCGGGAGGTCGGTCTCGCCGAGCATTTCGCGCAGGTCAATTTCGATGTTGCGGCACAGGGCGTTCATCGGCACGTCGTTGATGAAATTCTCGAACGGGTCCTCCGAGTTGTCGCCGACGAGTTCCATCGTCATGAAAATCCACGAAATCAGCGTACTGAACGGCACCGTGAGCCAGAGGTAGCCCTCGCCCAATTTCTCGAACTCGTTGACCATCGCAAGCGGCAGCAGCAGCACGAAAATCCATGTGAATATCTTGCTGAAATAGGCGTACTGGCGCGGGAATGGCGTGTTTTTGATGCGTTCGGCGCGGCCTTGGTCATGGAAAAGGTCTTTGATGGTGTTCATCATGTCAATGTGCCGGAAGTCGTCCGTCAAGCCTTTTTGCTCGAAAATGCGCTGCAAATCCTCGCTTTGGCGGCGCAAAATCTGCGTCGGCATGTTCTGGGCCGCCGCCAACACTTCGCACTCCGTCGGGTCCAAAAATGGCCGCACTTGCTCCTCCCAGTCGCGGCGTTCGGGGCTGCCGAAGTGGAAGTTGCGCACTGCCCCGACGTAGTGCGGGCTGAACGTGCTGGGCTTGCGGAGGTTGAGCCGCAGCGCGTTGATGTACGCTAAGTGCCTGTAAATCAGGCGGCGATGCACGTCCGTGATGGTTTCCGAGCCGCCGCCGGTCGTGCCTTTTTGGTGGTGCGCCGAGATGTAGCTCAGCACCTGATTGGCCCACACGCGGCTGCTGTTGACGATGCCGCCCCAGATTGTCCGCGCTTCCCAAAAACGGTCGTAGCTCTGGTTGTTTTTGAAGCCGAGATAAAAGGCCACCGCCACGCCGATGGTGCCCAGCGGGGCGAACGGAATCAGGACGTGGATGCCGCATTCGTGGAAAAAATCGTGGCAAACGACCCAAAAAGTGCCCCATCCGATGAAGATGAGCAGGTATTTCCACGCAAAACGGATGATGATGGAAAAGGGGATGTTGCGTTTGATGAACATGATGCGGGTAGTTTTTTGGGCAAAAGTAGTTTTTCCCTTCCCGGAAACCACCCGCCAAAATCACCGCGCC
>JBKBIC010000449.1:0-1228 GCA_046299435.1 Saprospiraceae bacterium
GGGGGAATCAGAAGAGCGGCTTTTTCAAAATGTCAAAAAAAACTACCGGAATAAGATAAGAACTGCTAAGGCCAAGCTGCACGTCAGCAGCGATATGCCCCTGCGCCATCTGCACCGCATGTCGCAAATGACCTTTGAGCGCAAAGGGATGGCTTGGCCCGTGCCGTATGCGACTTTGGAAAGAGTATGGGCTGCCTTGAGCAAACACGGCTGTGGGCGCCTGTTTTTTGCGACCGACCGCATTTCGGGCGAATTGCACGCAGCTTGCTTACTGGCTTGGGATGCGCACTCGGCCCATCTACTCATGAGCGGTTCTGACCCGAGCTTGCGGCAATCGGGGGCAGGCGTGCTGCTGCAATGGGAAGCGATTTTATACGCCAAAAATGCGCTTAACCTATCTGTTTTTGATTTTGAGGGCAGCATGTTGCCGGAGGTGGAGCGGGTGCGCCGCGATTTTGGCGCCAAGCAACGGCCTTATTTCCGGGTGCGCAAAGAGTGGTCGCAATGGTGGAAATGGGGCAAGGTTGTCCGGGAGTTGAGCCGTTGATCAGCGCCGCTCGCCTGCGAGGCGTTGGGCTTGGCCCACCCAGTCGTCGCGGTAAATCTTGCCGGGACTGATGTCGAGCGATTTGGCCACAGCGATGACGGCATCGTCGTCCCAGCGGCTGATTTGCAAGAATGTGTTGATGCCCATTTGGGCCAAGCGCTCTACGTAGGGCGAGATGCCGTTGATGGTCTTGAGGTCGTCCAATTGGGAGAGTGCCATGCCGCCTTTGCGCACGCTTTTCTTGATAGTGAGAGAGTCGGCTTTTTGTTGTAGTTCGAGTTGTAGGGCTGTTATTTCGTTTTGGGCTTTGGCAAGTTCGGCCAAAAGCCGGTCGCGCTCGGCCTCGAGTTTGAGCGTTAATTGCTCAAAATTGGCCAGACGGGCCTGGGTGCTTTTGAAACCCTGGTAAAGGGTGTCCCAATCGCCTACTTCTTTTTGGACAGTTGCTAATTGAGCGTTCAACTGGTCATTTTGCCGCCGCAGTTCGTCGGCAAGCAATTCTAAGGCGGCTACTTTTTGTGCAAATTGTGTGGCTGTGGCTTCGGCATGGGCCAAACGAGCGGCATGGGCAGGTGCGTCGGGGAGCCAAAGGGCGCGTTCTTCTTCGAGTGCTTGCACGATGTTGCGAAGCTTGTCCACGTCCAGCATGGCCTTTCGGTAGTCGGCCTCGCGGAGCTCGTG
>JBKBIC010000450.1:0-1219 GCA_046299435.1 Saprospiraceae bacterium
CCGTGCGCTGGCCCGATGGCAAAACACAAACGCTCAACCATGTAAAAGCCAACCAGCGTCTGCAACTCGATTGGAAAGAAGCCTCGGGCTATGTGCCCACCTTGGTGCAGACCTACACCGGGGCAACGATCTTTGCCCCAAAAAACGCGGAACAATGGGGCACACCCTTCGAGCACCGCGAAAACCGCTACAACGATTTCGAAAACTTTCCCCTCATGGTCTGGATGGAAAGCGAGTTAGGCCCCTTTATCGCCCATGCCGATGTGAACGGCGACGGGCTTGACGACTTCTTTATCGGCAACGCCTTCAACGCCCCCGCCGCCCTTTTTATCCAAACCCCCGATGGAAAATTCAAACCCAGCAACCAAGTACTCTGGGAAGCAGAAAAAGCATACGAAGACCACGGGGCCGTGTTCCTCGACTTTGAAGGCGACGGCGACCAAGACCTGTTCGTAGTGAGCGGAGGTTTCGAAGCACCCGCCGCCAAACGCGATGCCCTTTGGAAAAACCGCCTCTACCTGAACGACGGCAAGGGCAACTTCTCTCGTGCCGATGCAGCCGTGCCCGCCTCTTCCGACCTCGGTATGCGCGTCGTAGCGCACGATTATGATGGCGATGGAGATATGGACTTGTTCATCGGCGGGCGATTGGTGGCCAACCAATGGCCCCTTACCCCGCGCAGCACCATACTCCGCAACGACCGCAACCATTTTACCGACGTGACCGACCAAACAGGCGGCGATTTTGCCCGTTGCGGTATGGTGACTGACCTGGCCTTCGCTGACCTCGACAAAGACAATCAGGCTGAACTTATTGTCGTAGGCGAGTGGATGCCCCTCAGCGTGTTTAAAATGCAGGGCGGAAAGTGGACCAACGTAACCGAATCCTTTGGCTTGGGCAAAAGCAACGGGCTGTGGTTCAGCCTCGCCGTGGCCGACCTCGACAAGGATGGCGACCTCGACATCGTGACCGGCAACTTCGGCCTCAACACCCGCTTCACCGCAAGCCCAGAGGCCCCGTTCTGTTGTTACGCCAAGGATTTCGACAACAACGGCACCCTCGACCCCATCGTCACGCTCTATGAGGGGAAAAAGAACTTCCCGCTGGTGCAAAAAGAGGTCATGGTAAAACAAATGCCCAGCCTCAAAAAGAAATATCTCTACGCCGAGGTGTATTCCCAAACCACCATAGAAAAAATGTGGGGGAACAACCTCAAAGA
>JBKBIC010000451.1:0-1209 GCA_046299435.1 Saprospiraceae bacterium
TGTCCAAATCGCCGTCGCCGTCCAAATCGCAAGGAAGTGCGAGGTTCCACCAGCCGCTCCGCGCATCTATGTTTTTTCGAGAAAACTTGGGCTTGTCCGAGTTGCTGGTTTCGTTGACAAAAACCGTGACCGGCTCCCATTCAACGGCCAGCACGAGGTCTTGGTCGCCGTCGGCATCGAGGTCGGCCCAAGCTGCGTTTTTGACCAGTCCCGCTTGGTGCAGCCCGCTGGCTGTTTTCTCGGCTACGTCTTCAAATTGCCCGTTCCCTTTGTTGAGCAACAGGGCAGAGTTGGGTGTGATACCATAGTTCCAAGGCAAAGCCCTGGCACCGAAGAAGAGGTCGGTCAGGCCGTCGTTGTTGAAATCGCAGGAGCGCACACAAGAGGCCGTCATGTAAACACCGGGGAAATCGAAACGCTCGAAATGACCCTTGCCGTCGTTTCGGTACCAGCGCTGCTTCATCGGCTCGTCCTGCCCGCGCCATTCGTTGCCGCCTGCAGCTACCACGAGGTCAAGGTCGGCATCGTTATCCAGGTCAATGAAAACAGCGTCCACGTCTTCAAAAATGCTGTCGTTCAAAATCGGTTGAGGGGTGCGCAGGCTGAAAGTACCGTCGGGGTTTTGCCAATACATTGCGCTGTGTTTGAACTTGCAAGAACCGAAGAACACGTCTTGCAGTCCGTCGCCATTAGCATCGCCGACGGCGAGTGCAGGGCCTTCTGCCGAAACCATGTGAGGGATCAGCGGCTCGCGGTTAAATTCCACAAAGGGGTTCTCGACATGTTTGAAATCGAGGCGTGCGCGGGCGGTTACATCTTCAAAGTGCAAGGGCTTTTCTTTGTTTTTTTGCAGGGTTTTGTAGTCAAAAGCAGGCAATCCTGGTTGCCAAGTCAAGTCTTGAATGGTGTTGAAGACCAGATCGCGGACAACCTGGAAGCTGCGGTCGGGCCAGATGACGACCACCGAGTCCACCTCGCTGCGCTCTCCGATGCCGAGGTGCAGCGGAGCAACGGCACTCGACTGATAGCCGCGTACTGGAAACATCTCGGCGGTGATTTTTTCTCCGTTTTTTTTGAAAGCGATGGCCCTTGCACCAAAGGCGCGGTGGTTCATTGGCGCGCCTTTCAAGCGGAAACTCAGGTAATCGGATTGGGGTCGGTGGTTCTCAGCGTTCAGATTTTGATAGATAAACGGCTCATCTTCAAGGT
>JBKBIC010000452.1:0-1205 GCA_046299435.1 Saprospiraceae bacterium
CGGTTCTTTTCACCTTTCCCTCACGGTACTGGTTCACTATCGGTCTCTCAGGAGTATTTAGCCTTAGCGGATGGTCCCGCCAAATTCACACAGGGTTTCACGTGCCCCGCGCTACTCAGGATACCACTATCTATATCTTCTCTTACTTATACCGGGCTATCACCGTCTATGGCTTACCTTTCCAGGTAATTCTAATTCAATCCGCAAGAAATATCGTGGTCCTACAACCCCAAAATTGCCGTAACAACTTTGGTTTGGGCTAATCCGCGTTCGCTCGCCACTACTTACGGAATCACTTTTGTTTTCTTCTCCTCCGCCTACTTAGATGTTTCAGTTCAGCGGGTTTGCTCTCCTTTCGGAGTGACATGTCTTCAACATGCCGGGTTGCCCCATTCGGATATCTACGGATCAATTCGTGTGTGCCAATCCCCGTAGCTTTTCGCAGCTTATCGCGTCCTTCTTCGCCGCTGAGAGCCTAGGCATCCGCCATGCGCCCTTATTTTGCTTATTGTACTTTTTGCCTCTACACACAAGTGCATAGAAACGTGTTCTTTCTACTTTTTAAATTTTCTTATCTCAATATGTCAATGAACTTGTGGCGAGTCGCCACTGACAATAAATTATCAGCGTGACTTTGCCATAGTGGAGAATATCGGAGTCGAACCGATGACCTCCTGCGTGCAAGGCAGGCGCTCTAGCCAGCTGAGCTAATCCCCCATTTTTTAGTTATGAGTTATCAGTTATGAGTTATGAATTATGCTCATAATTGCTCAACTTCCAAAATTTCCTTTTATAAACAATAACAGTCTTTTTAATTTACAATTCACAATTCTGAATTCACAATTTAAAAAGTAGTCCCGCCCAGACTCGAACTGGGGACCCCTACATTATCAGTGTAGTACTCTAACCAGCTGAGCTACGAGACTCTGTTTTTTTGCTTATTATAATATTTGAACTAACAGCGAGAGTAAAAAATTCAATTGATTTGAGGACTATCCTCGTATCGTCTCTAGAAAGGAGGTGTTCCAGCCGCACCTTCCGGTACGGCTACCTTGTTACGACTTAGCCCCAGTTACCAGTTTTACCCTAACGAAATCTTTTACCTTCCGCTTTAGGTCTACCCGACTTCCATGGCTTGACGGGCGGTGTGTACAAGGTCCGGGAACGTATTCACCGCGCCATGGCTGATGCGCGATTACTAGCGA
>JBKBIC010000453.1:0-1196 GCA_046299435.1 Saprospiraceae bacterium
AGTCTCCCTGAGCCCGCCGCCTCGCCTGGCCTGCAAGGCCCCGCCTGGGCCCAGCGCCTGTCCGCAGAGATCGGCAAGGCGGTGCTCGGTCAGGCCGAGGTGGTGGAGCGGCTGCAGATTGCGCTTCTGGTGGGGGGCCACGTCCTTCTGGAAGGCATGCCGGGCCTGGCCAAGACCCTGCTGGTCAAGTCCCTGGGCCAGGCCATGGGGCTGGACTTCGAGCGCATCCAGTTCACGCCGGACCTCTTGCCCTCCGACGTGGTCGGAACGCTGGTCTATTCCCCCCATGATGGCAGTTTCACCCCCCATCTGGGGCCGGTTTTCGCCAATATCGTCCTGGCCGACGAGATCAACCGGTCGCCCGCCAAGGTGCAGAGCGCGCTTCTGGAGGCCATGCAGGAGCGGCAGGTGACCATCGGCGGAACCCGCCATCCCCTGCCCAATCCGTTCCTGGTCCTGGCGACCCAGAACCCCGTGGAGCACGAGGGCACCTATCCCCTGCCCGAGGCCCAGACCGACCGCTTCCTGTTCAAGCTTGTGCTCGACTACCCCTCCAGCGAGGACGAGCTGGAGATGCTGCGGCGCTGGGGTTCGGCCGTGCGCTCGCCTTCGGTGGAGGCGGCCTCCAATGGCCCGGAGCTGCTGGCCCTGCGCGAGGCGGTGGACGAGGTGTTCGTAGCGCCCGAGATCCAGGCCTATCTGCTGGCCCTGGTGCGCCACACCCGCGAGCTGGCGGCTGCGCCGGCGGGAGGCCTCCGCCCCCTGGCCTTCGGCGCTTCGCCGCGGGCGACGCTGGCGCTCTATCAGGCGAGCCGGGCCCTGGCCTTCATCCGCGGGCTCGAACAGGTGACGCCCAACCTGGTGCAGGAGGTCGCCCCCGACGTGCTGCGCCACCGGATCGGCCTGACCTACGAGGCCGAGGCCTCAGGCCTGACCGCCGACGCCATCATCACCCAGGCCCTGGCCGCCGTCGCCGTGCCGGGCTGATCCCAGCCGATGAACGCGCCCTCGCCGGTGATCGACCCGCGGGCCCAGAGCGCCCTGCGACGGCTTGAGTGGCAGTTGCGCCGCCGCTCGGTCCAGACGCTTTTGGGCGGGGCCCACCGCTCGGTGTTCCGCGGCCGCGGCATGGAGTTCGACCAGGTCGTCCGCTACGCCTATGGGGACGACATCCGCGACGTCGACTGGAACGTCAC
>JBKBIC010000454.1:0-1196 GCA_046299435.1 Saprospiraceae bacterium
CCCGAATAGACCAGAGGCGGAATCGCGCTTCAATTCACAGTTTGTTGCAGGAGATTACAATAGCCGCCAAAGGCTTAAAACCCGAATTTTCGGGCAAAATAAAGCAGAAAAAGGGGCGGAACTATCTCCGGACTTACTTGTTCTGAAGGCCCGTCAGATGGGCGACGACCGAGCCATAGGCACTGGCGATTTCCATGCGCACGGGCACCATCGGGCCTTTTTCTTCGAGCTGCGCCAGCCAGAGGGTCGGCAGCTTTTTGCGCGCTTCGGTATGGCCCTGCACGGCCATCCAGCCGCGCTGGGTGTCTTTTTTCTTGAAACCTGCGACGGGTTCCACTTTCAGCGTGCAACGCAGCGCTTCGCCGTCGAAAGCGGAGTATTTGTTTTTGGAAAGCTTTTCAGTGCCGTCATCGTGCAAGGTGATGTTAAAGCGGCGTTTGCCGTCGAACACGGGGAAACTGCCTTCGCACTTCGACGTCTGGCCGGAATGTTGCAGCATTTGCAAGGCGCCCGTCAGCATATCGACGGCATCGGTCGTCAGCTTGGGGTCGAAATCTTTTTTGACTTTGGTTTCGTTGTCTTCGTGCGTGGTGGTTTTGAGAAGGTTGCCGTTGGGCGCGTATTGCATTTCAGTGACTTTTTCTTCTTTTTTCCAGCTGCTGCGCGCGGTATGCAGCGTCGGCACCGGGGTGCCGTTTTTGGCAACGCCGGAGGTTGCATACGTCCCTTCCCACGGGAAGAGGGAGCCGATCGTGCCCTGCGTTTTCGCCGTCAGCGACATGTCATAGGCTTTGGGGTCGAGGTCCATGTCCAGCGTCGCGGCCAGCGCCTTGAACCCGCCTGCGTAAACATCGTAATTGAGGCCGAGTTTCTTGGGCGCCTCGACGTCATAGCGCAGGCTGGCCTTTTCGTAGCCCGCATAGGCAGCCGTGCCCTGCAGCGCCAGCGCAGCAGCAAAGGACAGGCTCATCAGCGATTTGCAAAGAAACTGTTTCATTTTTCGTTTTTGCTGCGTCCCGAGGTGCATTTTTCTGGCATCCCGTCTGTCTGGGGCTATATTACCCTAAAGGAAAGAGGTAGTGTCCAGTCTCACTTTTAGCAACAATGGGCGCCACATTATCAAATTTATGAAAACTGGTCAACCCGAAAATCCCGCTGTCGATACGGCCGGCTGCTGTGCGGCCAAACCGGCGGCG
>JBKBIC010000455.1:0-296 GCA_046299435.1 Saprospiraceae bacterium
GGCTAAATACTCCTGAAAGACCGATAGTGAACAAGTACTGTGAAGGAAAGGTGAAAAGCACTTCGAATAGAAGGGTGAAATAGAACCTGAAACCGTACGCCTACAAGCGGTCGGAGCACCTATATGGTGTGACGGCGTGCCTTTTGCATAATGAGCCTACGAGTTAATTTTACTAGCGAGGTTAAGGACTTCAGGTCCGGAGCCGGAGCGAAAGCGAGTCTGAATAGGGCGCATAGTTAGTAGGATTAGACGCGAAACCTTGTGATCTACCCATGGGCAGGTTGAAGCTCTGGTAA
>JBKBIC010000455.1:306-893 GCA_046299435.1 Saprospiraceae bacterium
GGTTGACGTTGAAAAGTCTTCGGATGACCTGTGGGTAGGGGTGAAAGGCCAATCAAACTGGGAGATAGCTCGTACTCCCCGAAATGCATTTAGGTGCAGCGTTGCGACAAGTTTATTAGAGGTAGAGCTACTGATTGGATGCGGGGGTTTCATCGCCTACCAATTCCTGACAAACTCCGAATGCTAATAAATGATGCGCGGCAGTGAGGGCATGGGTGCTAAGGTCCATGTCCGAGAGGGAAAGAACCCAGACCAACAGCTAAGGTCCCCAAATATATGCTAAGTTGAAACAACGCGGTTGGACTGCATTGACAGCTAGGATGTTTGCTTGGAAGCAGCAATTCATTTAAAGAGTGCGTAACAGCTCACTGGTCGAGCGTTCCCGCGCGGAAAATAATCGGGCATAAACCATTTACCGAAGCTATGCCACGTCTAAGACGTGGGTAGGGGAGCATTCTATGAGCGGCGAAGGAGTTGCGCGAGCAATTGTGGAGTTCATAGAAAAGCAAATGTAGGCATAAGTAACGATAAAGGATGTGGAAAACATCCTCGCCGAAAGACTAAGGGTTCCTGATCTACGTTAATCG
>JBKBIC010000455.1:903-1172 GCA_046299435.1 Saprospiraceae bacterium
ATCAGGGTAAGCCGGGTCCTAAGGATAAGCCGCCAGGCGAAGCCGATGGCAAGTGGGTTAAAATTCCTACGCCTGTTTTTGTTGCGAAGAGATGACGGAGGAGAGTGGATACCGCGCACTGACGGAATAGTGCGTTAAACCGCGTGGCGACACCGGGATAGTACCGCGCGGGCTTCGGCCCAAGCGGATAGCGTATCGAATCTACTTCCAGGAAAAGTCTCGGAAGCGTCAGACAAGAACAGCCCGTACCGTAAACCGACACAGGTAGT
>JBKBIC010000456.1:0-1141 GCA_046299435.1 Saprospiraceae bacterium
TCGGCCTTGTGCTGGACTACATTGACAACGGCATCAACCACGGCACTTTTAGTTACGACGCAAAGGGCTTCATCCCGCCGCAAAAATTCTTCGCCAGCCGCATCTTCACCCATGCCCACGAGTATTCGGGCGAGGACTACATCAAAGGCCAAATCCGCGAGATGCCCATCGAAATGTCGGAGCTGCACGTCCGCGAAATATCGCCCGTGCGGAATCGTGTGGACGATGTGTTCCGGGGCGTGTTCCTCGTCGGCGATTTCTGCCGACCGGACATGCGCGGCAAAATCCTGCTGCTGCCCGACGCGCTCCGCAAATTCCTCTCGCGCAGCGAACGCGCCTTCAACCTCCTCGGCGGGCGGCGCGTCCATAAAAATCTGCTGCCCGAATTCGAGGCCGTGTTCGACACCTACGCCACGCCCGATGCCCGCGTCGCCAACGTGATTTCGGAGGATATGCAACGCGCCCTGCTCGCCTACCGCGCCCGCACGGGCAAGGAGTTTTTCGCCAGCATCATCGAGGACAAAATCTACCTCGCCGTCACGCAGACCGAAGACCTGCTCGAACCCGCGCTCTTTGCCTCCAACGTGGGCTACGACGTGGTGCGGGAGTTTTACGAGGACATCCAACTACTGCTCAGCGTGGTGCGCGACGTGGATGTGATGAATTGAGATTTTTGGCGGAAGAGATGCAAGGCATGGCCTACTTTTGAGAAATTTTTTTGAAAAATGACCATAGAACGCACCCAAACGGAGACCGTGATTCGCATCCCTGCCTCGTTGATGGCTTATGCCGAAGTACAAGATTTATTGGACTATCTGCTTTTCCGTGAAATCGTTGCCAAAAGCACAGCTACCCGCAAACAAGCCAACCAACTGGCAAAATCCGTGAAAAAAGGCCAATGGGAAACCCAAAAACACCGCCTACCCCCCAATGCAAGACATCATCGTTGACGCAAACATCCTGTTCAGCGGCATCCTTAGAGTATGTTCTAAAATTTGAAGAGGAGGTTTTGAGAATTTTGCTCCAAAGAAATCCCTTCGGACAAGGAGTGTTTAGTCCCGTAGGGACGGCCACGTTTATAGCATCGAGTTGAGAAAAACTTGGCAAGTCCCGTAGGGACGGCATGGGTCGTCCCTACGGG
>JBKBIC010000457.1:0-1139 GCA_046299435.1 Saprospiraceae bacterium
AAGGGGGAGTTGGAGCCTCCCCCTTTCAGGGGGCCGGGGGGTGAGACTGTGGTGGCGCAAAAAGCGACAGCAACCTGCTCGCCGCCGCGACGGGCGAAACCCGTCCGGCCAGCACCTCCGGTTCGAGGGCGGCCAGTTGTTTTTGCACGGCCTCGTTGCCGAAAAACAACTGGCGCAGGCCCGCGTCGAGTGCCTCTTGCAACCAGAACCTGGCCTGCCGGGCGCGGTTGGCTTGGAAGTAGCCATTGGCCAAAGTTTGCTGCTGGTAGTCCAGCACTGTTTGCCATATTTCGGCGATGCCCCGGTTTTCCAACGCGCTGCAAATCAGCGTCTTGGGTTGCCAACCGCTCGGTTTGGGCGGCAGCAAGTGCGTGGCGTTCAGGTAATGGGCGCGGGCTTGGTTGGCGAGTTTTTGGCGGTCGCCGTCGGCTTTGTTCACGGCCAAAATATCGGCCATTTCGACGATGCCGCGTTTGATGCCCTGCAATTCGTCGCCCGCGCCGGGCAACAGCAGCAGCAGGAAAACATCGGTCATGCCATGCACGGCGGTCTCGCTCTGGCCCACGCCGACGGTCTCGACGATGACTGTGTCGTAGCCCGCCGCCTCGACAAGCAGGATGGTCTCGCGGGTTTTTTGGGCCACGCCGCCCAGCGATTCGCCCGACGGCGAGGGCCGGATGAATGCCAAATCCGAGGCAGAAAGCCGCTCCATGCGGGTTTTGTCGCCCAAAATGCTGCCTTTCGAGACTTGGCTGCTGGGGTCAATGGCAAGCACAGCGACCCGTTTGCCCTGCCCGGTCAGGTGGTTGCCGAGTGCCTCGATGAACGTGCTTTTGCCTGCGCCGGGCGCGCCCGTGATGCCAAGGCGCAGCGTCGGGGCGGCGTTGGTCGGTGCGTCGGCCAGCAGCCGGGCGATGACCGCATCGGCCAAAGCCCGGTGTTCGGGGCGGCTGCTTTCGACGAGCGTGATGGCGCGGCCCAGCCACACGCGGCTACCTGCGCGGATGCCTTCGATATATGCTTCGGCGGGTTGGAGCGGACGCACGGTTTTCGAGTGATGAATGATGAGTGATAAATGATGAATGCAAACATAGACATTTGCCTGCGCGAGGTTAGTCGGTTAGTCCGATAGTCGGGTT
>JBKBIC010000458.1:0-1136 GCA_046299435.1 Saprospiraceae bacterium
GATTGAGACCTCACGGGGTCGCAATGTTGCAAGTATCGTTACTACTTCTAAACCAGTCTCCGGCTAAGGCAGGATTGAGACTTACACGACGATGTGAGAGAATATGTCCATAATTCTTCTAAACCAGTCTCCGGCTAAGGCAGGATTGAGACAGGTGAGGTGGTTGTCCGCCAGAAAGAATCTCTCGACTTCTAAACCAGTCTCCGGCTAAGGCAGGATTGAGACGAATAGCACCACTCTGGTGATGGGGTGAGTTTACCTTCTAAACCAGTCTCCGGCTAAGGCAGGATTGAGACACGTTACCGTAGGGTTTGTCGAATCTTCTGGTAACTTCTAAACCAGTCTCCGGCTAAGGCAGGATTGAGACAGCCATGATATCTTGAATTGAATGTGTTACAAATTCTTCTAAACCAGTCTCCGGCTAAGGCAGGATTGAGACCTCGGAGGATTCGTTGAAATACGAATCAAAAGTAACTTCTAAACCAGTCTCCGGCTAAGGCAGGATTGAGACCTGGGCAACAAGCGCTATGTCAAGCGCGGGTTCCTCCTTCTAAACCAGTCTCCGGCTAAGGCAGGATTGAGACGGCTGGGCATTTCATCTGTCCAACGACCCATATTTTCTTCTAAACCAGTCTCCGGCTAAGGCAGGATTGAGACCAGCAGCAACATTCAGGGGCTGGTCGCCGACCTTCTTCTAAACCAGTCTCCGGCTAAGGCAGGATTGAGACCCGGGAGGATGCCCGACCGCACGTTGATGCGGACCTTCTAAACCAGTCTCCGGCTAAGGCAGGATTGAGACCATTATGAGACTTTTCGAGGCGGCAGAACGCCTTGACTTCTAAACCAGTCTCCGGCTAAGGCAGGATTGAGACGTCCGGGTGCGAAAGCAGCGCACGGTTGCGTGGTGCTTCTAAACCAGTCTCCGGCTAAGGCAGGATTGAGACTCGCCGACGAAGGGCAGCACGAACTTGTCCGTCGCCTCTTCTAAACCAGTCTCCGGCTAAGGCAGGATTGAGACTGTCGCAGCAATGTGGTGAGGTTGTGATTTTTTTTTCTTCTAAACCAGTCTCCGGCTAAGGCAGGATTGAGACATGTTTATTACCTTGCTTCAAGATACTTACCACGTCTTCTAAACC
>JBKBIC010000459.1:0-1114 GCA_046299435.1 Saprospiraceae bacterium
ACTCGATGACATATTCTACGTGCAGCAAGGGCCTGAAAACGAATGGCACATGGAAGACGTAGCCGCAGGATTGGCCTGGCTGATGCGCAGCAAAAAGATTGACCGCATTGTGGCGCTCGACGATTTTGACGTGGAAAAAGCGGCCTTTTTGCGCGAACACTTCCGCATCCCAGGCATGGGCCAAACCACCTCAAGGCATTTTCGCGACAAACTGGCCATGCGCATAGAAGCCCGCGATGCGGGTATCAGGGTGCCGGCTTTTTCTGACCTTTTCCACGATGCCGACATAGCCCACTTTGCCAGCACGGTGCCAGCACCCTGGATCGTCAAGCCCCGCGGACAGGCTTCCGCGACGGGCATGAAAAAAATCCATTCGGCGGAAGAGCTATGGGCGCACCTCGAGACTTTGGGCGGTGAGCGCCATCACTTTTTGGTAGAACAGTTCAAACCCGGCGACGTGTATCACGTGGATGCACTTTCAGAAGGCGGCAAGGTGGTGTTTGCCCGGGTTTCGCAGTACTTGGCCACCCCGTTCGATGTGGCGCACGGCGGCGGCATTTTCCGCAGCGCCATCGTGCCCTTTGGCTCCTCCGATGAAAAAAAGCTGCTCAAAATGAATGCCGAAGTGATGAAGGCATTTGGGATGCAGCACAGCGCAAGCCACACAGAATTTATCAAAAACCGTGAGACAGGGGAGTTTTATTTTCTCGAAACCTCCTGCCGTGTGGGCGGCGCACACTTGGCCGAAATGGTGGAAGCGGCTTCGGGGGTCAACCTATGGTACGAATGGGCGCGGTTGGAAGAAGCCGTAGCTGCCGGTGAAAAGTACAAACTGCCCAAACTTCGCGACGACTATGCCGGCATCATTGTGTCGCTTACCCGCCAAGAGTGGCCCGACACTTCCCAATTCAACGACCCTGAAATCGTGTGGAGGCTCAAAGATAAAGATCACCACATCGGCCTGATCGTGCGCTCGCCCAAGCGCGAACGGGTGATCGAACTGCTCGACGGTCGCCTCGTTGCGGATCGCGTCCAATCCACTCAGGCATAATCGCCAATAAGAATCATTCTTTTTTGTAGTCGGTGCGATGCAACCCTACTTGCGTTTCCTCTG
>JBKBIC010000460.1:0-1113 GCA_046299435.1 Saprospiraceae bacterium
GCTCGCTGTCCCGCCTCTCGCATCTCAGGACGTGTGGAAAGTGCCCGCCACCAACATCAACCCCGCCAATTATTTCGGCGTGACGGTCGCCAACGGCATGATTGGCCTCGTCAGCAGTCCCGAACCGATGAAGGTCAAAGACGTGGTGCTCAACGGGGCCTACGACAACTACGGGCGCGGGCGCGTGTCGAACATTTTGAAGGGGTTCAATTTCGTCAACATGAACCTCGACGTGGACGGGCGGCGCGTCGGGCGGGCCGATATTTCTAACTACGCCCAAACGCTCGATATGCGGAACGCCGAACTCGCCACGACCTTCGATGTGGGCGATAAACTCGCTGTAAATCACCGGGTTATGGCACTGCGGCACCTCCCCTACTCGGCCCTGAGCATCGTCGAAATCCGGGCAAAAAAGGACGTGACCATCACGCCTATGTCGGTCATCGAAGCCCCCGAAATGCTGGCCGACGTGCGGAATTTCTACTCGGAAATTGACCGCCCGCACGTCCTCATCCCGCTGCTGACTTCGGTCGGCAAATCGCCCAGCGGCAAATACACGGTGGCGGCCAGCACGAGTTTTATTTTTGAGGAAAAGCACGGCGAGCAGCCGAAAATCATCCACGAAGACTGGGATTACAGTTCGCACCTCGCCAAGTTTTACAAAAAACTACGGGCGGGCGAGACGTACCGTTTTGCTGTCGTCGGCTCGGTCATTTCGTCGGCGCACGTCCCAGACGCGCACAACGAGGCCGAGCGGCTGACCATTTTCGCGGCCCTCGAACGCACCGACCGCTTGCTGAAACGCCACCGTGCCGAGTGGGACAAACTTTGGGCCGCTGACGTGCAAATCGAGGGCGACCCGCAGGCCACGCGGGACGTGCATTTTGCCATGTACCATCTCTATTCGTTCGCCCGCGAGGGCACGGCGTTGAGCCTTTCGCCGATGGGCCTCAGCGGTTTGGGCTACAACGGCCACGTTTTTTGGGACACCGAACTTTGGATGTACCCGCCGCTGCTGGTTTTGCACCCCGAAATCGCCCGTTCGCTGCTCGAATTCCGGTTCCAACTGATGGACGAGGCCAAGCAAAACGCTTTTTCGCACGGCTATCGCGG
>JBKBIC010000461.1:0-1110 GCA_046299435.1 Saprospiraceae bacterium
CGCCTTGCGCGTTGTTCGCGCCGACTTTTTTCTTGTTCGCCCCCACCGCGACCACGTCGTCCTTGAGCGACAACGCGCTGCCGAAGTAGTCGTAGGCCGCGCCGTCGAACGCGCCGACACCCGTGCGGAAGCCCCAGTTGTTCGCGCCGCCGAGGTCTTTTTCGTAGATGTACACCGTGCCGACATCCGTGCCGCCCAACGGGTGGTTGAACCCGTACGCGGCGATAGCGGCCGTGCTGCCCTCGACCGAAACGGCGTTGCCGAAGTAGTCCACCGCCGCGCCGTTGAAGGCCTTGATTTGCTTCAACTGACCCCAGCTCAAGCTTTGCGAAAAGACGTAGGCCGAGCCTTGCTTGTTCTGCGTGCCCACTTTGTCGTTCGGTGCACCGGCGATGGCGATACCGCCCGAAAGCCCAAGCCCCCAGCCGAGGTTGTCGCCCGCGAGGCCGTCCGACGCAGTGCGGATGCCGGGCGTTTCGGAGTAGTGCAGCACGTCCAAGACCGTGACGGTGGCCGTGCAGCTGGCCGTGTTCGCGTTCGCGTCCGTCACCGTCAGCACGACCGTGTTTTCGCCCGCGTCGTCGCAGTCGAAAAAGTTGGGCGAGACCGCATAGCTCAGGCTGCCGCTTTCCGGGCAGTTGTCGGAGGAGCCGTTGTTGGCATCGGCACCGGAGATGGTGGCTGTGCCTGCGGCATTCAGCGTGACGAATACCGGTTTGCAAATGGCCGTCGGCGGGTCGTTGTCTTCAAGCGTGACGACGGCGGAGCCGCTCAGGTCGCCGTTTTCAGCGTTCGAGTCCGTCAGTGCGGAAATTGTCCAAGTGCCTGACACAGTGGGCGTTACGCTGATGTTCGAGCCGCTGGCATAGCCACTCGCTATTTGGGTGTCGGTGCCGTTGGAGAGCGTCACGTCGTAGGGGGCCACGCCACCCGTGACGGTCACGACCAGAGCGGCCGTGCCGCCGGGGCAAATGGTCGCGCCGCCCGATAGCACGCCCGCCATGCTGCACGAACCGGGCGCGGTGCCGAGTGCGCCGGACGTGTAGGTGCAGCTGCCGTCAAATTCGGCGGTGAGCGCGACGCTCTGGCCGTCGGCGGGCACTTGCGCGT
>JBKBIC010000462.1:0-1107 GCA_046299435.1 Saprospiraceae bacterium
TATGAGTGATAAGTGATGAATAATAAACTCATCACTTGTCACTCATAACTCAGCACTTCTATTCAAAACAACGCTTACTAATCCGCTTACTGTGAAAATTCTCTATGTTATGAAGTCGCTCCCGGATAGCTACAAAGGGAGCATCCAAACACACACTTGGAATTTATCGGGACAAATGGTGCAGCGCGGCCACGAAGTGTTCATCCTTTCGGCGGGCAGCCTGCTGCGCCGCGAACACCGGACGACCATGCATGGCCGCACCGTCATCCAAATCCCGTATTTCCCCGGTCGGCACCTGCCCGCGCTGCCGAAATTGGCCGAAGAATGGGGCTTCAATTTCGCGGCGTTGGATTGGCTGCTGGCCAATGCCCGGCGGTTCGATTTGGTGCATTTGCAAGGCCGCAGCGGTTTTTTGTTCCCCGGTCGGCAAGGCAACGTACCTGTGGTGAACACACTTTTCGGCCTTGTTTCCATTGAAAACCAGCGAGGCGGGCGCGTGTCAAACACGGATTTCAACGCAAGGCTGCACCAAATGTGGGCTTCGCGCTGGGAAAACAACGCCCTGCTCAACAGCGACCGCCTCATCGTCGTCAGCCAAGAAATGGCCGAGCAGCTGCGCCTCGCGGGATACCACATGGGGCGGCTGGTGCCGAAAATCACGCAGATTTACAACGGCGTGGAACCCGCGCCCCCGGCAGGCGACATCCAAACCGACCCGAACTTGGTCGTCTTTTTAGGTCGTTTGGAGCGCATCAAGGGCATTTTTTCGCTCGTCGAGGCCATGAAGAAAGTGCGTCCCTCGGCGCGGCTTGTGATGATTGGCGACGGCCCCGACCGCGAGCGGCTGCAACAGGCGATTGCCGAAGCCGGCCTTTCGGGGCGCGTGAAACTGACCGGCAACCTGAACTCGAACATCGTCTATCAATGGCTGCACCACGCGGCGTTTTTGGTGGCTCCGTCGCTGCACGAGTCGCACGCCATCGCGCCGCTCGAAGCCATGAGCTGCGGCAAGGCGGTCATCACGAGCGACATTTCAGGCGTGCGCGAATCCGTCCGGCACGGCGAAAACGGCCTATTGACCCAGCCCAACAGCCCCGACGAACTGGC
>JBKBIC010000463.1:0-1106 GCA_046299435.1 Saprospiraceae bacterium
GCGCTATACCACTTGGGGGCCAGTCACGCACGACCACAAACCCGGCCATCCGTACCGCGATTGTGCCATGCGCTGGGTGGCGCACCAAGCCGAAGGAGCCGACCAAATCAGCACTTTTCGCGGTTTGAACACCGGGAAAGACCTCGCCGACTACCAAATAGCCCTCGCTGGCTTTGCATCGCCGGCCCAAAATTTTGTGTTCGCGGCCCGCAGCGGCGACATCGCCATGCAGGTTCAGGGCAAATTCCCGCTCCGCGCACCGGGGCAGGGCCGCACGGTGCAAGACGGCAGCCAAAGTGCGAACGACTGGCCGGGCTTTGTGCCGCAGGAGCATTTGCCGGCGATGCAAAACCCGCTGCGCGGCTTCGTGGCATCGGCCAACCAGCATTCGGTACCGCCTTCGTACCCGTACTATTTGCCCGGCAGCTACGCGGATTGGCGCAACATCCGCATCAATAAACGGCTCGCCGACGTGCAAAACGCCACGCTCGACAGCATGAAAGCCATGCAAATGGACAATTTTAGCGCACGGGCGGCAGCGGCCTTGCCTGTCATGTTGAAATTGCTCGACCGCAGCAACCTGAACCCAACCGAGCAAAAACACGTCGCCGAACTCGAAAACTGGCGGTTCAGCTACGAAAAAGACCTCGCCGCGCCCGCGCTGTTCGAGGCGTGGTTCGATAGCTGTTATGCCCGCACATGGGACGAGCTTTTCGCGCTCCGCGCCAAAGGCATGGACGTGCTCACGCCCGAAGCGTGGCGGTTCGTCTTCCTCATGGAGCGCGACCCGTCGAACAAGTTTTTCGACCATGCGGCCACGCCCGACGTGCGCGAGACTGCCCAGCAAATCGTGACCGAAACTTTCAAAACCATGTCGGCAAAAGCCGCGCTCGCCGCGCCGGGCGATTGGGCGTGGGGCAAGTTTAGGGGCCTGAAAATCAATCACTTAGCGTACATCGCAGCGTTCGGGCGGAAGGACATCCTGACGGGCGGGCACCGCACCGCGCCCAACGCCCAGACCTCCAATCACGGCCCCTCGTGGCGGATGGTGGTCGAAATGTCCGACCCCGTGCGGGCGCAGGGCATTTACCCCGGCGGCCAATCGG
>JBKBIC010000464.1:0-1092 GCA_046299435.1 Saprospiraceae bacterium
GCGCGGGGAGGTTGAGCACGACTGCCAGCTCATACGGCACCTCGCATACGGGTTCGCAAACTCGTTTTTCGTGTTTTCCGCCAAAAGGCGCGGCGGGCGACTGCCCCCCTCATCACCCCTCGGTCAGCACCCGATAGGCGTGGGAGTTGACCGGGTTGGGGAACATAAGCCACTTCAGGGCTGATGTGCGCACAGGCCCACGGGCAGGCACCTTGGGCGCGCAGTCGCCCGGTTCGGTGCAGCCGTCTATGCCTATCTTCAGCAGCCAGGCTTCCTCGCTCAGGTCGCTGCCCTCGTTCGTGAGCACGGCCCCACCCGCCACGTTGTTGCCCGACGAAAGATGGCCCACGCCCAAGAGCCTGCTCTCGTTGTCGTCCAACAGCAGCGGCGACAGGTTAGGCGGTGGTGTCCCTGCGCACCCAGATGTTGCTGCCGTCCACGGAACCATGTCGGTTTTTGGCATTTGGAGAGCCTGCGCCGCTATTACCTCGCCCAGTTGTACTGGGGTTGCCCAAGATTTGAGGGCACTCTCAGTTTCGAACTCGCCGAACCCTAAAATCCAAAGCCGCAAAGCCGCCCGCATCGAAGTGCTCTATCCGTATTCGGTGTTGCCCTCCGAGTTTCAGCGAAATTTCGTCAACGGTCGGCTCGTGTATGTCCCAGCGGTCAATGACGCATTTATCGTCCACGTAAAGCCGCACCCCGTCGTCGGAGCTGAGTTCGATGGCGTATTCCCCCGGAGCCAAGCTGAACGTCGTTTCGGCGAGTGTGGCAAACTTGTCGGCCGCTACTTCTGGCAGTGGACTGCCCCACCAAGCGAATGCCAGTTCGCCCACGGTTTGCGCCGCTTTTGGCTTGCCTTCAAAAACAGCTTTGTTCGGGATACTGTCTAAAAACTCAAAGTAGCCGACCATCCAAGTCATTTTTTTTTCAAAACGGTCGAAATCAAAGCGGTAGGGCTGCCCGGGGTCAATTTTTTCGCCCCAAGCCGTCAGGATGTCGCGGTTGCATAGGCTTTCAAATTCCAAATAAAGTTCGTCGCTGTTGGGGTCGCGCTCTGCGGTCAGGGTGGCGGGCAACATGCCCTTGCGC
>JBKBIC010000465.1:0-1087 GCA_046299435.1 Saprospiraceae bacterium
GTATTCGGGAATGACGTTCGGGACGAAATCAAGGATTTCGCGGGAGTTGATATCCATGGCAATCAGATCGACGCCAAGGCTGCCGAATTTCACGTTTGTTTTCGGCGGGGCGAGTTTGCGCGCCAGCCGGACGGGCAAATCCGACAGGGCGATATTTGCGGCAAGGCGGCTGCCGACAAGGCTGCCGGGGCCCATATGCTCTTTCGCGCGGATGTCTTCGCGGATGCTTTGCTGCGCGGGCGGCAGTTTGAAGTAGCCGTAAACCGCTTCGCGGTCTTTTTGCGAAAAGCCGTGCGTGATTTCAACGGGGACGGCGGGCGCGGGCTGGCTGGTTTGGCCGGCCATGCGTGCATCAACCGTTTGCGCCTGTGCGGCGGCAGTCATGGTGATCAGCGCTGCGAGCAGATAAACGAAAAATCTCATAATAAATCCTCCTTCGCTGCCAAATGTTACAGTTGGGATGCGCGTACGACATCGTATACGATGTCGAGGATCAAATCGGTTTTGGTATCAATCAAAACGATGTCGCGTCCGACCAGCAGGCGTTTGGTGCCGAGCTTCGGCGGGTAAAGCTTGTTTTGCAAAGCCAGCGGCAATTCATTGCGGGCAAGGCCGGGCGGCAGCGTGCCATTTTTTTGCAACTGTTTTTGCAATCCCGGGGGCAGGCTGTCTTTTTTGGCAAGGCCGGGGGGCATGCCTTCGCGGCCTTTGCCGTGCTTGGCTTTTTTGTGACCGTCTTTTTTATGTTTGGCCTTGGCTTCGGCGTCTTTCAGGTAAAACTCTTCAATCACGGCGCGTTCGGCTTCGCTGAAAACGCGTTCGATGACCCGCTGCGCCGCGCTGTCGCCCGACTGGGGCGGGGCGGCCATGGCGTAGAAAGAGGGGACAACGGACATAACTGTCAAAAACAGTATCGCAATCGGGTTGTGCATGGCGGGAAACCTTTCATGTCCTTGAATTTGGGGGTATCATAAGCTATTTGCTGTATTGCGGCAATATGCCAAGAGGAGCCCGAAAAATGCAGATTTATCGCGTAGTTGGCCTGATGAGCGGCACGTCGCTCGATGGTATCGATGCCGCCTTGCTG
>JBKBIC010000466.1:0-1063 GCA_046299435.1 Saprospiraceae bacterium
TGATTGTGGCTTTTCAAAAACTCGCGCACGGCGTTTATTTGGAATGGAACAAACCCGTCGTTGCCGTGACGGGAAGCGCGGGAAAAACGACAGCGCGAGAATTGACGGCGCACGTTTTGGCGAGTTCGGGACGCAAAGTTTTGCGGAGCATTAAAAACTACAATAACGGTCTCGGACTTCCAATTACGGTTTTGAATTTGGCAAAGGATAATTCATCTGAGGTAGCAGTTCTAGAGATGGGAATGTCCACGCCAAATAATGAAATAGCAAGACTTACGCGCATTACGCCGCCTACGGTTGCAGTGGTTTTGAATGTTTTGCCGGTGCATATCGAACACCTCGGCACGATTGAAAATATTGCCAAAGCAAAAGCCGAACTGGTCGAAGGAATGAAGCCGGGCGGTACGGTGATTTTGAATGCCGATGATTTTCGGGTTGCCGCCATGAGCAGTTTAAGCAAAGGAAAAACAATTACTTACGGGCTTGAAACGCAAGCGGACGTAATGGCGAAAAACATTCGTTTCGAGCATTTCGGCGAAACATATTTTACGTTGCAAACACCGAACAGCACGGCGGAAGTTTCGTTTCCTTTGAACGGCAAACATAACATTTTGAATGCTTTGGCGGCAGCGGCGGTCGGCGTTTCGTTTGGAATGTCGGCGCAGGAAATTGCCGAAAGCCTGAAAACCGTCGCATCGCCGCCCAATCGCGGTGAAGTTTTGCGTTTTGCCGAAGGTTTGCGTTCCGCCTTGCACCAGCCACTGGAGGCCAACGGGGAGTCCTTCCGGCTATCGTTATCCGTTGGTATAGCTCTCTGCTCTTCTGCCATGGAGAAGGGCGAAGGCCGTGAGCTGAGCGAGGAGATTTTGCGCCAGGCCAGTTTGGCTCTTGGGGTGGCCAAGGCGGCGGGTGGAAATCGCGTTGAATTCTTCGAGCGCAGCATGGGCGAGCGTGTGCGCGCTGTTTTTGACCTCGAACGCGCCCTGGCGCGCGCCTTGAGTGCAGAAGGGGAGGCGTGGCCGTTTGCCCTCTTTCTCCAACCCCAGGTCGAGGTCACGGGTGC
>JBKBIC010000467.1:0-1054 GCA_046299435.1 Saprospiraceae bacterium
CATCTTTGCGATTCTTCAGCAACGGCGCGATTTTTTTTGCGAGCAAATCGGAAACGCTCTTGCCGTTTTTCACATCGCCGAACTTTTGTTTCGCTGATGGCCTGTCGAAAATTGGTTGAAGGCCGAGCTTGCTTCAAGAAAGTCGAAATGGGCCGAGCTACCAGCATGCGCTGGTGGCTCGGCCCATCTCCTAATCCGAACTGAGTCAGCTCATGTTGCCGAGCACATTGCCCAGGACACCGCTGATGACATTGGTCATCGAGCCCTGCGGGTCGGTCAGGGAGCCGAATACCTGGCCTGATCCGGAGTTGAGTGAGCCGAAGCCCATGTCTTCGAGGCTTCCGGCGCCCGCCTCGACGGGGTTCGGCTGCCGGATGGTGACACACACGCCCATCGGATTGATGTTCCAGTCGCCCGCCGCCAGCACAATGTTGGTGCCGGCACCGCTGTCGAGCTGCGTGCCTACGACTGCGTTATCGGGAACCTTGTAGGTGGTTTCCAAAGCGATGATGCCACCGCCCGCCGTGGTCCATCCGCCGCCCTTTGCGACTACGGAGTTGTTGCCGACAACCGCAGTTTTGGTGACGTCGTCCCACTGCTGATCGCCGATAAGCCATTTGACGTTCAGACGAGCCTTGACCAGCTGGAATCCTGCCGGGTGGAAATCGCGGATTTGATTGACGAGTGCTCCCGAACCGGAAACCTTTGTCAGGTAGGTGACCGTCTGTCCCGGGGCGACCTTGCCGTCGCCGACAACCTCCTTGCTGACGGTGTACGGCGTCCCGAGGGAACCGGTCCAACTGTCGGTCACCGACTGGTTGAGCGCGCAGGCCGGCGCTGCTTGCGCCACCGAGGCTCCAAGTCCAACAGTGACGCCGGCGGCGATGAGAACGAGGGAAGTGGTGGTGGCTACTGCGTGGCGTAGTGAGCGGCGGGCCATATAGAACTCCATTCAGCGGGGTGCGTGACGGTTTGAGCAAAACTGTAACTAGTTCTACTGGACTTTCGTCCAATTTGTGGGGATTTCAGAAAATTGTCGGAGTGTGCGCCGTCG
>JBKBIC010000468.1:0-1047 GCA_046299435.1 Saprospiraceae bacterium
ACCTTGGCACCCCGGTCATGCCCGTCCTGGCCGAGCTTGGCGATCATGATACGCGGGCGGCGCCCCTCGGCTTCGGCAAAAGCGTCGGCCATTTTTTTGGCTTTTTCAAATTCTTGGTTGTTGCTCATCTGTGCAGCATAAACCCCTGAAACGGACTGAATGTTGGCGGTATAGCGCCCGAACACTTTTTCCATTGCCCAAGAGATTTCACCCAACGATGCACGGGCGCGGGCAGCAGCAATGGCAGCCTCCAGTAGGTTAGCTTCGGGCGACTGGGCAGCGCGTTCAATGGCAGCCAGGGCTTTTTCTACGGCGGCTGCGTCGCGCGTCGCTTTCAGGGCATTGAGCCGCTTAATCTGGCTTTCCCTGACGGCTGTGTTGTCCACTTCCAAGATGTCGAATGTTGTGTTTTCGGCCACTTGAAAAATGTTGACACCCACTATTTTATCCGTTCCGGCATCAATTTTGGCCTGTTTGCGGGCAGCTGCGTCTTCGATGCGGAGCTTGGGCAAACCTTGCTCGATGGCCTTGGCCATGCCGCCCAGTTCTTCCACTTCTTGAATGAGTACCCAGGCTTTTTCGGCCAATTCTGCAGTTCGCTTTTCGACAAAGTAAGAGCCGGCCCATGGGTCAACGGCACGGGTGACATCGGTTTCTTTTTGGATAAAAATTTGCGTGTCGCGGGCGATTTTAGCCGAAAAATCGGTGGGCAGAGCGATGGCCTCATCGAAGGAATTGGTGTGCAGGCTCTGCGTGCCGCCCTTGTTCTGTGAGGCTCCAGCCCGAGGTTTGGCAGTGGGTGCGCAGAGCAAGGCTTTTGGCTTGTTGCGGACCGAACTGTTGCACGATTTTAGCCCACAGCAGGCGCCCGGCACGCATTTTGGCTATTTCGTCAAAATGGCGCATCCCGATTCCCCAAAAAAACGAGAGCCGAGGCGCAAAGTCGTCAATGTTCAGCCCTGCAGCCAGCCCGGCGCGGATGTACTCCAGCCCATCGGCGAGGGTATATGCCAATTCCATTTCGGCAGGTGCACCTGCCTCGTGAAT
>JBKBIC010000469.1:0-1045 GCA_046299435.1 Saprospiraceae bacterium
AATTCAGGGCTTTTTGCTCAAGCAGTGCCGCTTTTTAGCGAAAAAACCGTTGACGTGCCAACTGAAATGAAGCCCAATGCTGGTTTGGCCGACATGCTTCGCTATCGCCCCGTACAATTCAACCCAAATGCGCTGAACGCCGAGCGAGTAGCGGTGGAACTGTTCGACGGGCAAAAAGCGGTTTTTCAGCGCACGCCCAATGCCCACACCAACGTCTTTGAAGGTGGTTGGTCGGGCGCGGCAACGGGCACATGGCACGGAAATTTGATCGTGACCCCCATCAAAACCGGCTATCGCGCCGATATTTTTTGGGAACACCACTACTTCCAAGTTTTCCCATCGGGCAACGGCACCTATTTTTTGGTCGAAACCAACCGGTCCAACATACCTGCCGAAGACTGCCATGACCTGAGAACAAACCCTGGCCTGAAATCAAAAATGGAAGACAGCCCCGAAGCCTCCGGCGATGACCCGGTGGCCTGCAACATCCGGCTTTTGGTCGCCTATACCAACGCGGCTAACAATTGGTCGCAGTCCAACGGTTTCGGCGATGCCCTTGGACTGGCTCAAGCGGCCATCAATGTCACGAACACCACTTATGCCAACAGCCAGGTCAATTTCAGGGTGGAACTGGCGCACCTCGTTCGGGTCGGTTACACAGAATCAGGCTCCTTTGCGACGGACGTTGACCGTTTCCAAAACCCTTCTGACGGCAACATGGACGAAATTCACGCGCTACGCGACCTGTACCGCACCGACCTCTGCGTGCTGATCACTGAGGGCAACGCTGATTGCGGGCGGGCTTTTGGGATCGGCGCCGATGCCGATGTAGAGCTGCGCCAATACTATTGCGGCTTCCGTGTTGCCGTTGGCCGCCGCCATCTTCAGCGGCTCGACCAGCTTTTTGCGCTCCTCATCCGTCTTCGCTGCCTTATAGGCGCTCACTGGCTGGGACTGCGAGACGACACTGACGCCGCCCGCCGATGCCACAGAGGCCAGGTAGGCACCATCGCGCCCACCGGAGGTCTGGCGATAGATGCGAGCG
>JBKBIC010000470.1:0-1032 GCA_046299435.1 Saprospiraceae bacterium
GATGTCGTTCAGGGCATTCGCCATGTCCGCCGCAGCCTCGCCCGGCGTGGACAGCCAGACTTGGCGGATGGCTTCGATGTGTTCGGTGGCGGAGTTTTGCTGGGTTGGCATGTGGTCGATTGGTTTTGTCTTGAAATGAGTTTGATTGGCTCAACTTGTTTAGCCTTATCCGGGTAGGTCAAAGATAGAAAAATGGGAAATAAGACTTGCTGTCAAGGGGGAAAGAAGGTGGAAGTCATTCAGGTGAAACCGAACCAATCGAAGTTTGGCAAGGCCTTCGTTCGTAAATCAAACGGCGGCTTGGCCTTTATCCTGAAAACTGCGACTATAATTCCTCCCAATACTCACCCTGTTTTCAACCGTCAGCAGTTACAAAATAGCGGGCTGTGGTTTGTTTGCTCCGCAATGGGCGGCAACTTGACTTTCACGGGCTTCGTTTCGGCGGGTTTTTCGGGTATTCGGGTAGCGTGGGGGCGGGCGGCCGTTTGCCCCGAGGCGATAAATAGCCGCCAACAGGCAAATCCCAATCTTTGAATCTGTGGTTTTCATTTCACCAGCAACCTGAAAATCACCGCCAAAATCTTGTACCCTGCCCCAATCGTCCCCTTCACCGTGCCAGACACCTTCGAGAACCCGATGCGCCGGCGGTAATTGACGGGAACTTCGCAGCATTTCATACCCTGCTTGGCAGCCTTTACCTGCATCTCCACCGTCCAGCCGTAGGTCATTTCCGACATTTGGAGCGCCAGCAACTTGTCGAAGCGGATGGCTCGGAACGGCCCCAAATCGGTAAACCGCACGCCGTAAAACCACCGCATTAGCCTTGTAGCCAGCCAGTTGCCGAACACCTGCTGCGGGGTCATGGAGCCGCTCTCCCGCACGCCCAGCGCCCGTGAGCCGATGACGAGGTCGTAGCCATCTTCCCATATCGGGCGTAGCACGGCGGGCATTTCCGCTGGATAGTCGGAGTGGTCGGCATCCAGGAACACGACGGCGTCGGGCGGATTGGGCTTCGCCCGAAGATGCTCAATG
>JBKBIC010000471.1:0-1018 GCA_046299435.1 Saprospiraceae bacterium
TACCCTCACCATTTTGTCACACATTCATCAAAAATATCACTTCTAAACCAGTCTCCGGCTAAGGCAGGATTGAGACAGCCCGAAGGCTTGAGCAGCTTGGGCGAATTGAGCCTTCTAAACCAGTCTCCGGCTAAGGCAGGATTGAGACAAGAAAAAATTAAGCAATCTAAATTTTATCATGGTCTTCTAAACCAGTCTCCGGCTAAGGCAGGATTGAGACCTGCTGCAATGTTCCGTTCAGGCCACTCACGGGTGCTTCTAAACCAGTCTCCGGCTAAGGCAGGATTGAGACGATTTTAAAATTACTCCGACAAATTGAGTAATTTCTTCTAAACCAGTCTCCGGCTAAGGCAGGATTGAGACGAGAAAATCTCCCTTACCTCTGCCGATTCTACGCTTCTTCTAAACCAGTCTCCGGCTAAGGCAGGATTGAGACTTGCCCACACTGTGAGCACTTGGTTACCCTTTTTTCTTCTAAACCAGTCTCCGGCTAAGGCAGGATTGAGACACTCGTCGCCTTTGTGATAGGCAGCCCATTTTTTACTTCTAAACCAGTCTCCGGCTAAGGCAGGATTGAGACGTTGGGATTTTTTTTTTCTGCATTAGGCCCAAGTCTTCTAAACCAGTCTCCGGCTAAGGCAGGATTGAGACGATTACGAGTGCTAACTGGGCTACCAAATCACATCTTCTAAACCAGTCTCCGGCTAAGGCAGGATTGAGACTTGACGAACAAGCCCGTTTCCGCGCCCGCAAGGTTACTTCTAAACCAGTCTCCGGCTAAGGCAGGATTGAGACGGTCAGTTTTGAGCCAAAAGTCTTGCGACATATCCCTTCTAAACCAGTCTCCGGCTAAGGCAGGATTGAGACAAACCCGAAGTCAAAGGCGGGAAAGTCAAGAAATTCCTTCTAAACCAGTCTCCGGCTAAGGCAGGATTGAGACAGAAGAGTTTTTAGAAAAATTATCCCTGAGTTCATAATGATAAACAATACACCGGATAAGGCGGTTTATCTGAAGAGC
>JBKBIC010000472.1:0-1010 GCA_046299435.1 Saprospiraceae bacterium
GCTCGCCGCGCTCGCCGTCGCGGTCACGCACCCGGACCGCCCAGGTGGCCGTGGTGCCGCGTCCGGGGCGGTGGTCCACCTGGCGCAGACGCCTGGACAGGACCTCGGCGCCCGCCAGGGCGGCATGCCCGGAGTGCAAAACCTTGTCGCGCAAAATTCAACGCCGGACGGTGGAGCATTTGTTGCAACCCGGGCGCAGCGCGGCCCTGCGTGAAGTTCAGTATTACTTTTGCAGGGAACCTGCCTGCCGGGTGGTTTATTTCTCCAATGAGGAGAACGCGCCTTTTTTCACGACTGATGAGGTCACCGTGAAAGTGTTCGCCAAGGAGCAGGGCGAAGATGTCCCCGTCTGTTACTGCTTCAACTGGACCGGTGCCCGCATCAAACAGGAGATTCGCGCAACGGGAGAATCCACCGCTGCCGTGGATATTGCGCGTCAAATCAAAGCCGGCAATTGTGCCTGCGATCTCAAAAATCCCAAAGGCGAATGCTGCCTCGGTGATGTGCGTGCGCTGGTCAGGGAGTTGAGTGCGGTGATGCCATAGCGCGGCCACAGCCACAACCAAATCTGTCAACCGCGAAGAACGCCAGGCTGGCATGGCTTTGCGTTATTCGCACCCTGGCGGTTCAAAAAATCTTCACGGCCGGGATTTTTTCGGGTAAATTTGCCATGTCGCGTGCAGCAGCCCGCATGATGAGAAAATGAACTTTCATAGTTGTGCCTTTCGGCACCGACCCTGAAGGGTCTACTACAAAAGTATTTTGCCCACGAAAATAGAACTCCCACGAAAAAAGCAGTTTCGTGGGAGTTCATTTTTATGGGCGAAAGCATGAGGCGCTTTCGGCATCAAACACAAACATTCCGCCCACGGAAACAGAACTCCCACGGAAAAAACATTTCGCGGGAGTATTTTTCGGGGGGCGAGAAGACGTGACGCCTTCTGCTGCAGACGAATTTTATACTCGGTTGCGGGATGATACAGGGTGAGGGCTGGTCTTGAGCAGCGACG
>JBKBIC010000473.1:0-1010 GCA_046299435.1 Saprospiraceae bacterium
GACTGGCGACGGCTAAATCGTTGGCCCTTAGTGAGAACAGTTATGACTTTGCTAGAAGACCTGTTAGTGGGATTGCTCTACCTGCCGTGTCTGATTGCTCCGGTCGCCTTGCGGTTTTGGTATGCCTTTGCAGCAACTCGTTCGAACGAACCGGAACCAATCAAAAAATCCGATGACCGCAGTCAGCGCCCGACGCGCTGATGGTAGAGCAGGTTTTCAAACCTGCTCTACTTCTTCATAAAACGAACTCCACGAATGCGCCCGGCATTGACGCCAAAGCCTGTAATTTTTCCAGCGGTGTCTCGCGTGAATTCAAACTGCGCGCCCTGGATCAGCGTGAACAGTTCGCGCGAACGCGGTGTCAGCGAACGTTTGCTTTCGTTGCGATCCATCGCAAACAGCTTGCCGTTTTCCACCGCCAGCTTATAAGTCGCGTCCAGTTCCTCGCTGTAATAACGGCCGGTGTATTCGGCCAGTTGTTCGGCAGTCAGCGTGATCGGGTCAGGCAGTTTCGGCGACGTTCCGCGCATCGTCGAAGCTTTGCTTTCGGTTGTTTTGAACTGCTCAGCCAGATACAAATCCGCCACTCGCTGAGCCAGCGCGCTCGGATTTACCGTTGCCAGATTGCACAAACAAGCCACTGAAAATTTCTGATCGGGAAAGCGAATCAGTTCCGACCTGTAGCCTGCCCACGAACCTCCATGGCTGACCTTTCTCAAGCCTTTGTATTCTTCGATGAACAATCCGCTGGCGTAATCGAGCTTTCTGCCGTCGTTGAAAGCTCCGACCGCCTGCATTGCGTCCAGAAACGCCTTGCCGCCGACTTTCGGTTCGTAAAAATTCTGATCCCACAACAACAAATCTTCGACGGAAGTCAGCACCGCGCCATCGCCGGTTTGCTCGAAATTGGACATTTCCGTTTGAAAACCGCCTTTAGGATTTGGCGAATAGCCGGTCGCTCGCATTGGCACTATGCGGTTGTGGTTGTCCAGAACCAGCGTGTGTTTCAT
>JBKBIC010000474.1:0-989 GCA_046299435.1 Saprospiraceae bacterium
TAGACTTGTTGCGATGTTGATAATCAATGAGTTAGGCAGGAATGTAAAAGTTCCACAACCCGGCACAGACGCATAAAACATCATCATACAGTTTGAAATCGTGCACACGAAGCCTTTCTGAAAGTATCCGATAGCGTTTCATGCCTCCAATACTATGCTCTACACAGATACGCTCACGTGAAACACCCTTGTTTTCTGTTTTTTGCAGGTCGGTCAATTCGGTGTTTTTAGTTTTTTTATGGGGGATGAACACTTTTGAGCACTTGTAATCTTTTTCAAAGCCTTGATAACCTAAATCCAAACGGACAACTAAACCCTCAAACCATGCTTTCTCGGGCGGAAACTCTTCCTTTAAAATGGCGTAATCATGCGCTTTGCCGACGTATACCTGGCTTAAATAGTGGATTCTTTTGTCTTTTGTGCTGATAATCAAGGATTTGGCGGTGTGAGATTTTTTTTACCGCTGTAAAAAACCTTTTGCTCTTCTTGATTTTTAGGGCGTTGCATTCGCTGTTCCGTTCCGTCAACGATGATGCTTCCGCCTTGCTTCTGAAAATACGCCCCAAACTCTTCCTCGGAAGCAAATTCTCGTTTCGGCAGCAAGCCAGCATCGCCCAAAGCCCGTTTCAACACGCGCAAACCCAAAACCAAATTCCGCTTGGCGTTCGACACATCCAATTTGAATACAAACCCAAGAACATCATAAGTCAAACCAGATTTTAAACAGAACAATGTGAAAAACATCAGTGATTTGCACGTCGGAAATGTCAGTTCTCGGGGACTATCAACAACCCTGTGTTCGATACGTCGCCCAAATTCAGCAACGTATCCAGACTCGAACATCTCCAGTAATTGGGCGAAGCGAGTCTCGTCCATGCCGGTCGTCGCTCGCCATTCTCGCTCGTTTTTCGGGTACTCAAATTTATCCATGACATTTTTTGATAGCAAATCTATGTTTTTCTCAATTCCTCATCGCAACAAGTCTAATA
>JBKBIC010000475.1:0-989 GCA_046299435.1 Saprospiraceae bacterium
GGTTGAATTACGCTTTGTGCTGTGATCCTCACCCCCGAGACAGGAGGGCTTGTCTGCCAATTTCAACATCCTACAAGATGTAATGACAATGACCAATATTGATTTTTGCCCGTTGGCAAAATTTATTTCAACTCCCAGATAATCAAAAAGCTCTTTCGAGCTTTCTGATTTTAATTAATAGGTTTGAAAGATTAGATGCCCAAAATTAGAAATATAATTGGATTATTAAAATTTTGGCAAGTTTTATTTTATTTATTTACGATATTTTCAATAAAAAATACTTTTATCATTTAATTTGAAAATCAAACGGGTCGAAATCACCTTTTTGTAATCAATTTGTTAATCGTTTACAAAATTTAATAACACATAAATAAGATTCCGCAAATAAACTTTAATCAAAATATTATTTGGCTTATAAAAATTTTGACAATAAAAAAACCATGAAATAGAATTTCATGGTTTTAGTCAATTAACAATAAACCCAAAATAACCTGCTGTAGGAGAAGGATTCGAACCTCCACGGAGTAGTTAGGCAAATTTACGAGCTCGCTAAAATGCTTTATCCTATGACTTCCACCCCCGAGACAGGAGGGCTTGTCTGCCAATTTCAACATCCTACATTGTGTAAGAGATCTTTTATCCCTTTTGATATTTCAAATATAGGCAGACCTGAATCTGTTTTGCAAATAATTCAAAAATATATCTGAATTTTTACAGTTTATTTAATGAAATCGTTTGATATATGACGATTTGATATTTTTGAGGTAATTATAACTGCGATTTTTAACGATTCAATAACAAAAAGAATATTTATTACCATATATACACAAATAGGGCGATTTTATTAGAGATTTTAAATCATAAATGATTTTTTATTGCCATATCCATATTAAAATCACTCATACTTTACATAGTTATCCCATTTGTCCAATACAGAGTTGAAATCCTCCGGAAGCGGTGCCTCATAATAAATCCGCTCTTTAGTAATG
>JBKBIC010000476.1:0-964 GCA_046299435.1 Saprospiraceae bacterium
ATCTTCTACCACACTTTGTACATCTCTACCCGATACATTGAAACCGATTACAATTCTGCGTTTGCTACTTTCACGGCTGATTTGTGCAGCACCTAATTTGTAACTGATAGTTGCTACCTGCGATAATGGTATTTGATTGCCTGTATTGGTCGGTATCATCAAATTACTTACATCGTCTATATCGGTTCTATAAGTGCTGTCTAACCGCACAACCAAATCAAAACGCCTTTCGTTTTCAAAAACCTGTCCTGCACTTTTTCCTGCAAATGCGGTGCTTACTACATTGTTTACATCTTCTACATTGATACCGTAATTGGCAAGTCGTGTTCTATCGTATTCTACATTGATTTGTGGCAATCCGCTAACCCGTTCTACCTGTGGCGAAGTCGCTCCGTTTACTGTTTGAATAACCTTACTTACCTTATCTGCATAAATGGCAAGACTGTCTAAATTTTCCCCGAAAATCTTAACCGCTACATCTTGCCGTATGCCTGTCATCAGTTCGTTGAAACGCATTTGGATAGGTTGATTTTTTTCAAAGAATATACCCGGAATGACTTCTAATTTTTCAAAAATTTCATCGGCTAACTCATCATAACTCTTTTTTGTTTTCCACTCTTTTTGCGGTTTCAGAATTATCATCATATCGGTGGCTTCGGGTGGCATTGGGTCGGTAGGAACTTCTGCTGCACCTGTTTTGCCGACTACCATTTTTACTTCGTCAAACTCTTTGATAATTCTTGATGCCTGCATTGAAGTTTCAATACTTTGGCTCAACGAACTGCCTTGTGGCAATATGCAATGAAACGCAAAATCGCCCTCTTGTAATTGTGGTATAAATTCGCCACCTAAATTTTTAAAGAGCAAAAGGGAAAAGGCAAAGAGTAGAGCGGTCGAAGCAACAATCCAATATTTTATTTTTACGGCTTTCTGCAAAAGCGGTTGGTAAATGCTTTGCAGGTAG
>JBKBIC010000477.1:0-942 GCA_046299435.1 Saprospiraceae bacterium
CCGAAGGCAAGCGCATCGTCAATCTGCTTACCCAAGAACCGGCGAAAGGACACAACGGACACCCGGGAGCCGCCAGCGTGCAGTACGTAAGCCACGCACTGCGGGAGTTGAAAAAAATCCTGCAAGAAGAGGGCATCAAAAGCGTGGCATTGCCCCGCTTGGCCACGGGCGTGGGCGGTCTCGACTGGGCCGAAGTGAAACCGCTGATTTACAATGCTTTAGGCGAAAGCAACTTACAGGTGTACGTTTATTCCAACTTCGTCAAAGGACAAGCAGGCGAAGAATAGTCGGCCTAATCGAATCAATCGAAATGGGTTAGTTAAAAAGTCCCCGAAGGTCTGTGTCGTCATCTTCATCGTTGCCCAAGGCACCGGTAAGGTGGTCTTTAAACACCCAATGGGTTTGCACGAACGACTTGCTGAGCACGTCAAACTCGGCGAGGCCGTGTAGTACCAATTCCATGTACACGAGCCGTTCGGCGGTAGGCACCTTGGCCTCTTCGACGATTTTGGCAAGGCCAGCCACCGATTCCAACGCTTGTGCGAAACCCTTGTCGTTCATTTCCGTCATCAGGTCAACAATATGACCGGCGGAAAACCAGGCGCGCAGCACGCCGTAAGGGTCGCGATCTTGGCCTTTTTTCAGTTTGTTCGGGTTGGGGAAACGCTGGAGGAATACCTTTTTCACCGCCTGCCCGATGAGGTGCAGGGCCACGGCGTGCGGGCCTTCTTGTTCGCCCTCGTACACCATTTCCACCTTTCCCGTGATGGCCGGCACCAAGCCCCAGAAATCGGTGATGCGGGCGGTGGTATTCTTTTCCCCGTTGCGCAACATGCGCCTTTCCGCGGCTGAGTACAAATTTTCGTACGCTGCGATGGTCAGGCGCGCGCTCACGCCGCTTTTTTTGTCCACAAATTCCGAGTCGCGGGCGGCGAAGGCGAT
>JBKBIC010000478.1:0-876 GCA_046299435.1 Saprospiraceae bacterium
TGGCGTTGAGCAGATCTCGAAGGGCTTTTTTGAACAAAACGGCGCGAATCGGTGCGAGCATAGTACATCAATTGAGCTGCAAATGTACGCTGCGCAGGGCAGTGTTTTTCAAAAAACAGCCCGCACTTGGGCGCGTGCCACATGTACGGTGCGCCCGTCGCCTGTTTTGCGGCCTTCGTAGCTGAGGTTTATCTGCATGGCTCTCGACAACTGTCGGTCGAGCACCGCGCTCCACAGGTAATTTTTCCCGTCCTGCAAACCCTCGAGCATGGCGAATGAAACAGCGGTATTGGGCGCACCGGTGTACCGCACTTGCGCGAACGTGCCCTTCAAGCGCAGCGAGGTGGCAGCGCGGAAACCCTGCTGGTTGGCTTGCTCACTTGGATTCCAGATTACTTCTGCGGTCCAGTTGGCCTTCCGTGCCCGTTCTGCGCTGGGCAGGGTGTTGACCGCGCTTTCGAGGCGCATTTCCACCAAAGCCCGAAGCTCGCGCTGTGGGAGCCAAGTCAGTTTTGGCCCCCACTCCCGCACGTCGAGGCGATAATTCCGGGAGGCGAAGGCTTGGTTTTGGCTGTTTTTTTTACCTAATTCCACGTCGGTTTCCAAGCTCCACTGCTGGCTCCAATTGCTGCGCAGGTGCAAAGAGTAAAGCAGTGCCCGCCGTTGCTCGAAGCCAGTGGTGAGGGCTACCTGGCTGCGGTTGTCGGCGGCTGAGAGGGAGGCATCCCATTTGGGCTGGGCGCGGTTGATGAACAAGATGTGCCGCTGCGCCGCGCTTAGGGCGGCCAAAGCGGTGTCGGCCACATGAGCCTGGAAGGGGTCCCAGATGCGCAGGCCCTCGGCGTTGGCAAAGCTGCGGCGGGCGGTCTGTAAGGT
>JBKBIC010000479.1:0-484 GCA_046299435.1 Saprospiraceae bacterium
GAGTACCTTTTATCCGTTGAGCGATGGCCCTTCCATACAGAACCACCGGATCACTAAGACCTGCTTTCGCACCTGCTCGACTTGTGGGTCTCGCAGTCAAGCTCGCTTTTGCCCTTGCACTATCAGCACGATGTCCGACCGTGCCTAGCGAACCTTCGTGCTCCTCCGTTACGCTTTAGGAGGAGACCGCCCCAGTCAAACTGCCTACCATGCACTGTCCCCAACCCCGATTCAGGGGCCCAGGTTAGAACCTCAAACACACCAGGGTGGTATTTCAACGTCGGCTCCACGGCACCTAGCGGCACGGTTTCACAGCCTCCCACCTATCCTACACAGATCCGTTCAAAGTCCAATACAAAGCTACAGTAAAGGTTCATGGGGTCTTTCCGTCTTTCCGCGGGGAGATTGCATCATCACAAACATTTCAACTTCGCTGAGTCTCAGGAGGAGACAGTGTGGCCATCGTTACGCCATTCGTGCAGGT
>JBKBIC010000479.1:492-874 GCA_046299435.1 Saprospiraceae bacterium
TCACACCCTATACGTCCACTTTCGTGTTTGCAGAGTGCTGTGTTTTTATTAAACAGTCGCAGCCACCTATTTTTTGCAACCCATTCACGCTTCGATGTTCTCTACACGCTACTAGGGCACACCTTATCCCGAAGTTACGGTGTCAATTTGCCGAGTTCCTTCTCCCGAGTTCTCTCAAGCGCCTGAGAATACTCATCTCGCGCACCAGTGTCGGTTTGCGGTACGGTCAGCTGCAAGCTGAAGCTTAGTGGCTTTTCCTGGGACCCCATTCGGTCACTTCGCGAGCAAGCTCGCTCGAGCAACGGCCTCGGTATATGACACGCGGATTTGCCTACGTGTCGCCTACTTCCGCCTCAACCGGCACTTCCAACCGCCGGATGAC
>JBKBIC010000480.1:0-872 GCA_046299435.1 Saprospiraceae bacterium
TCTGCCTACTTAGATGTTTCAGTTCGGCAGGTTCGCGACGCTTCGATGTGTCTTCAACACATCAGGTTGCCCCATTCGGACATCTGCGGATCACAGGTCGTTTGCACCTTCCCGCAGCTTTTCGCAGCTTACCACGTCCTTCGTCGCCTCCGGGAGCCAAGGCATCCCCCATACGCCCTTATTCCGCTTCCAACTCTTTCCCAAACCGGCATTACCGATTCAGGGAGTATCCTTCGGCTTTCACGCTTCCTCAATCCAATCACCTTGCTCGATGTATTTCTTTTGCTAACCCACTATCTTTCTCCTCACTACTTCTTCTCCAACCTTGTCAATGAACTTTTATCGACACAGACTGAATCGCCTTCGCAGGCCAATCAATCTGATCTGACGCTTCTTTTTTTTGCGCCTTTCAAAGGCCCGTCAGACGGAATCTTCTTTCCGGTCTGGCGCGGCGACGCGAGAATAACCCTTTCTTTGAGAGGGGTGGAGGATATCGGACTCGAACCGATGACCCCTAGCTTGCAAAGCTAGTGCTCTACCAACTGAGCTAATCCCCCCCTTCGGGGCGACGCGAAAGGCTGCCTTTCTCTTCAGACGCCCTACCGCTCGCTTCGAGTAGGTAGGGCTATCCAGATTTGAACTGGAGACCTCTACATTATCAGTGTAGCGCTCTAACCAACTGAGCTATAGCCCTGTCTCAAAATTGACAGATAGCGAAAGTACTTCGTGGTCAAAAACCTGTTTTGACACATCCTTATTTGTCGTCTCTTAAAAGGAGGTATTCCAGCCGCACCTTCCGGTACGGCTACCTTGTTACGACTTAGCCCCAGTCATCTGTTTCACCTTAGGCAGCTCCCTGTTAAGTCACCGAC
>JBKBIC010000481.1:0-854 GCA_046299435.1 Saprospiraceae bacterium
AGCTGGAATCGCTAGTAATCGCGCATCAGCCATGGCGCGGTGAATACGTTCCCGGGCCTTGTACACACCGCCCGTCAAGCCATGGAAGCTGGGGGTACCTGAAGTCGGTGACCGTAAAAGGAGCTGCCTAGGGTAAAACTAGTAACTAGGGCTAAGTCGTAACAAGGTAGCCGTACCGGAAGGTGCGGCTGGAACATCTCATTTTAGAGCGTCATTAGACGTAAAACAAAATTAAAATAAGAACTTACTCAGTTCGCTTTGGTTTTTTACTGGTTGATATATAAAAATATACCCCCTAATCATTAGTAAGAGGGAAGAGATTTAAAGTCTCGTAGCTCAGCTGGTTAGAGCGCTACACTGATAATGTAGAGGTCGGCAGTTCGAGCCTGCCCGAGACTACTAAAGAATTAGAGGGGAATTAGCTCAGCTGGCTAGAGCGCCTGCCTTGCACGCAGGAGGTCAAGGGTTCGACTCCCTTATTCTCCACAGTTTTAGATGTCTAATTTAAAAGAGACGAATAGAGCCAAAAACAATATTTGTTCATTAGACAACTAAGAAGAAAAATAGATCATTGACATTAACGATAAAGACATCACAAAGAGATAACCGAGCACTTTCGAGTGCCGAGTATAAAAATATACTAAAATAATATTAGGAAAGAAATCGTTAAGGGCGTATGGCGGATGCCTAGGCTTTCAGAGGCGAGGAAGGACGTGGTAAGCTGCGAAAAGCTGCGGGGATTGGCACACACGAATTGATCCGCAGATGTCCGAATGGGGCAACCCGGCATGTTGAAGACATGTCATCCCGATTTCTCGGGAAGCAAACCCGGAGAACTGAAACATCTAAGTACC
>JBKBIC010000482.1:0-850 GCA_046299435.1 Saprospiraceae bacterium
ATCGTGTACCAGCCCGCGACCTGCGCCAGCCCCTGCTCGACCGTGTTCGGCGCCGGCAACGGCACCTTCACTTGGAGCGGGCCCAATGGCTTCACCAGCACCGAGCAGAACCCCACCGTCTGCGCCCCTGGCACCTACACCCTCACCGTCACCGGCGCCAACGGCTGCACCAGCACCGCCAGCACCACGGTGGCAGAAGACACCGACCCGCCGGGCGCCACGGCCTGGGGCGGCACCATCACCTGCGACGAGCCCTGCGTGATGCTGCAAGGCACCGGCAACGGCACCTTCGCTTGGAGCGGGCCCAACGGCTTCACCAGCACCGAGCAGAACCCCACCGTCTGCGCCGCGGGCACCTACACCCTCACCGTCACCGGCACCAACGGCTGCACCAGCACCGCCACCGCCGAGGTGGAACTCGACAACAGCCTGCCCGGTGCGCAAGCCGCCGGTGGCACCCTCACCTGCACCAACCCCTGTGTGACCCTGCTGGGTGTGGGCAACGGCTCCTTCGCCTGGAGCGGACCCGATGGCTTCTCCAGCACCGAGCAGAACCCCACCGTTTGCGCCGCTGGCACCTACACCCTCACCGTCACCGGCAGCAACGGCTGCACCAGCACGGCCAACGCTGAAGTGGAGCTCGACGATGAGGTCCCCGGCGCGCAGGCCGCTGGCGGCACCATCACCTGCAGCAACCAGTGCGTGACCCTGCAGGGCACCGGCAACGGCAGCTTCGCATGGAGCGGGCCCAACGGCTTCAGCAGCACCCAGCAGAACCCCACCGTCTGCGCCGCGGGCACCTACACCCTGACGGTGACCGGCAGCAACGGCTGCACCAGCACGGCCACCG
>JBKBIC010000483.1:0-840 GCA_046299435.1 Saprospiraceae bacterium
GAACACGAAGTTTTTTCCCAGAAAATAGTTCGGCAAATTGCGGGCCTTGACCTGTCGGGCGTACTCGATAATGCCGCCCTCAAGCTGAAACACGTTTTTGAACCCGCGATAACGCATGTAAGCGCTGGCTTTTTCGCAGCGGATACCGCCCGTGCAGTACATCAGGATATTTTTATCCTTGTGTTCGGCCAGCAAATTCGCCACGTAGGGCAATTCTTCGCGGAAGGTAGCCACATCCGGCGCGATGGCGTTGCGGAAGCGACCCACCTCGCTCTCGTAGTGGTTGCGCATATCCACCACGATGGTGTTGGGATCGTCGCACAGGCTATTCCACGACGCAGCGTCCAAATGAGTCCCGCGGTCGGTCGGGTCAAAACCGGGATCGTCAATGCCGTCGGCCACAATCTTGGGGCGCACTTTGATAATCAGAGCGAAAAACGATTTGCCATCGTCCTCCACCGCGATATTGAGGCGCACGCCTGCCGTTTCAGGAGTATCGGCGATGGCTTGCTTGAACGCCTCAAAGCGGGATTGAGGCACAGAGAGTTGGGCGTTGATACCTTCGTGAGCTACATAAATGCGTCCAAGCACCTCCAACTCATTGTACCGGACAAACAACTCATCCCTAAAAACTCGGGGGTCCCGGATGTGGACGTATCGATAAAAAGAAAGCGTCACCCGCGGGCGCTCGTCGCGCATCAGCCGCTCTTTGAGTTCCTTGCGGTTGACGCGGTTGTATAATTTTTGTTTGCGCATAAAAAGTGTCAGGCGTCCGTTTGCAATACAGATTGACGCGGCAAAAGTACGCTAAAGGCGCGTATTTCGAACGCTTTCAACAAC
>JBKBIC010000485.1:0-839 GCA_046299435.1 Saprospiraceae bacterium
AGTATGAGAAGCTTGATTCTCAAGGTTTTTCCCAAAGAACACTTCATTGGTGACTTTAATGGCATCTTTTCCGGAAAGTCGGATTACTGCTATTGCTCCAATTCCCTGAGGAGTGGCCAGCGCAATAATTGTATCATCCCGCTCTGCGAGGGAAAAACTCATGGCTTGGTTTTAAAGGCTTTTTCGATTAATTCTGTTAATCCTTCTAAAAATGCATCCGGTCCTCGATAACCTGGCAGTTGGGCGATGTTTTGAAGTTTGGGCTCAATGATCACAAAATTCGGGTAGGAGCGAACCCGCATTGCAGCGGCCATTGTGGCTTCGGTGTATTCTTTCCCCATGAAATCAAAGGTTCGCTTGGTATCTTCTGCGTTCATTTTCACTGCATAAAAATTGCTATTGATATGAGCGATAACTTTTGGATCTGTAAAAGTTTCCTTGTCCATCTTTTTGCACCACCCGCACCAGTCGGTGTACACGTCTACCAACAGCATTTTTGGGTTTTGGGCATTTGCAGCGATAGCTTCTTCAAATCTCAGCCATTTGATCTGATCCTGAGCTTTCGTAGAAAAACTCAACAAGACACCGAAAATTAAAAGGACTATATATTTCATTGATTTTTTTTTAATATGGGTCTCGTTGCAGGCTCTTTTTTATAGTATATGATCAGAATTAGCCTTTTAATTGATATTTGAAGAGTGTTGTTACGTCCTGATTTTACTTGACACAATATTATTTAACCGAAATTGTTCAACCCCTTCAGGGTTGTTTATTTACCCACTCAACTCTTGTTTCTTGCTTCTTGTTTCTTCTCTTGATACTATCGTCTTGATACTTAC
>JBKBIC010000486.1:0-824 GCA_046299435.1 Saprospiraceae bacterium
CCAATCGCACGGCTACCAGCGACTATCTGGCCGGGCGCTCGCGCTTCGAGATCCCCGCCGCGCGCCGCAAGGGCAACGGCAAGCAACTCATGCTGACAGGCTGCAGCGGTCACAATCTGAAAAATGTCAACCTGCGCATCCCGCTGGGGACTTTCGTCTGCGTAACCGGAGTAAGCGGGTCCGGCAAAAGCTCGCTGATCAACGAAACCCTCTTCCCCATCCTACAGAACAAATATCACCGCAGCCTGGCCCGCCCGCTGCCTTATCAATCCATCGAAGGCTTAGAGCATCTCGATAAGGTGATTGAGATCGACCAAAGCCCCATCGGACGTACGCCGCGCAGCAATCCGGCGACCTACACCAATGTGTTCGGCGACATCCGCAAGCTCTTTTCCGACACCCCCGAAGCCCGCATCCGGGGCTACGCTCCGGGGCGCTTTTCGTTCAACGTGAAGGGCGGGCGGTGCGAAGTGTGCGAAGGCGCCGGATTGCGCACCATCGAAATGAATTTCCTGCCCGACGTGCAGGTGCCCTGCGAACGCTGCCAAGGCCAACGCTTCAACCGCGAGACGCTCGAAATTCGATACAAAGGCAAAAGCATCGCCGACGTGCTGAACATGACCATCGACGAAGCGGTCGCGTTCTTCGAGCCGCTGCCATCGATATACCGACGCATCAAAACCTTGCAAGATGTCGGACTCGGGTACATCACGCTGGGCCAACAAGCCACTACCCTATCCGGCGGCGAAGCGCAGCGCGTCAAACTCGCCGAAGAACTCTCCAAAAAAGACACCGGAAAAACCATCTACATCCTCGACGAACCC
>JBKBIC010000487.1:0-819 GCA_046299435.1 Saprospiraceae bacterium
CAAGAAATTCCTTCTAAACCAGTCTCCGGCTAAGGCAGGATTGAGACGGTCTGTTTGTACCTATCAAAAAGGGCATGTCCATCTTCTAAACCAGTCTCCGGCTAAGGCAGGATTGAGACTGGATCTAAAAATCGCAAATCAGAAAGATCTCCATCTTCTAAACCAGTCTCCGGCTAAGGCAGGATTGAGACGGTTTAAACAGATTGTGCCAATCTTAGTTAATCGCCTTCTAAACCAGTCTCCGGCTAAGGCAGGATTGAGACGGACGAGACTTATTACTTTACATTATCTACAACCTTCTTCTAAACCAGTCTCCGGCTAAGGCAGGATTGAGACGTCGCCCAGACGGTTGCTCGCTCGTTCGAGAACGAGCTTCTAAACCAGTCTCCGGCTAAGGCAGGATTGAGACAGCCGCGCTAAAAGTATTCGCAGAAAGGCAACAACACTTCTAAACCAGTCTCCGGCTAAGGCAGGATTGAGACATCAGACTTTTTAGAACAATTATCCATGAGTTCTTTCTTCTAAACCAGTCTCCGGCTAAGGCAGGATTGAGACAGACTCTATAGTCCTTAAAATCTTTGTGATTTTTTGGATCTTCTAAACCAGTCTCCGGCTAAGGCAGGATTGAGACGTTAGGGCAACAACCTAAAAACCTACTTGAAAATCTTCTAAACCAGTCTCCGGCTAAGGCAGGATTGAGACAACCTGTTTTTTTTACGAGAAAAGCAAGTTTTTGCTTCTAAACCAGTCTCCGGCTAAGGCAGGATTGAGACTTTAAACTTTGATTACAAGAATTTAAAATTCTTGCACTTCTAAACC
>JBKBIC010000488.1:0-818 GCA_046299435.1 Saprospiraceae bacterium
CTCGCCCACCTCTGGGCGCGCCCAAATCGAGCGCAATATACCGTGATCTATTGGAAAGTCCCAAGCCTACGCTCTAAATTTAACACACAAATGTCACAAATTGGGCATTTCTACCTGCAAAAAGACAGCCTTAACGACACCGCATTTTGGCGGGAAAATTTCCGAGAAGTGTTTGTTTTTGTGCGCGGAAACCTGCCTGAAGAGATTGTTGAAGGCATTTTGAGCGCCACCTTCGAGGTCAGCCTCGAAACTGTGCGGCAGGTGCGGGAGAAAATTTGAGCTGCTCACTTGCTTTTTCCCGTGCCCGCCCCGAAACTTACTCACCGCTTCACCACCCGCCCGCTCTGCGCTACCTCCCCGTTCCAGCGCAACTGCCAAACGTACATGCCCGGGGGAAGCTGCGACAACTGCAGGTCGTTGTCAAAATCCCGAAGCCAGGCGGCGTGAACCTCCCGACCCAGCAGGTCGTACAGCACAAAGCGCGGCGAAACCCGCAGCAAGGCCGGCAACTGCACCCGCAGCAGGTCCGAGAACGGGTTGGGGGCCACCGGCGCCAGCGGCAGTGCCGGCAGCGACTTGATGCCCACCGAGCTGTTCACCACCACTTGGCGACAGAAGGTATCCGAGGCGTTGGCGTTGCTGGCCCTGAGGCACACGGTGTAGCTGCCCGGCAGGGCATACGCATGCACCGGGTCTTTTTCCTGGCTCTGTATGCCGTCCCCGAAGTCCCAGTGCCAAGTGTCCGGCTCGTAGTACGACAGGTCTGTGAACGTGACCCGCAAAGGGCTGAGCGTGTCCTCCACATCGTAGCGGAACAG
>JBKBIC010000489.1:0-816 GCA_046299435.1 Saprospiraceae bacterium
GAAAGGAAAGTATTGACGCCTTTTTCTCCATCCTCGGCGGCTGAGATCAGGTTTGGCAAGTCGCGATAAGCATCAGGGCCTACTACCACGTCGACGATTTTTTCTTCCGTAAGCAGATTTTCCTTCAGTCGCTCCGCCATGCAACCTAAGACTCCAATGGTCAATTCTGGTTTGTTTCGCTTCGCTTTTTGGAATTGGCTGAGGCGTTTTCTGACGGTAAGTTCGGCTTTCTCACGGATCGAGCAAGTATTCAAAAAGATCACATCTGCTTGCTCAAAATCCGAAGTGGTGTCGAAACCATTTTCCTTCATGATCGAAGCGACGATCTCAGAATCAGAGAAATTCATCTGACAGCCATAGCTTTCGATGTAGAGTTTTTTGGTTTTGCCGGTGTTTTCATCTGCGGTGGTTTTGAAGTCGCAGGCTTGTGCTTCCCCTGCAGAAATAATGTCAATATCTTTAATCAGATCCATGAATGGAATTTTTATCAATTGGTAAAGAATCGGTGTTTGAAGAAATACAAACCCCAAAGAATTCAATGAAGTTGCGAAATTACGAAAATGCGGACAAAATGGCAGTTTGATTAATTTATTTTATCATCTGTAGAAATGTTTTTAAAAACAGCCTTAAAATTTGCAGCTTCTACAGAAACCTAATGTGTCAATCATAGTATATTAGACTAAACTTAATTTAAAATGGAAACTGCCGAGCTAAGAGAAGAACTTCATAATCTCATTGATAAAGGAGAGGCTGAATTGCTAAGAATGGTATTAGATTTTGCAAAAGAACTCTCATCTGGAGACTTTTCTCATCCGG
>JBKBIC010000490.1:0-782 GCA_046299435.1 Saprospiraceae bacterium
CGGGGGGGCGCCATCGGCCAAACCGCGCCACGCCCCCCCCGCACTTTTTTACTGACAAAGGATGCCCTGTCGGGTTATTTCAGTTTGATTTCGGTTGCTACCGATGGGTTCTTTTTGGCCTGTTCCTCGTCGAAAGGTTTGAGGGTGATGGTGACGGTTTTGCCGTCCGCGCTGACTTCGGAGAGTTTATTCGAGGACTTTTTCACCTCGCGCTCGAAGTGGTACACTTGCTTGTAGCTCATGTCCGAAAAGAACATCTTGATCATGTCCATTTGTCCTTCTTCACCGTCTTCGCCGCCAGCTTCGGACATTTGTTTTTTCAGTTCCGCGCCAAAATCGCCCACTGCGAGCCGCTCGAATTTTTTGCCGTCAATCTTGAAAATCTCTTCGGTCTTGCTGTCGAATTTTTCCTTGTTCACGATTTTGAGGGCTTTGTTCAACGCCACAGCATCTTGAAAATCAAAGGAATAGCCGAAAATGAACGAGGCGGTGTCCTTGATTTCTTTGATGTTCGTCAGGCCGGGCGTGCCTTCGAGCGATTTGGCCACGTTGGTCAGTTCCTCGCCCATTTGGCCCATCGAATTGTCGCCGCCCATGCCACCGCCGTCGGCGGATGCGCTGTCTGGCGCCATGCCTTTCATCATTTCCATCATGCCTTTCACCTCGCTCATGTCGAGGGTCATTTTGTAGCTGCCGCCGCCGTCTTTTTTCACCGTGATTTCTTCGATGATGTGCAGGCAAGAGGACATTGTGATGGCAACTGTCGCCAAAAGCGCGAGTGC
>JBKBIC010000491.1:0-292 GCA_046299435.1 Saprospiraceae bacterium
CACGCTCTCGACGCGGGTGACGCCCGCCTCCTCCCAGAACCGCCGGATCGCCGACGCCGGATAGCCCCGCCGCCGCGCCGCCGAGATCGTCGGCATCCGCGGATCGTCCCACCCGCGCACCCGACCCTCCTCCACCAGCCGCAGCAGGAACCGCTTGCTCATCACCGTGTACGTCAGGTTCCCGCGTGCGAACTCGATCTGCTGGCTGTGGTGAATCCTCCGTCCCCACGGGCCGCTCCCGTCCTCGGTTCGCCCCTCGTTGATCGCGTTGATGAACCAGTCGTACAGCGGG
>JBKBIC010000491.1:302-779 GCA_046299435.1 Saprospiraceae bacterium
GGCGGTGGATCTCGAACTCCAGCGTGCAGATCGAGTGCGTGATCCCCTCGATCGAGTCCTCCAGCCCGTGCGCCCAGTCGTACATCGGGTAGATGCACCACGCGTCCCCCACGTGCGGGTGCGCCTCGTGGATGATCCGGTACATCATCGGGTCGCGCAGGTTGAAGTTGGGCGACGCCAGATCGATCTTCGCCCGAAGCGTCTTGCTCCCCGCGGGGTGCTTCCCCGCCCGCATCTCTCGCAGCAGCCGCAGAGACTCCTCCGCCGGCCGGTCACGCCACGGGCTTGTCGCCGGCACGCTCGGCGTCCCTCGCCGCGCGCTCACTTCCTCCGCCGACAACTCGCACACATACGCCTTCCCCTTCTTCACCAACTCCTCCGCCCACTCGTACATCCTCCCGAAGTAATCCGACGAGAAGTACAGCCCGCCCACGAATCCGCCCATCTCCGGCGGCGTCTCGAAGTCCCCCCCGAGCC
>JBKBIC010000492.1:0-771 GCA_046299435.1 Saprospiraceae bacterium
CGGCAAAAGAGCCGCTCGATGACGTTGCGCTCTTTGTAAATGCCCGGGTCGAGTTTCGGTTTGGGGCCTTTTTGCCGTCTTTTTTGCCCTTTGGGCAACTTTTTGGCGGGGATATGGGCCTTGATCTTCCGGCCCGACAGGTACCTCCGGTTGTCGCGGCTGCCGTAGGCCTTGTCCGCGACCAAGGCTTTGGGACGGTTGCGATAGCCGCGCCCGGTCGCGACGAAACTTTGGTCGAGCAGTTTTTTCAAAAAAACGCCGTCGTTCCTCTGGCCGCCGCTGAGCAAAAGGCCGACGGGGTTGCCCTTCCGGTCACAGGCGACGTGGAGTTTCGTCGTCAAACCGCCCTTCGACCGGCCGATGGCCTGGTCTTGGGCTGTCCCGTCGGCTTTTTTTTGGCGCCGCTGGCCGCCTTCGAGGCCTTGACGACGGTCGAATCGACCTCCCAGAGTTCCCAGTCTATCAGGCCCTTGTCGTTGAGTTGCATGTTCAAAACGCCCAGCATTTGATCGAAAAGACCGCTTTTTTGCCAAACCCGGAACCTGTGGTAGACCGTTTTCCAAGAGCCGTACCGCTCTGGAAGGTCGCGCCAGGCCGCCCCTGAGCACAAAACCCAGAGAAGGCCGTTGAAAATCGTCCGCGCCGGGCGGCTCGGACGGCCCTTGCCCCGCCGAACCGGAAAAAAATGCTCAATCGCTGACCAATGGCTGTCGGTTAATTCGTACCGTTTCATCCCCAAAAGTACGATGACAACTATTTTTCAGACAAACC
>JBKBIC010000493.1:0-754 GCA_046299435.1 Saprospiraceae bacterium
CAGGTGCAGCTCGCCCATGCCGCTGATCACGGTCTGCCCGGTCTCATCGTCGGTGTGCACCTTGAAGGTGGGGTCTTCCTCGGCTAGCTTGGCCAGGGAGGCGCCCAGCTTGTCCAGGTCGGCCTGCGTCTTGGGCTCCACGGCGATGCCGATCACCGGCTCGGGGAAGCTCATGCTCTCCAGCACGATCGGGTGGTTCTCGTCGCAGAGCGTGTCGCCGGTGCGGATATCCTTGAAGCCCACCGCGGCGCCGATGTCGCCGGCCTCGATGACCTCCACGGGGTTCTGCTTGTTGGCGTGCATCTGGAAGATGCGGCTGATGCGCTCCTTGTTGCCGGTGCGCATGTTCTTCACGTAGCTGCCGGCGGGCACCGCGCCGCTGTAGCAGCGGAAGAAGGCCAGGCGCCCCACATAGGGGTCGGTGGCGATCTTGAAGGCCAGGGAGGCCATGGGCTCCTTGGCGTCGGGCCTGCGCGAAACCTGCTCGCCCGTGTCGGGATTGGTGCCGGTGACGGCGGCGATGTCAGTTGTTGTCGCGGGCGGGGCGGAGGGCGTGGGCGAGGCGCTGGATGTTGCTGCGCATCCGGGCGATGTAGTCGGCGTCGGGAGCGGAGGGGCGAGCCGGCATGGCCTCGCAGGGGTCTAAAACGACGACGGCGACATTCCAGCGGTCCCTCAAGAGCGAGACGGTCGAGTCGAGTGGCTCATCCTCGAAGAGCATGACGCGAGGGCCGGGAGTGGCGGGGTGGGCGGC
>JBKBIC010000494.1:0-749 GCA_046299435.1 Saprospiraceae bacterium
GTCATCCTTGGGCCATCAGGGTCCGGAAAATCTACGCTTCTGCGCCTGATTTCTGGCCTTGTGCCTGCGTCATCGGGTCAGATCATGTTTCAGGGCACGCGCCTGTCCTCCAGAACGCGCCGGGGCATACAGCGGCGGCTCGGAATGGTGCATCAGGATCATGGCCTTATTGACCGGCTCAGCGTGGCGCAGAATGTCATGGCCGGCCTGGCAGGAGATCTACCGCTTTGGCGGTTGATGCTGCGGCTCTACCCCGCCGCCGTAAAAGAGAAAGCCTGCCGGCTTCTGGCTGAAGTTGGCCTCAATGAAAGCCATGCGAACCGCCGCGCGCGCGAACTTTCCGGCGGCCAACGCCAGCGCGTCGGGATTGCACGGGCGCTGATCGGCACGCCCGCTCTTATCCTTGCAGACGAGCCTGTCGCAAGCCTCGACCCGGCAACCTCTCACGAGATCATCACCCTTCTGCGGCGCACCGCAAAGGAACGCGGCGTGCCGGTGCTCTGTTCCCTGCATCAGACAGACCTGGCACAAAAGTTTGCAGATCGCATCATCGTCATAAATTCCGGCCACAAAACTTTCGACGGCCCTCCCGGTGCCCTGCCAGGTGGCTCTGCCACACCAAATTCGCTCTCTGTAAGGAGCGTTTCCGCATGAATTCAAACCCGGCTCAATCGTTGCGGCCGCCTGGAGACTGGCGGCTGGAGCCGGTCTTCGGCAGCCGGACCGTGCTAATCATCCTGGCATGCTTC
>JBKBIC010000495.1:0-733 GCA_046299435.1 Saprospiraceae bacterium
ACCGGGCCCCAAACTTGAATAAAAACCATCAAATCCCCCGGAAGGATCTTCCTCCCCCACCGAGCAGCTGCATAGAAATACCAAAAGAAGAAATCGGTAAACCGAGACCATGAATATTTTTTTACTCATGACGAATAGGATCAAATGATTCGCTACAAGGTGGTAAAAAAAAGTTTGGATTGAGAAAATGTGAATTGGGAAAATATTGAATTGGTAAATCGAAAAATTGCTTCATTGGCCAATTGTTGAGTCAGCTAACCATGAGATTGTGAAAAATGATTTAGGGTAGAAGCACATCAATAGCCTCGCTTTTCAGAGCTGGGTAATAAAAGTTGCCAGAAAAACCGATTGTCGGGGTGACAGGATTTGAACCTGCGACCACACGCCCCCCCAGACGTGTACGCTACCGTCCCGATAGTTATCGGGAGCGCCACACCCCGATTTTGATGCCGAAATTGCCGCTTTCGATGATTTTAGCCAATTATAAAAGGAAGCTTTTTTGATTTTAGCCCACTTTGATCCCGCAAACTTATCACCCGGTAAGCATGAATTGTATAGCCACTACCCAAAGAATTATTTCGAATGGTATTTCTTTACCAATTCCATGACCTTGTCAAAGACCTCAGAATTTTCATAAATCCCTCTGAAATCATCGGAATGTGGCCCATATGCAAAAATTGGCACCAAAATCCCCGTATGATCATCGCTATGAAAGGCTAGTTCCACTTCTCCA
>JBKBIC010000496.1:0-717 GCA_046299435.1 Saprospiraceae bacterium
TCTCGCGCAGTTTCGCCACGGTTTCCGACGGCACGGCGCCGCCGGAATTGGGGATGTAGCGCAGCGACGGCAGCGGCGTCTTCGCCAGCAGAGGCGTCGCGCGGGTCAGGATGGCCCAGATGGTCGGGACGCCGGCGAGGCCGGTGATCCCGTGGGCCTCGATGGCCCTCACGATGTCCGCGCCGAACTGAAACGTCAGCAGCACGATGCGGGCGCCCTGCTCGACCGCCGTCAGGAGCTGGTTGAGCCCGTAGTCGAAGCTGAACGGCAGCAGTGACAGGATGCGGTCATCCTGCGTGATGCCGAGATAGGTGCGCACGATGCGCGTTCCGGCCAGCAGGTTGCGATGGCTGAGCATCACGCCTTTCGGCCGGCCGGTGGAGCCGGACGTGTAAAGGATGGCGGCGAGATCCTCGCCGATGCCGGCGGACGGCGGAAGCGGTCGCTCCGGCCCACCGGTGGCAAAATCGGGCGCGTCGACCACCACGACGCGGATGCCGTCCAGTCCCGTGAAGGCCTCCTCCAGCACAGTCGCCAGCGCGCCTGAGGTCAGGACGATACGGGCGCCGCAGTCCTCGACGATGTGGCGAACCTGCGCCGGCTTGAGCATGGCGTTGACCGGCACGAAGACGCCGCCCGCGCGCGCGATGCCGAAGATCGACCAGCACTCCTCGAGGCTCTTCGGCAGGAAGATGGCGACACGGTCGCCGCGCTCCA
>JBKBIC010000497.1:0-716 GCA_046299435.1 Saprospiraceae bacterium
CTTTGTTTCAATTCCACATTGGTGCGATTGCGAGGAAACTGTACGGCTTTCTCATGGCCGGGCGAAAAAGTTTCAATTCCACATTGGTGCGATTGCGAGCCAACCAATTTTTTCAGATGGCAAAGCCAAAATTCAGTTTCAATTCCACATTGGTGCGATTGCGAGTCGCGTTTTTGCTGCGGCACTGTGAGTTTGGCATTTGTTTCAATTCCACATTGGTGCGATTGCGAGCTGGCGTTGTCACGATTATCGAATCCGGCATCGGGCGTTTCAATTCCACATTGGTGCGATTGCGAGCACGTCTGTTTCCGCTGTCTTCCAAGAGGATGAAAGTTTCAATTCCACATTGGTGCGATTGCGAGTTTTTCAAGCCCGTAAATCGAGCCGAAAAAAATCAGTTTCAATTCCACATTGGTGCGATTGCGAGGGACGAGGCTGTCCTTAATGTCCACGCCCAATTGGTGTTTCAATTCCACATTGGTGCGATTGCGAGCAGCCTTTTCGAGCCAAGCCGTGTTGGTTTCCCCGTGTTTCAATTCCACATTGGTGCGATTGCGAGACCTTCGTCCGAAATTTAAACATTCATCCGAAAAAAGTTTCAATTCCACATTGGTGCGATTGCGAGGCAAAACGCTGGCAAGGGCGTTTCGGAAGCCACGCGTTTCAATTCCACATTGGTGCGATTGCGAGGGTAACGGCGGCGGCAAACGGCACAG
>JBKBIC010000498.1:0-715 GCA_046299435.1 Saprospiraceae bacterium
GTTCCGCATCGTCAATGACGAAGGCGGGATCGACACCGAGCGCCAGGACTATATGCGCGAGGACTTCACGGTCACCACCGGGAACAAGCAGCTCAACTTCCTCCAGCACATCATGTCGGTCCTCGGCCCGAATGGGACGGCGGCGGTGGTACTGCCGGATAATGTGCTGTTCGAGGGCGGTGCCGGCGAGGCGCTGCGGCGGCGGCTGCTCACCGAGTTCAACTTCCACACCCTGCTGCGGCTGCCGACGGGGATTTTCTACAAGCAGGGCGTGAAGGCCAACGTGCTGTTCTTCGACCGCGCCCCGGCTGGCGAAGGCGTCGCGACTGAAGCCCTGTGGGTCTACGACTTCCGAACGAACCAGAGGTTCACGCTCCGAGAGCGGCCCTTGAAGCGAGCCGACCTGGACGACTTTGTGGCTGCCTTTAGGTCCGGCCGTCACCACGAGCGCGAGGAGAGCGAGCGGTTCAAACGGTTCGCCTATGGGGACCTCAAGGCCCGCGACAAACTCAACCTGGATATCTTCTGGCTGAAGGACGATGGGCACATCGACCCCGACAGCCTTCCGCCCCCCGATGAGGTGGCGGCCGAGATCGTCGAGCACCTGGAGCTGGCCTTGGAGAAGTTCCGCAAGGTGGCGGCGGCGTTGGCTCCGAAAACTGGGGCGGTGGAATGACCCGGCTTTGGCTCGTTCGGTTAGGCAAGTTCGGCGAGC
>JBKBIC010000499.1:0-700 GCA_046299435.1 Saprospiraceae bacterium
TGTCACCACAATGTAAAACCAAAACGAATGCCAATAAAAATCCGTCCCCATCCGCCTTCGCTTTAGCGAATCTTTAAACGCAAACAAAGAAAATCCGTCACCATCAGCGCTTCGCCTATGCGAATCTGTTTCATCCGCGTTCAAAATTTTAAAAATTTCTAAAATCTGTGTTCCCCAAAAACCTGAAACAAAATGAACAAAATCCGTCCCCACCCGCCTTCGCTTTAGCGAATCCTTAAACGCAAACAAAGAAAATCCGTAACCATCAGCGCTTCGCCTATGCGAATCTGTTTCATCCGCGTTCAAAATTTTAAAGATTATAAAAATTACTAAAATCTGTGTTCCCCAAAAACCTGAAACCTGAAACAAAATGAACAAAATCCGTCCCCACCCGCCTTCGCTTTAGCGAATCCTTACACGCAAACAAAGAAAATCCGAAACCATCAGCGCTTCGCCTATGCGAATCTGTTTCATCCGCGTTCCAAATTTTAAAAATTTCTAAAATCTGTGTTCCCAAAAAACTTGAAACCTGAAACTTGAAACCACCTCAAGATCATTTCCATTCCCAAAATTCCCCCAATCCGTGTTCCAAAAAATCCGTCACCATCCCCTTCGCTTTAGCGAATCCGTCACCATCAGCGTTTTGCCAATGCAAATCCGCATCATCCGCGTGCAAATTCTAAAGATTTCTAAAATTTCC
>JBKBIC010000500.1:0-698 GCA_046299435.1 Saprospiraceae bacterium
TTGTGTGTTGCAAGTGTTGTAAAAGTTGGCACGGTTTTTTTACAACTCCGCACCAGAAAGGGCTAAAGAATAGATTGGTTAATTGTTTTCATGGTTATGTTGTTGCCATTCCGTCGTAACGACGGGGTGGCATTTTTCTTTTGGGCCACCGCCTCTCCAAAATTTCGCGTCAATTTTTGTCGCGCTCGTCCTTTGCCTCCGCCCGCCGCTCCATGTATTCCTCCCAGATGGGCATATAATCGTAGGTCAGGTAAATCTCCGTGTCGTATGCGCCCCACGCACCGTTTTGAATGGCAAGGTTCAGCGTGCGGACTTCGGTCGCGGGCAGCCGCAGCATGATGACGTGCCCCAAGCCCATGACGATGTTCCAAGAAAGGACATGCGCCTCGCGGGGCGGGAACAAATCCCAAAAACCGTTGGCTTCCAGCTTGCGGCGAATCTCGGTCATGTTCTTGTCCTGTTGGTGTTTTAGCACGACGGTCACGGTCACGCTATCGGCCACCGGGAGCGCGGCAGGGGTCATGGACGGGCCTTGCGGCGTAGGTTGCGTTTGGGAGGGTTCTTGGGCGACGGCCAACGTGCCTGCAAACACCACCACCCAGAAAGTCGCTACAATTGTTCTAAACATTTGAAAATCAGAAAGTTGAGTCGAAAGTTTGATTGCTTGTGGCAAAGATACGCGCCGACCCGAATTTAGG
>JBKBIC010000502.1:0-696 GCA_046299435.1 Saprospiraceae bacterium
GATGACCGGGTCGTTCGCCACGTTCGGGATGACCACGTCGTCGGTGGCGGCGGGCACGCAGGCGGGGTTCCAGTTGCAGGGCGTGTGCCAGTCGGTGCTGACGGCACCCGTCCAAGTGCGGGTGCCGGCGGTGGAACAGTTGACGGCCACATCGTCTATGGTCCCGTTGCAGTCGTTGTCCACGCCGTCGCAGATTTCGGCTGAACCGGCTGTGATATTTATCGAAACGGTGCGGGCGCAGCCGCTGGCATTGTCCGTGACGGAAAAATACACCGTCGTCGGCACGCCAGCGGGCAGGTTGGTGGGGGTGAATGTGTTCGTCGCTGGGTTGTACGTCCCGCCGGATTGGGTCAGGCTTTCGTCCAGATACCACGTTGTCCCGGCGGTGAAACTAACCGCGCCGCCCAGTTGCAGGGCATTGTTTACATCGGTGCAGCCGCCGCTGACGGGCTGCACGACGACATCGTTGTTCGTGACGTTGGGTATCGGGTTGCCCTGCGGATAGGTGATGATGCCGTTGTTGGTCAGGGCAGAATTGTCGTGCGTGCCGAGCGTGCTCACCCGGAAAAGCCCCGCGTTCGTGAAATTGGACGAGTTGGTGAGCGGCGCGAACATAGAGATTTCGCCGCAGGCGTTGTTGTTGAAGGTGGCTTGGTTGACGATGCCGTAGTCACCCACACTTGCGCCCCCGCCGAT
>JBKBIC010000503.1:0-687 GCA_046299435.1 Saprospiraceae bacterium
ACGCGCCTTCCGCAACGACGGCGGCAGCTTCACGGAGCTGACGGGCGCTGCCGATCCCTTCGCCGGCGTCTATGTCGGAGGTCTCAGCGCACCCTCCTTCGCCGACCTCGACGGCGACGGCGATTCCGACATGATCGTCGGGAGCGACTCCGGAACCTTCAGGGTCTTCCGCAACGACGACGGAACCTTCACCGAGCTGACCGGCGCGGCCAATCCCTTCGCCGGCATCGTTGTCGGGGCCCACAGCAAGCCCTCCTTCGCCGACCTCGACGGCGATGGCGACCTCGACCTGGTGGTGGGCGGCTTCTACGGCACGCTGCGCACCTGGCGCAACGACGCCGGCACCTTCACGGAACTGACGGGAGCGGGAAACCCCTTCGACGGCATCGACGTCGGCTTCTTGAGCACCCCTGCCTTCGGCGATGTCGACGGCGACGGCGACCTCGACCTCGTGGTGGGCAGCGGTTACGGCACGCTGCGCACCTGGCGCAACGACGGCGGGACTTTCTCGGAGCTGTCCGGCGCAGCCAATCCGCTCGACGGCATCGACGTGGGCGCATCCAGCAAGCCGGCCTTCGTCGACATCGACGGCGACGGCGATGCCGATCTCGTCGTGGGAGGAAGCTACGGAACCTTCAGGGTCTTCCGCAACGACGGCGGAACCTTCAGCGAACTTACCGGCGCGTC
>JBKBIC010000504.1:0-685 GCA_046299435.1 Saprospiraceae bacterium
ATTTAGGTGCTAAGGGAAGTGCATCTAATTCTCTGGGTGAGAAAAAGTCAAAAAAGTGGTATTTAGATACTTTTTTACCTGATTTGCAAAGTGGAGCAGGAATAATGCTGAGTTTTGAGGGACATGTAGTCAGATTAGAAAATGTTACAGAAAGTGGTTTTATTATTGACGACCCATACGGAAAAATGAACCCTGTTAAAAGAGAAGAGAATAATGGCGGTGGTTGGGACGCAACAAACTCGAAAAGAGATGATAAGGACAAAAAAATTGTTGGAAAGGATAATGTTTGGACATGGGAGCAAATTGAGAAAATTGCGTTGAAAGGATATACAGTAGTAAAATATTGAAAGCCTACAACAATGCATGGTCGCCTATGCTGCCCAAGCCCAACGCACAAAGCCAACGCAGGGCAGCACAGCGTCCATGCTAACGTTAGCACAAATTATAAAAATATAAATAACAGCCGACCAGACAAAGTGAGCCAACTTATGGCAACCGGTGGAATCGTCTGAAATTTGGATATGATAGGTCTAATTTGCAAGCATAGCGGAGGGTACCCGAAACCTCTTAAAAAAATGAGGGATTAACCAGCCTTTACGGCAATAAATTTCTCTGATGATGAAAAAGATTATTTTCTTTTTTGCGCTGCTCCTTTTTGCAGTCACAACAAATGCCCAGACAGATT
>JBKBIC010000505.1:0-685 GCA_046299435.1 Saprospiraceae bacterium
AAGGGAGTGGAGTTTCAATTCCACATTGGTGCGATTGCGAGCGGCCCTCAAAAACGCAGTACGCTTTGCCGTTTTTGAGTTTCAATTCCACATTGGTGCGATTGCGAGTTGTTTCAAAACAACGGGAATTGCGACGTGATTTTGTTTCAATTCCACATTGGTGCGATTGCGAGAATTGGAGGCCAACGTCATCGCGCTACGCCAAGCCCGTTTCAATTCCACATTGGTGCGATTGCGAGCCCCGATTCTGTTAGTTCGATTCGCGCCGGGTCGCGTTTCAATTCCACATTGGTGCGATTGCGAGGTCCGGCTCCACGATTACGATAACCGCGACCGAGGCGTTTCAATTCCACATTGGTGCGATTGCGAGGGTTGCGTCGTTTTTCTCGTTCATGTTATACAAATTGTTTCAATTCCACATTGGTGCGATTGCGAGGCGATTGCCTCATCAATTTCCGCCGATTCAATTTTGTTTCAATTCCACATTGGTGCGATTGCGAGCACCGGGAAGCGGTTCACCGTTGCCCCGTAGTGGCGTTTCAATTCCACATTGGTGCGATTGCGAGCGATATGCCGCCCGGCAGCGTGGAGCCTGTTCCTTTTGTTTCAATTCCACATTGGTGCGATTGCGAGTGAGAATTTTGAGTTTCATGTGCGTTGATTTAATGTTTCAATTCCACATTGG
>JBKBIC010000506.1:0-675 GCA_046299435.1 Saprospiraceae bacterium
CCTGACTTACGCTGTTTATTGTTTTTTATTTTCCATTAATAGTTGGTCTGGTATATCCCTTTGGTGTCTCAATCCTGCCTTAGCCGGAGACTGGTTTAGAAGTTTGTAAGTATACCCACACAGAGGAAACCACCATATGTCTCAATCCTGCCTTAGCCGGAGACTGGTTTAGAAGAAAGGTGAGAGAATCTACCAACAAGTACATACTACGTCTCAATCCTGCCTTAGCCGGAGACTGGTTTAGAAGTCAAAACTCTCGCGCTCATGGGAGAAATCGCTCCAAAGTCTCAATCCTGCCTTAGCCGGAGACTGGTTTAGAAGGGTGGACGGGCAATCCGGGCAAATCGTGGGTGAAATGTCTCAATCCTGCCTTAGCCGGAGACTGGTTTAGAAGCAGGTGGCCTACAAGCGTAAGCGCAGGGCTTTCAAGCGTCTCAATCCTGCCTTAGCCGGAGACTGGTTTAGAAGTGTCTCGGCACGGGCCAACCGCTCAAACTCAAACCAGTCTCAATCCTGCCTTAGCCGGAGACTGGTTTAGAAGGTTCAAAAAGGCCCCGGCCCCGAAAGAGGGAGTCCGGTCTCAATCCTGCCTTAGCCGGAGACTGGTTTAGAAGCTACCAAAAACTTTGAAAAAACAGAAGAAGTGTGTTTGTCTCAATCCTGCCTTAGCCGGAG
>JBKBIC010000507.1:0-666 GCA_046299435.1 Saprospiraceae bacterium
CTCAATCCTGCCTTAGCCGGAGACTGGTTTAGAAGAACTTAAGAGTTCAAGAATACAAAGCGCATTGCTGGTCTCAATCCTGCCTTAGCCGGAGACTGGTTTAGAAGATAACATCGGTGAACTGCTCAAATCTTCCGAATAGTCTCAATCCTGCCTTAGCCGGAGACTGGTTTAGAAGGAGCGGTGCGAAGAGTCATTACCTTAAGTAATGCGTGTCTCAATCCTGCCTTAGCCGGAGACTGGTTTAGAAGAAACAGGGATATAGAGTCTAATGAAAGAATTCTTAGTCTCAATCCTGCCTTAGCCGGAGACTGGTTTAGAAGCCATGAACAACACGCCTTTATCAGTTAATTGTTCATCGTCTCAATCCTGCCTTAGCCGGAGACTGGTTTAGAAGAATTGCCAAACGAGCCGGTGGAGCATCCATTAGCTGTCTCAATCCTGCCTTAGCCGGAGACTGGTTTAGAAGCGTTGATGTAGCGGGTTTCGCGGCGGCACTCATCAGTCTCAATCCTGCCTTAGCCGGAGACTGGTTTAGAAGAAGCCTTGCCAGCATGGGCGTGTGGATTATGGAGTCTCAATCCTGCCTTAGCCGGAGACTGGTTTAGAAGCGACGAAATGTTGTCGGCGGGCCACTTTTCGTGCGTCTCAATCCTGCCTTAGCCG
>JBKBIC010000508.1:0-665 GCA_046299435.1 Saprospiraceae bacterium
TTCACGGCTTCGACTTCGACAACACCATGCTGCGCATCGGCAGCATGAACATGCTGCTGCACGGCGTGGAAAACCCCGACATCCGCTACCGCGACTCGCTCGCTCAGGACCACGCCGGCGAGGAAGAGAAGTACACGCTGGTGCTGGCCAATCCGCCCTTCGCCGGCAGCTTGGACTACGAGAACACCGCCAAGGACCTCTTGCAGATCGTCAAGACCAAGAAGACCGAGCTGCTCTTCCTCGCGCTCTTCCTGCGGCTCTTGAAGCCCGGCGGGCGCGCGGCGGTGATCGTGCCCGACGGCGTGCTGTTCGGCTCGAGCAAGGCCCACAAGGAACTGCGCCGCATCCTGGTGGAGGAGCAGAAGCTCGACGCCGTGATCTCGCTGCCCGGCGGGGTGTTCAAGCCCTACGCGGGCGTCTCGACCGCGATCCTCGTCTTCACCAAGACCAACTCCGGCGGCACCGATCACGTCTGGTTCTACGACGTCGAGGCCGATGGCTGGAGTTTGGACGACAAGCGCACGCCGCTCTTGCCGGAGGACAAGCTCGGCCCCGTGCCGAAGACCCCGCTCACCGCCGACGAGCACGCGAAGAACAACCTGTCCGACGTGCTCGCGCGGTGGGGGCAGCGCACAGGCGCCGAGCGCGAACGTCCGCGCACCGCG
>JBKBIC010000509.1:0-664 GCA_046299435.1 Saprospiraceae bacterium
CTTGGCCATATCGGCTGTCATGATCTTCCGTTCTTCTTCTGTCCAGCAGTAGCGCTCATCCTTTCCTCGCTTGAGTAGGTAAAGTGGAGGTAAGGCGATGTACACATATCCATTTTCAATCAAGGCCTTCATGTATCTAAAAAACAAGGTCAGAATCAAGGTTCTAATATGTGAACCGTCAATATCAGCATCCGTCATGATGATAATCTTGTGATATCTCAAACCCGACATATCCAATTCTTTGTCATCATTCGCAGTGCCAAATTTTACACCTAGCGCTGTTAGGATATTTTTGATTTCCTCGTTGTCGTAGATTTTGTGCTCGTGGGCTTTTTCCACGTTCAGAATTTTTCCTTTCAGTGGCAAAATCGCCTGGAAGTCACGGTCACGACCTTGCTTGGCAGATCCACCTGCTGAGTCCCCTTCGACCAAATACAGTTCGCAAATTGTAGGATCAGAATTGGCACAATCGGCAAGTTTCCCGGGAAGTCCTCCCCCGCCGAGTACATTTTTACGCTGTACCATTTCTCGCGCTTTCCGAGCAGCATGACGCGCTTGTGCAGCAAGAATTACTTTTCCAACAATGATTTTCGCTTCTTTTGGATGCTCTTCGAGCCAGCTTTGAAGAGTCTCAGAAACCGCACTATCCACTGCTCCAACGACG
>JBKBIC010000510.1:0-652 GCA_046299435.1 Saprospiraceae bacterium
AGCGGACGAGCATGGATAATAATCGGGCATAAGCATATTACCGAAGCTATGGATTTGTACAATAGTACATCTGGTAGGGGAGCATTCTATTTGCGCCGAAGCAGTATCGCGAGGTATTGTGGAGCGGATAGAAAAGAAAATGTAGGCATAAGTAACGATAAAGGGGGCGAGAAACCCCCTCACCGAAAGACTAAGGTTTCCTCAGCCATGCTAATCAGCTGAGGGTTAGTCGGGGCCTAACGCGAACCCGAAAGGGGTAGTGGATGGACAACGGGTTAATATTCCCGTACCTGTATAATAATAAAGTGACGGAGTTGGAAATTAGGTGCGTACTGACGGAATAGTACGTTGAAGTAACTGCGAGGTTACGATAGTACAGCAAGTCTTCGGATGCGCTGATAATCCTAAGGACCCGCTTCCAAGAAAAGCGATTTATACAGCCCGTACCAAAACCGACACAGGTAGTCGAGGAGAGAATCCTAAGGTGCTCGAGTGAGTCGTGGCTAAGGAACTAGGCAAAATAGTCTCGTAACTTCGGAAGAAGAGACGCCAGCAGTAATGCTGGCCGCAGTGAAGAGGCCCAGGCGACTGTTTATCAAAAACACAGGACTCTGCTAAATCGAAAGATGCTGTATAGGGTCTGACACCGGCC
>JBKBIC010000511.1:0-639 GCA_046299435.1 Saprospiraceae bacterium
CTTCCTTCTTGAAGCGGTCCTGCTCGTTCTGGAACGCGCGGAGTTGGGTCAGGCGGCGCATCGCCCGGATCTCGCGGAAGTCCTCGTAGTTGCCCGGGTAGTCGATCAGCCGGCCCTGCTCGGTCTCGATGATCCGGGTCACCACGTTGTCGAGGAGGTAGCGGTCGTGGCTGATCAGAACGACGGCGCCGCGGAAGTCGTTCTTCAGGAATGCCTCCAGCCACAGGCACCCGTCGATGTCCAGGTGGTTGGTCGGCTCGTCGAGCAGCAGGACGTCCGGCTCCTCCAGGAGCAACCTTGCCAGTGCCAGGCGGCCCCGCTGCCCACCCGAGAGGCCCGTGACGGGGATCCCGAACTGCGCGTCGGTGAAACCGAGCCCGTGCAGCACCGCGTCGATCTTGTGGTCGATGGCGTAGCCGCCCGCGGCCTCGATCTGCCGGTCAAGATCCGCCTGCCGCTTCATCAGGCGTTCGAGTTCAGCGTGGTCGTCCCCCGCGACGGCCATCTTGTCGTAGACGGCGTGCAGGTCCCGGTGCAGCCGGTGAAGGGTCGCGAACGCCGCCTCGGCCGCGGAGCGCAGCGTCTCGCCTGCCTCGAACCGGGGGTCCTGCTGCAGGTACCCCGCCCGCGAGCCGCGCT
>JBKBIC010000512.1:0-629 GCA_046299435.1 Saprospiraceae bacterium
GCGCACTTCGCCGCCGCGATCGATGCGGGGTGCCACGTCTTCTTTGAGAAGCCCGTCGCGGTGGACCCGGCGGGGGTGCGCACCGTCCTCGCCGCCGCCGCCAGAGCCCGGCAGAGGAAGCTCTCCGTCGTCACGGGGACGCAGCGTCGGCACGAGCGGTGCTACCTCGAAGCGGTGCAGCGTGTTCGCGACGGGCAGATCGGCGACGTGCTCGCCACCCGCGTCTACTGGAACCAGGGCAGCCTGTGGATGCACAAGCGCCGGCCCGAGTGGTCCGACATGGAGTGGCAACTGCGCAACTGGCTCTACTTCGCCTGGCTCTCGGGCGACCACATCGTCGAGCAGCACGTCCACAACATCGACTCCGCCCACTGGGTGCTCGACACGCTCCCGACGGCCTGCTCGGCCATGGGCGGCCGGCAGGTCCGCACCCACGCCGACTACGGGCACGCCTTCGACCACTTCGCCGTGGACTTCGACCATCCGGGCGGTGTGACGGTGCAGTCGTACTGCCGGCAGATCGACGGGTGCCACAACCGCGTCGAGGAAGTCTTTACGGGCACGAAGGGCACGCTCATCACCTCGTCGGGCCGGGCGGAGATCCGCGACCGCTCGGGGGCCACGGCGTG
>JBKBIC010000513.1:0-624 GCA_046299435.1 Saprospiraceae bacterium
GGTTGCGCTGAGTTGTAAGTTGTCAGTGGTGAGTTGTTAGAGGCATCAAAAGTAGGCCAAATCAGGGAGTAAAAACGAAGCGGGTGTTTGCCGGAGCAAACACCCGCTTTTCGACTCAATCATCTGAAAATCAGGCGATTGAACGCGGCTCATTCGTTGACCGGGCGCGGGAAGCGTACCCACACGTCGTCGTCCGGGCGGTCTTTGGGGAGCTGGTCGAGGCGACCGTAGCGGCGCATGTCCACCCAGCGGTGGCCTTCGCCATAGAGCGAATAGCGGCGTTGTTTCAGCATTTCGTCAATCAAGCCTGCTTTGTCGGTGGCGGTGGTGTTGCCGAGGCCGTGCCGGTTGCGGATGAGGTTGAGCGCGGCGGAAGCCTGCCCAACATCGCCTTTTTGTGCATACGCCTCTGCCCACAGGAGGATGAGTTCCTCGTTGCGGATGATGGGAATGGGCGAGGTGTTGGTGGCATACACGTTGAAGCCGTAGTTGCCCAGATAGCTGAGGCTGGAGAAGCCGGTACCGAAGTCGTCGATGGCGATGCGTACGCCCAGGGACTTCAGGGCACGCAACGTGCGGTCGGTCCGTTGCACGTCGCGCATCAGCGTGGTCTCGGTGACTTCC
>JBKBIC010000514.1:0-610 GCA_046299435.1 Saprospiraceae bacterium
TGACCATGATACGTGCCGCCAAAAAATCGGGCTTATCGGTGAGTTGCTCGGTCGCCATTGCCAACCTGTGCTTTACCGATGAGCAGATGGAAAGTTTTGACAGCAACTGGAAACTCATGCCGCCCCTGCGCTCCGAAACAGACCGGATGGCTCTCCTCGAAGGTTTGGCTGACGGTACCATTGATTTGATTTGTACCAACCATACCCCTTGGCACGAAGAAGCCAAAAACTTGGAATTCCCCTACGCCGAATTTGGCATGACCAGCCTGGAAACTGCATTCAGTCTGTACGCCACCTACCTGCGCAAGCATTTGAGTATCGCTCAATGGGTCGAAAAAGTCAGTGCCGCACCGCGTCGGATATTGGGCTTACCTATACCTCATATAGCAGTCGGCGAAAAAGCTGAATTGACCGCATTCGACCCCGACATGACTTGGACACCGGAGGCCCAAAACTTCCGTTCCAAATCAAAAAATACGCCCTTGTTTGGGCAAAAGTTGTCGGGGGTGGTTTTTGATATCAATGCCTAAATTTGTTCAAAATATCAACTTAAAATGCGATCTACTATCATCGGCGGTGGCATCATAGGGTTGAGCACCGCTTACTATCT
>JBKBIC010000515.1:0-604 GCA_046299435.1 Saprospiraceae bacterium
CCAGGCATTGGCCCAGGCCATGCCCGGAAGCAAGTATGCCAGTGATTACTCTTCTATGATCAGCAAGCTGGAAGCGCAATTGGCCCAACAACAATCTGGCAGCAGTGGCGAGGTCATACAAGTAGGCATGGAAGCTCCTGAAATCAGCCTCCCCGACCCGACAGGCAAAGTGCGCTCGCTCAGTTCGTTGCGCGGAAAAGTAGTGCTGCTCGATTTTTGGGCCTCTTGGTGCGGCCCTTGTCGCAAGGCCAACCCGCACGTCGTGGAGATCTATAAAAAATACAAAGACCGCGGTTTCGATGTGTTCAGCGTGTCGCTCGACCGCCCTGACGGCAAGGAAAAATGGATAGAAGCCATCAAACAGGACAAGCTCGAATGGGCCAACCATGTCAGCGACCTCAAATTTTGGGACTGCGAACCTGCCGGTGTTTACGGCGTCCGTGCCATACCCAAGACCTTCCTCATAGGCAAAGACGGCAAAATAGTGGCCGTAAACCCGCGCGACAACCTGGAACAAGAAGTGCTCAAAGCGCTCTAATTTCGGTTCATGCAAAAACAGCTGATAGCTCGTTTGTTGCTCATCGCAGCCTTATTGGCGGCGGTG
>JBKBIC010000516.1:0-603 GCA_046299435.1 Saprospiraceae bacterium
CGTAGGAGTCTGGCCCGTATCTCAGTGCCAGTGTGGGGGACCTTCCTCTCAGAACCCCTACTGATCGTCGCCTTGGTGGTCCGTTACACCGCCAACTAGCTAATCAGACGCATGCCCATCTCATACCGATGAATCTTTAACTATAACAAAATGCCTTGTCACAGTACTATGGGGTATTAATCCAGATTTCTCCGGGCTATCCCCCTGTATGAGGTAGGTTGCATACGCGTTACGCACCCGTGCGCCGCTCTAGGTCTTAGATTACTCCTCGACTTGCCGCTCGACTTGCATGTATTAGGCCTGCCGCTAGCGTTCATCCTGAGCCAGGATCAAACTCTCCATTGTAATTTATCATTATTTGTTAATCGTCGGTAGGACTAATCCATCCGACAATCTCCTGCCTGATTCCTCAGGCTCTCTTTCTCTCTTACATCATTTCAAAGAACTTGTCCCTAAGCTTTCTTAGGGGCTGTCGATCAATCGCTAATTCCCGATTTTCTCGTGGTTACTTTCTGAATTTCCTCCCGTTCCTTCCGAACTGGGTTGCAAAGGTAACTCTCTTTTTTACTTTTTCAACCCCTGAAAGAAAATAAATTATGAAAT
>JBKBIC010000517.1:0-603 GCA_046299435.1 Saprospiraceae bacterium
CTGCTGGACCGAGAACACGCTCGGCCGCTGCGACGGGGCGCGGGTCTGCACGGCCGCCGGCCTGACCGATTGCTACGCCAGAACCCCCGCGGAAGACCTCTGCAATGGCCTCGACGACGACTGCGACGGCGAGACCGACGAGAGCCATTTCTCCGAGGGATGTTTACTCGAAAACAGCCTCGGCGTTTGCCCCGGCATGACGGTGTGCTCGGGGCTCGCCGGCCCGACCTGTGCCGGCACCCCGCCCGAGGCCGAGCGCTGCGATAACCTCGACAACGACTGCGACGGCGAGACCGACGGCGAGGGCGCTCTGGGCTGTTCGGACTACTATCTCGACGCCGACGGCGACGCGGTCGGCACCGGCGAACCGCGCTGTCTTTGCGGTCCGGAAGGCGACTTCACGGCGCGGGTCGGCGGCGACTGCGACGACAGCCGTGGCAACGTGAACCCGAACGCGGCCGAGGTCTGCGACGGCCTCGACAACGACTGCGACGGCCTCCGCGACGAGTTCTCCGCCGAGAACCCCCTCTGCCACGGCTGCGCCCTCTTCGAGCGCGAAGGCGGCCGCGCCTACGCGTTCTGCCTCACCGAGCCCTCCCTCGC
>JBKBIC010000518.1:0-603 GCA_046299435.1 Saprospiraceae bacterium
CCCGCTGGGATGTTGAGCAGTTGCTGCGCGGTGGAGCCTGTGTTCCAAGCGTAGGTGTACGGCGCGGTGCTGCCGGAGCCTGTGGCTTTGAGTTTGCCGTTCGTGCCGCCGAAACAAGTGGGCTTGGTCGGCGAAAATTTCACGATGACCCCGCCCCCGATGGTCACTGTTGCCGATTTGGTGGCCGTGCAGCCGCCCGAATTGGTCACGGTGACGGTGTAACTCGTCGTCACGGTCGGGCTGACGGTGATGGCGGCGGTCGTCGCGCCAGTATTCCAAACATAACTCGTGCCGCCGGATGCCGTCAACGTGGTGGAGCCACCTCCGCAAATGCTCAAATTCCCGGAAATCGTGGCCGTCGGCAAGTTGCTCACCGCGACGGCGATGTTTTCAGTGTCGGTGCAGCCTGCGGCGTTCGTGGCCGTCACGGTGTAGGTCGTGTTCGTCGTCGGGCTGACGGTGATGGCAGCGGTCGTCGCGCCAGTGTTCCAAACATAACTCGTCCCGCCGGATGCCGTCAACGTGGTCGAACTGCCCGCACAAATGCTCGAATTGCCGGAAATCGTGGCCGTCGGCGCAACACTAACCGCGACAGTCGTGCTT
>JBKBIC010000519.1:0-360 GCA_046299435.1 Saprospiraceae bacterium
TTGTCCTCTATCGGTCGTCAAGCGTATTTAGCCTTGGGAGGTGGGCCTCCCAGCTTCCTGCAGGGTTAGCGTGCCCCGCAGTACTCAGGATCCCGACCCGCTTCCGTCAGTGTCGTGTACGGGACTTTCACCCTCTTCGGTCGGCTTTTCCAATGCCGTTCCACTACCAACTTCCACTTGTTGTCGGTCCTTCAACCCCGCCCCAGCCGTAGCCAGAACGGTTTGGGCTCCTCCGCTTTCGCTCGCCACTACTTACGGAATATTTTCTCCTCCTATGGGTACTTAGATGTTTCAGTTCCCCGAGTTCCCCACGTCATGGCTATGTGTTCACCATGCGTTGACTGGGCATTCCCCCAGCCG
>JBKBIC010000519.1:370-602 GCA_046299435.1 Saprospiraceae bacterium
GATCGTCACTTTAGCGCAGTTCCCCGCAGCTTATCGCAGCGCTACACGTCCTTCTTCGGCGCTTGTCGCCTAGGCATCCCCCGTGCGCCCTTAGTAGCTTAACCTAAGAATCACTTGTGTGAAGATGTCCTTCATCTTATTCAGTTTTTAATGTACCAGCCTCTGAAGTTCGGAGGAGCACGATGCAACGAGTGTTTCTACATCCCGTTCATCTGCCCTCTCTTCACTTCTC
>JBKBIC010000520.1:0-601 GCA_046299435.1 Saprospiraceae bacterium
AATCTTCTAAACCAGTCTCCGGCTAAGGCAGGATTGAGACATGTAACAAATCTTCGTACCGCTTCTTTTAACATGTCTTCTAAACCAGTCTCCGGCTAAGGCAGGATTGAGACGAGCTTAAATTTGATTTTTCACTAAATTCATTATCTTCTAAACCAGTCTCCGGCTAAGGCAGGATTGAGACGTCGCCTTAAGATTTCAAGGCTTCAAGCTTATTCCTTCTAAACCAGTCTCCGGCTAAGGCAGGATTGAGACTGAAAAACAATTCGGTTGGTTGGATTAACAAGGGTGCTTCTAAACCAGTCTCCGGCTAAGGCAGGATTGAGACAAGATGTTAACAATTGCTGGTATGTTTTCTCCTCTTCTTCTAAACCAGTCTCCGGCTAAGGCAGGATTGAGACGACAAGAAAAAACTAATTTTAAATTAAACAATCTTTCTTCTAAACCAGTCTCCGGCTAAGGCAGGATTGAGACAAATTTTCAATTTTCTTTGGTCTAATTCGCTTTTCTTCTAAACCAGTCTCCGGCTAAGGCAGGATTGAGACATCTAACCGAACCAACCCCGCAAGTACAGGCCGTGCCTTCTAAACCAGTCTCCGGC
>JBKBIC010000521.1:0-599 GCA_046299435.1 Saprospiraceae bacterium
GATGGAGAAGACCCCGCACGTGATGCTCGTGGGGGCCGGCGCGGAGCGGTGGGCGCTGGAGAATGGCTTCGAGCGGCGCGAGGTGGACCTGCCCGAGGTCCGGGCCGCCTGGCAGGAATGGCTGAAGACCAGCCAGTACAAACCCATGGCGAACATCGAGAACCACGACACCATCGGCATGGTGGCCATGGATGCGCAAGGGCGGCTGGCCGGCTCGTGCACCACCAGCGGCCTCGCCTATAAGGTGCATGGCCGGGTCGGCGACAGCCCCATCATCGGCGCGGGCCTCTTCGTCGACGGCGAGGCCGGTGCCGCCTGCGCCACCGGCGTGGGCGAGCTGGTGATCCGCGTGGCGGGCAGCCACACCGTGGTGGAGCTCATGCGCCAAGGCCGCACGCCCGAGGAGGCCTGCCAGGAGGCCGTGGCGCGCATCCGACGCAAGCACCGCGACCTGGAGGGCATGCAGGTGGGCTTCCTGGCAATCCGCTCCGATGGTGCGCACGGCGCTTGGGCGCTGCGCGAAGGCTTCACCTACGCGCTGCGCACCCCTTCCTACGACCACCTGGTCCGCGCCGGGCACGGCTGAGGGCGCAGGTTCG
>JBKBIC010000522.1:0-598 GCA_046299435.1 Saprospiraceae bacterium
TAACCCATTGTCCATCCACTACCCCTTTCGGGTTCGCGTTAGGTCCCGACTAACCCTGATCCGATTAACGTTGATCAGGAAACCTGGGTCTTACGGTGGGCGGGTTTCTCGCCCGCCTTATCGTTACTTATGCCTACATTTGCTTTTCCAAAAACTCCAGCACCCCTTACAGGATACCTTCACCGTCATTGGAATGCTCCCCTACCACTTGTCCGCCGTGGCGGATCAAATCCTTCGCTTCGGTATTAGGTTTGATGCCCGATTATTATCGACGCCCTGTCGCTCGACCAGTGAGCTGTTACGCACTCTTTAAAGGAATAGCTGCTTCCAAGCTAACCTCCTGGCTGTCTCTGCAACTGGACCACCTTTGTTCAACTTAACCTAAATTTGGGGACCTTAGCGGAAGGTCTGGGTTCTTTCCCTCTCGGACTGGGACCTTAGCACCCCAGCCCTCACTGCCGGTTCTATATGACGGCATTCGGAGTTCGTCAGGATTTGGTAGGATGTGACTCCCCCTAGTCCTATCGGTAGCTCTACCTCCGTCATACAATTCCCGACGCTGTTCCTAAAAACATTTCGGGGAGTACGAGCTATTTCT
>JBKBIC010000523.1:0-349 GCA_046299435.1 Saprospiraceae bacterium
CATGGCCGGATTGGCATTCTTCGGCCCGTTTCCCTTGCGATCAGGATCATGACATGGCTCACAGCGCCGCCGCCCAGCTCAACGATGTGCTCTCCGGTATCCGCGAGGCGGAGGCCGCGCATGGCCGGGAGGCAGGCAGCGTCTGCCTGGTGGCCGTGTCCAAGACCTTCGAGGCGGAAGATATCCGCCCGGTACTGGACGCAGGCCAGCGCATCTTCGGCGAAAACCGGGTGCAGGAAGCCATGGGCAAGTGGCCGCAGCTGCGGACGGACTATCCCGGCATCGAACTGCATCTCATTGGTCCGCTGCAGTCCAACAAGGCGAGGGAGGCGGTTGCTACCTTCGACGT
>JBKBIC010000523.1:359-595 GCA_046299435.1 Saprospiraceae bacterium
GCGCCGAAGGAGACGGATGACTTCATCCGCCTGTGCCGGGAAGAGATCTGCCTCAACGTGACTGGCCTGATGTGTATCCCGCCCGTCAATGAGGCGCCCGGCCCGCATTTCGCGCTGCTGGAAAAAATCGCCCGCCGCAATGGGTTGACGCAGCTTTCCATGGGGATGTCGTCCGACTTCGGGATTGCCGTCTCCTTCGGCGCCACCCATGTGCGCGTCGGTTCGGCCATCTTTGG
>JBKBIC010000524.1:0-593 GCA_046299435.1 Saprospiraceae bacterium
CGCGCGGCGTGCAGGGGCCCGGGGAGATGATGATGTGCGAGGGGCGGAGGGACTCGGCGCGGTCGGGGGTGATGCGGTCGTTGCGGGCGACCTCGATGGGGAGGGGGTCGAGGCCGGAGGCGAGGCGGACCTCGCCCAGTCGCTGGACGAGGTTGTAGGTGAAGGAGTCGTAGTTGTCGATGAGGAGGATCATCGACGCAGGGTAGTCGGCGGTCAGGCGGCCTCGGCCTGGTTGCCCTCGGTGCCGGCGACGCCGTCGCGGGTGACGAAGAAGAGGTCCTTGGTGATGGGGTAGGGGAGGCGGCGGAAGTCCTCGGCGACGCGGCCGCGGAGGCGTTCGATGAACGGCTCGGGGCGCGGGGTCATGGCGATGAACATGTCGCGTGCCGGGGTGGCGACGTAGAAGTCGCCGCCGAGTTCGGGGGCGAGTTTGGCGTGGAGGCGGGAGAGGAGGAGGCGGGCGGCGTCGTAGCCGTCCTGCTCGTTGACGAGCGCGGCCTTGCCGCCCTCCTTGCTCTCGACGATCTGGACGTTGAGTTCGGGGGCGTAGGTGTCGAGGTTCTTGCGGGCGATCTCCTCGAGGTCGTCGGCCT
>JBKBIC010000525.1:0-585 GCA_046299435.1 Saprospiraceae bacterium
CTGCCTTGCCGTCTTCTAAACCAGTCTCCGGCTAAGGCAGGATTGAGACTTCCACCGTAGCTGGGACAAGATATTAGTTATTTTCCTTCTAAACCAGTCTCCGGCTAAGGCAGGATTGAGACACTCCTCTTGGATTCGAACCAAGGACTTCAACATCTCTTCTAAACCAGTCTCCGGCTAAGGCAGGATTGAGACGATTACGAGAAAGTCATTGTCGAAAAGGGACATCTCTTCTAAACCAGTCTCCGGCTAAGGCAGGATTGAGACTTCGTTCTGGTGACCGTTTCCCCTTTTTTGAAAAGTCTTCTAAACCAGTCTCCGGCTAAGGCAGGATTGAGACAACGTGCCAAAAGCAGAAACAAATTCTTTTTCATCTTCTAAACCAGTCTCCGGCTAAGGCAGGATTGAGACAAATGTGTGACAAATTTCAGAGGACTTTCAACCCGAATCTTCTAAACCAGTCTCCGGCTAAGGCAGGATTGAGACCAATTGGCAGGTTTTGTTTCTGCTGCCTTGCCGTCTTCTAAACCAGTCTCCGGCTAAGGCAGGATTGAGACTTCCACCGTAGCTGGGACAAGATATTAG
>JBKBIC010000526.1:0-583 GCA_046299435.1 Saprospiraceae bacterium
TTCGCCGGTGGGCACATGCAGGCCGGCCGTGCCAGACTCCAGCGCCCGCAGCATGATGCCGTGGCCCGGCAGGATGATGCCGCCCAGAAAGCGGCCCTCGGCGTCGATCGCCTCGACCGTGACGGCCGTGCCCACCATCACTACCACGCAAGGCCGCAGTTCGCCACGGGCCAGCAGGCGCTGGCGCGCCCCGATCATGGCCACCCAGCGGTCGGGGCCCAGGCGGGCCGGGTGGTCGTAGCCATTGATCAACCCCGCTTCGGCGTTGCCAGGCACCACCCATTGCACCGGCGCGTCCCACAACTCGAGTTGCTCCTCCACCCGGTGGCGCACCCCGGCGCCGGCGACGATGCTGCCCAGCACCCAGCGCGGCGCACGCAGCGGGCGCCAGTCGCCCTCGGCCAGGGTTTCGATGTTTTCCAGAAACTGCACGCCGTGCGCGAGCAGCCGCGCCCCGGGGCATGGTGCCTCGTACAGCGCCCATTTGAGGCGGGTGTTGCCCACATCCAGCGCGAGCAGCGCGGTCGATTCGGTGGCGGCGGTGTCCGGCGCAGTCATCAAAACATCATAACGGCCTGGCTGG
>JBKBIC010000527.1:0-581 GCA_046299435.1 Saprospiraceae bacterium
CATCCTGACCGCTCCTGCCCCCGTCACGTCTACGTTGAACCCTTTGCCGAACGCTGTTTTTTCCGGTGACTTACATATTTGCATCGGCGTAACCACGACCCTGACTGCCAGCGGCGGCGGCACTTACCTGTGGAGCACGGGCGCAACGACCACGAGCATCAACGTCAGCCCAGCGGCCAACACAACTTACACAGTTACAGTCACTTCTGCGGCAGGTTGCTCGGCGACTGCGGCAGCGACGGTCAACGTCAGCTTCCCGCCAGCCGCCTCCATTTCTGGAAATACCACGATTTGCGCGGGCGGCAGCACCACGCTGACAGCCACAGGCGGCAATGCCTACCTCTGGAACACCGGCGCGACGACGGCTGCCATCAACGTAAGCCCCACAACGACAACGACTTATACCGTCACCGTCACCAACGCCGCCAACTGCACGGCCACCGCGACCACGACAGTCACGGTCAATCCGCAGCCGAACGCGGCCATCACGGGCAACACGACGATTTGCAACGGCCAAAGCACGACATTGACGGCGAGCGGCGGCGGAAATTACGCATGGAACACCGGCGCGACGACCGCAG
>JBKBIC010000528.1:0-578 GCA_046299435.1 Saprospiraceae bacterium
CGGGCGCGACGACGGCCGCTATCAACGTAAACCCCACATCCACAACGACTTATACGGTGACGGTGACAGGCGCGGGCGGTTGCACGAAAACTGCCTCGGCCACCGTCGTGGTCAATCCCCGCCCGAACGCCGCCATCACGGGCGACCTCGAAATTTGCGCGGGCGAACCGACGACGCTGACTGCCACCGGCGGCGGCACCTATTCGTGGAGCAACGGCTCAATTGAATATTGGATTACCGTAAATCCCTCTGCCACAACGACTTACACGGTCACGGTGACGAGCGCAGCGGGCTGCACCCAAACCGCATCGGTCACGGTCATCGTCAATCCGTTGCCCAATGCGAACATCACAGGCGACCTTGACATTTGTGCTGGCGAAAGCACGACTTTGACGACCTCCGGCGGCGGCGCATACAATTGGAACACGGGTTCGACGGCATCTTTCATCAACGTAAGCCCCACAGTTACAACGACTTACACCGTAACGGTCACGAGCGCGGCAGGTTGCACAAAAACGGCCACAGCCACAGTTACGGTCAATCCGTTGCCAAACGCTGCCATCGCGGGCGACCTCAGC
>JBKBIC010000529.1:0-573 GCA_046299435.1 Saprospiraceae bacterium
GCCACGCTAAAATATATCTAATGAGTGCCATCAAATCCCAAAATGGCATAAAAGGACTAATTACGTTAATGCCTTACGATTTTCTATTTGGACACCCTGAATACTCAGAATCACATAAATCAAACTGGGAGGAATCTAAAAACCTCTTAATCGATGGTATTTACAAAGCAAAAAACTTTAAAGGAAAGTACCTTTTAAAACTTTAATCAATGGCTGAAAAAATGACCCACCTCTTCCTCTTCACCCTCGGCCCCGTCCAGGGCTTCATCGCGCAAGCGCGCAAGACGCGCGATTTGTATGCGGGTAGCCAGATTCTAAGCGCTCTGGTAGCCGAAGGCATGCGCACTTTTGAAAAAGAATTCCCGAATGGGAAAATCATTTTTCCGAGTGCGGCAGGCAATGCGGATGAGGCTTCCTTACCCAACCGATTTATTGCTAAAGTAAGCACCGATAAGAGCGAGCTGAAAGCCAAAGGCGAGGCCATCCAGCGAGCAGTGGAGGCAAAATGGGAGGCGATAGCGGAGAAATCGCTCCAAAGGGCCGGGATAGACCCTAAATCGGAACAAGTAAAGG
>JBKBIC010000531.1:0-568 GCA_046299435.1 Saprospiraceae bacterium
GCCGCTGGCAGTCAGGGTCGTTGTTTCGCCGATGCAAATATTTAAGTAACCGGAAATAGCAGCGTTCGGCAATGGGTTCACCGTAACCGTGACGTTGGCAGTAGCGGTCAGGTTGCAACCATCGCCGCTCGTCACCGTGACCGTGTAAGTCGTTGTGGTTGTTGGGCTTACGGTAATCGAAGTAGTTGTCGCGCCTGTGCTCCACAGGTAAGTGCCGCCGCCGTTTGCGGTGAGAGTCGAACTTTGCCCGACGCAGATGTCAATGTCGTTGAACGAAATGTAGGCCGTCGGCGGGGTTTTCACGGTGATGGTCACTTGGTCGGTGGCCGTGCAGCCTGCCGCGTCTGTCACCGTCACGATGTAAGTCGTTGTAACTGTGGGACTTGCGAGGGTCATCGGGCCTACGGTGGTGAAAAGCCCGGCAGCAGGCGACCATGCAAATGTGTAGCCCGGCGTGCCGCCGCTCGCTTGTGCCATGAGCATGATGCCAGAGCCGGGGCAAACCGCCACATCGCCGGGCATGATGTCCACCGTCGGCGGGTTGTTGCTGACCGTGACGGTGGCGGAG
>JBKBIC010000532.1:0-568 GCA_046299435.1 Saprospiraceae bacterium
GGGTGTACAGGAATTTCTTTTTAAGCACTGGCCTTTGTTTCACCAACACCTCTTTTTGCATCAGTGGGTACATTTTTCCGCCTTCAGAAAAAGCCACGATGGGGTCGAGCGTGCCGTTGTTGTCGAAATCTTTAGCGTAGCATTGGAAGGGCGCGTCGGGGCGGGCCGTGAAGCGGGTATTGAGGCCTAAGTTGCCCGTCACCAGGTCCAGATCTCCGTCGCCGTCGAGGTCAGCCAAGCACAGCCGGTTCCACAAGCCATTTGATTGGTCGAACCCGAATTGTTTGGTCACGTCAGTCAGTTTATTGTTTTGGAGTTTAAAAACGCTGACTGGCATCCACTCGCCCACCACGACCAGTTCTTTTTGACCGTCGCCGTCGAGGTCGGCCCAGGCCAGGTCGGTGACCATGCCGCAGCGCTCGAAATCGCCGGCTACTTGCGCCGTCACGTCGGTGAATTTGCCTTTGTTGTTTTGTAAAACGGTGCTGCGCGGGATTAACGGCCACTTTTTAGGTGTCACGCGCGCGCCGATGAACAAGTCAAGGTCGCCGTCGCCGTCGTAGTCGTG
>JBKBIC010000533.1:0-567 GCA_046299435.1 Saprospiraceae bacterium
TTCCGAAGAAAATTTTGTAAAACAAAAAAAAGCAAAAAATAATTTGGAGATTAAAATAAAAAAGTAGACCTTTGCAACCCCGAAAGAAAGGGGAGAGAAAAAAGAGGTTTAGGGGCTTTGAGAGAAGCGCAAAGTTTAGCGACGAGCTAGACGGGAGTTCATTGACAGAATGGTGAGAAAGAATAAACGACAAAGCGTGTAACAGTAGAAATAAGCGACGTAAGTCGATAGAATAGAAATTTACGATGGAGAGTTTGATCCTGGCTCAGGATGAACGCTAGCGGCAGGCCTAATACATGCAAGGCGAGGGGTTCGCAAGGACACCGTCGTACGGGTGCGTAACACGTATGCAATCTGCCCTCAACAGGAGGATAGCTCCCCGAAAGGGGAATTAACACTGCATACTATCTGGGTTCGGCATCGGATTTGGATAAAAACTGAGGTGGTTGAGGATGAGCATGCGCATGATTAGCTAGTTGGCGGGGTAACGGCCCACCAAGGCGATGATCATTAGGGGAACTGAGAGGTTGATCCCCCACACTGGCACTGAGATACGGGCCAGACTCC
>JBKBIC010000534.1:0-564 GCA_046299435.1 Saprospiraceae bacterium
AAGGTAAATATGTTGTAAAAAGATTAAAAAGTGCAGATACAATTTTAACCAAAAAGGTTTTAGAAAAAATGAAATCATACGGAATGACAATGCGCAACAAAGATTATGATTTGTATTTTGAATGGAGCGATGCTAAAATCTATTGTTCCGAATTGGTTTGGAAAATATATAAATATGGTGCTCACATCGAACTATGTAAAACCAAAAAACTGAAAGATTTTAATTTGAAAAATCCTGTGGTAAAAAATATTATGACAGAAAGGTATGGAAATAATATTCCATTAAATGAAATTGTAGTTGCCCCTTCTCAACTATACGAATCCAAAATGGTTGTTACCATTTTCAACAACTTTTAAACCTGAAACTCCAAACTCCAAACTCAAAACTCAAAACTCAAAACTCAAAACTCAAAACTCAAAACTCCAAACTCAAAACTCAAAACTCAAAACTCCAAACTCAAAACATGCTCAACATCATCCAAAATATCAACAAAGCCTTTGATCACCGAATTCGTTTGGGGATAATGTCGATATTGATGGTGAATGAAAGCGCGGATTTTAACAT
>JBKBIC010000535.1:0-564 GCA_046299435.1 Saprospiraceae bacterium
GTGTTCGCGCCGCGGTACAAGCGTATCGACGGTGCGCAGGACGGCGCAGGCGCGGACGCCTGCTCGATGGCGATCGGCGACGGCGCCGTCGGCTGTGCCCCGCAGTCGGGCGTCGGCTCCTCGATCCTGTCGATCAACGAGCACAACCGCAAGCACCCGTGCGGTCTGAAGTACGTCGACCACCTCGTCGGCAACGTCGAACTCGGCAAGATGAACCACTGGGTCGCGTTCTACGAGAACGTCCTCGAGTTCACGATGTTCAAGCACTTCGACGACAAGGACATCTCGACCGAGTACTCCGCGCTGATGTCCAAGGTCATGGCCAGCGGCAACAACCTGATCAAGATGCCGATCAACGAGCCGGCCGCGGGCAAGAAGAAGAGCCAGGTGCAGGAGTACCTCGACTGGCACTGCAACACGCCCGGCGTGCAGCACCTGGCGCTGCGGACCGACGACGAACTGCACTCGATCGCCGCGCTCCGCAGCCGGGGTGTGGACTTCCTGACCCTGCCCGACGCCTACTACGACAAGGTGTGGGACCGCGTGAACACCATGCTCAAGGCC
>JBKBIC010000536.1:0-562 GCA_046299435.1 Saprospiraceae bacterium
GCCCAGCGCGGGCACTCGCAATCGCACCAATGTGGAATTGAAACCCACCTGATGAAAACTGAGAGAAAGGAAACCACCGGCTCGCAATCGCACCAATGTGGAATTGAAACGCAGGTTCGACTTGTGGAACTGCGGGATTTCGTTGGCTCGCAATCGCACCAATGTGGAATTGAAACTTGTGGCAAGCATTTTGGACGTGATGGTTGACGGCGACTCGCAATCGCACCAATGTGGAATTGAAACTTGACCACAGATGTGCCAAATGCAACATTCTTTGGCTCGCAATCGCACCAATGTGGAATTGAAACTTTCTGCCGGGAACGCGACAAATGTGCCCGTGAACGGCTCGCAATCGCACCAATGTGGAATTGAAACCCCGGTCGGGAATGTCTGCCACCATGTTCCAGAACGACTCGCAATCGCACCAATGTGGAATTGAAACGAAAGTCATGCTCCCAGAAAGACAGGCCATTTTTCGCTCGCAATCGCACCAATGTGGAATTGAAACATGCCGTGTTCCATGTGTGAGAGGCTTTGGCCCGCTCTCGCAATCGCACCAATG
>JBKBIC010000537.1:0-560 GCA_046299435.1 Saprospiraceae bacterium
TCCGTCGCCAAGACCGTCGCCGCGGGCGGGATGCTCTGGCAGTTCACGTTTTCGTCGGCGGGCACGCCCGCCAGCACCGGCGGCTGCGCGTCGCCCACGCTAATCACCTGACTTTCAACCGTTTGGTTGCCGCAGTTGTCCGTCGCAACCCACGTCCGGGTGACGACTTTGCTGCCGAGGCAGGCCCCCGCCACCTCCGTTTCGTTGAAAACGATGTTCACATCCACATCGCAGTTGTCCGTCGCCGTCACGCTCCCGGCTGGCGGCACGACCGGGATCTGGTCGCAATCGCCCGCCACGTCGGCGGGAATCCCGGCCAAAATTGGGGCCTCGTCGTCCGTGACCGTGATCGTTTGCGAGGCCGTCGCTGCGTTGCCGCAAGCGTCCGTCGCCGTCCAAACACGCACCACCAAATAATCGTCGGCGCACGCGCCCGGCGTGATGTTTTCCGAAAAGACCACCTGCACGCTCGCGTCGCAGTTGTCCGTCGCCAAGACCGTCGCCGCGGGCGGGATGCTCTGGCAGTTCACGTTTTCGTCGGCGGGCACGCCCGCCAGCAC
>JBKBIC010000538.1:0-555 GCA_046299435.1 Saprospiraceae bacterium
GGGTATTGACCAACATTTTCATTAAAAAAGGCTAACAATTCAGCCGTTTTAGGTTGTAATTTTTTCCAATTTTCTAAATTTTCTTTCTTGTTTTTATACAAGAAATGCAATTCCACATTGTTGGGTCCTAAAATCATGTCGTGAATGAATTCGTTATCCGCTCCCCAAGCAAAATCATGCACATTAGGTGCATAAAAATGCCACGTTAAAGTCTTGGTTTTCTTAGGATAAACTACTTTCACCCCAGCATCTTGATAGCCGTGACCGATTTCGTTTTTGTTTTGTAAGTAGCCTGTACCCCCAATGGTATACGCTTTGTCAATCGTGATTTTCACGTCAAAATTGCCCCAAACACCATGAAATTCTCTCGCGATGTAAGGATTGGCATGCCACCCTTCAAAATCATATTCACATAATTTTGGATACCATTGTGTCATGGACAGCGCGACTCCTTCTTCAGACAATCTTCCAGAACGACGAATTTGCAACGGTACTTGACCATCAAAATCTAGTGAAAGTGTTGTTTTTTGATTTGGTAAAATTGGTTTTGCCAAG
>JBKBIC010000540.1:0-551 GCA_046299435.1 Saprospiraceae bacterium
CTGTTTCCACTTCCATATCCTCCCTGAGTGGACGCATGGCCACCTTGTTGATTTTCAAACGTTCGATTACGTGTTCCCAGGCTTGAGGTACGATGTACGCAGCTGGTTTTTCAACCTTTAGCAAAGGAACGAAGTGGTTGTAGTAAGGAAGTTCTTTAGTGTAGGGCGCACTGCGATCATACCATAACCTTGGTAGCCCGCTAACCTCGGAAGGCTTGTATTTAGCCTCGTATCCTTTGAAAGTGATCTTGTCGTGCCGCTTTGGGTCCATTGCATAGTCCAACACGAATTGTTGCTTGCTGCGTGTGTTTTCCCAGGCCATGGCACGCGCGTCGCGGATTGCTGAGGCGTGGCTGGCCATAAACTGCACCACCGCGTCCATGAAATGGTAGGTGCTCCACAATCGGTCTTTGAACGGCTTGAGCATGTGCGTTTCGGGCATGAACCCGATGGTATTCCAAAGGGCGGCATAGCCTGTAGAATACCGCCCATAGTCGCAAAATCCGATGATGCCAGCATCGGGAGTTTCTTTGGGGGATTCTACATAAGGT
>JBKBIC010000541.1:0-548 GCA_046299435.1 Saprospiraceae bacterium
GGCGTGCCGCCCTGGCCGGCAGGCGCCATCAGCTTCCAGAACAGGCTGTGATTATAGTGGCCGCCGCCATTGTTGCGGATGGCCGGGGAGAGCGTCGAGATTTTTGCCATCAGCATTTCCGGCGGCTCAGCCGCCAGGGCAGGCTCGGATGCCAGCGCCGCATTCAGGTTGTTCACATAGGCGGCGTGGTGCTTGCCGTGATGGATTTCCATCGTCTTTGCATCAATGGCGCCTTCCAGCGCGTCATAGGCATAAGGCAGATCGGGCAGGGTGTAGGTGATGGCGGCGGTCTGCGCAGCGGTTGGCGCAGCAGGTTCGCTGGCAAGAGCCGTGGTGCCCATGCTGGTGCAGGCGACGGCCCCCAGGGCGGCAGTGGCGATGGCGAGGGTTCTCAACATTTGATCTTCTCCCTGATCTGAAAGCAGTTTGTGAAAACGACGTGGCGCAACGGAAGTACCCCGCCCATATGGGGCACGGTGGCAGTGAGGTCACGGTTCAAATTGCGAAATGTCAGCCTGTCGTCAGTCATCTGCCTGGGAAAACTGCAT
>JBKBIC010000542.1:0-547 GCA_046299435.1 Saprospiraceae bacterium
TCTAAACCAGTCTCCGGCTAAGGCAGGATTGAGACAAAAATTCCGCTTTAAGATGCAAGCAATGACTCTTCTTCTAAACCAGTCTCCGGCTAAGGCAGGATTGAGACTTGCGTCCGCAATCTGTTCAAGAAAACCGTCGAAGCTTCTAAACCAGTCTCCGGCTAAGGCAGGATTGAGACATGTCGGTGCTACTCTGGCCGTAACTGATTTTCTTCTTCTAAACCAGTCTCCGGCTAAGGCAGGATTGAGACAAAGTCCACATAATCGTAATCCACTACACCAGTTTCTTCTAAACCAGTCTCCGGCTAAGGCAGGATTGAGACTTGACCTCTTCCTTCGACCAGCCCGTATCCATTTCTTCTAAACCAGTCTCCGGCTAAGGCAGGATTGAGACCAATGGACTTATCTCTATACGCGGCAGACCAAAAACTTCTAAACCAGTCTCCGGCTAAGGCAGGATTGAGACGTCCATGCGGGTCTTGCCTTTGTTGCGATGTTCCCTTCTAAACCAGTCTCCGGCTAAGGCAGGATTGAGACCTTTTTCGAG
>JBKBIC010000543.1:0-545 GCA_046299435.1 Saprospiraceae bacterium
AATGTTTTCGTCTACGGGACTCTCACCCTCTACGACAGGCCGTTCCAGACCACTTCGACTAACACCACAATTTCTCACTGTCGGCCGATCCGGCAGAATCGACAATGCAAACCCCACAACCCTCCATACGCAACCCCTGCCGGGTATCACACGCACAAAGTTTGGCCTCATCCGCTTTCGCTCGCCACTACTCACGGAATCACTATTGTTTTCTCTTCCTGTGGGTACTGAGATGTTTCACTTCCCCACGTTCCCTCCACACACCCTATATATTCAGGTGCAGGTAACACGACATCACTCGTGCTGGGTTTCCCCATTCGGACATCCTCGGATCACAGCTCGGTTGACAGCTCCCCGAGGCTTATCGCAGCCTCCTACGTCCTTCATCGGCTCCTGGTGCCAAGGCATCCACCGTACGCTCTTCATTACTTACAACAAAGATGCTCGCGTCCACTGTGCAATTCTCAAACAACACACACACCCTCACGTCAACGCCGCCACCAGACAGTCACCACCACAAGCGAACTCGCAGAAACAACCCGGTA
>JBKBIC010000544.1:0-545 GCA_046299435.1 Saprospiraceae bacterium
CCATAGGTTACGCTGCGGCTGAAGTTGATGCTGCTGGCCTCATCGAAGTACTTCGTGGGGCAGGTGATCTCGGCCACCTCGAATCCGTGCCAGAAGATCTGAGCGATCATCTCGTTGTCGAACACGAAGTCGTCCGAGCAATTGTGGTAGGGGCATGCATCGAGCACTTTGCGGTGGAAGGCCCGGTAGCCCGTGTGGTACTCGCTGAGCTTCTCCCCGCAAAGCAGGTTCTGGATGAAGGTGAGCCCGCGGTTGGCGATGTACTTGTAGAGGGGCATGCCGCCCTTCAGGGCGCCCTTGCCCAGGATGCGCGAGCCGAAGACCACCGGATAGACACCGTTGCCGATCAGCGCGATCATGCTCGTGAGGAGCTTCGGCGTGTACTGGTAGTCGGGGTGGAGCATCACCACGATATCCGCACCGAGCCTCTTGGCCGTGTCGTAGCAGGTCTTCTGATTGCCGCCGTAGCCCTTGTTCACTTGGTGCTGCACCACATGCTTGATGCCCAGCGCGCGGGCCACTTCAACGGTGTTGTCCGGGCTCTT
>JBKBIC010000545.1:0-544 GCA_046299435.1 Saprospiraceae bacterium
TCCTCAGGTACCAGTGCCGCGTGGGCCGCAAAACGGGCTTCGAGCCGCTGAGGGTGCTGCGCGGGTCGATCAGGTCCTTGGGGCTGAGCGCGCTGCCGCACTTCTCGCATTGGTCGCCGTAGGCGTCGGGGTTGCCGCACTTCGGGCAGGTGCCCATGATGTAGCGGTCGGCGAGGAACTGCTTCGCCTCCTCATCGAAGTACTGCTGCTCCTCCTGCACGCTGAAGGCGCCGTTCGCGACCAGCTCCAAGAAGAAGCTTTGCGAGGTCTCTTGGTGCAGGGGGCTGCTGGTGCGGTGGTAGATGTCGAAGCGGATGCCGAGGTCCGCGAAGGCGCGCTCCATCAGCGCGTGGTACTTGTCCACGATGGCGCGGGGCGTGGTGCCCTCTTTCATGGCGCGCATGGTGATGGCGGCCCCGTGCTCGTCGCTGCCGCAGACGAAGAGCACCTCCTTGCCGCGCTGGCGCAGGCTCCGCACGTAGATGTCGGCCGGCAGGTAGGCCCCGGCGATGTGGCCGATGTGCAGGGGGCCGTTGGCGTAGGG
>JBKBIC010000546.1:0-543 GCA_046299435.1 Saprospiraceae bacterium
GCGCAAGCCTGATCCAGCAATGCCGCGTGCAGGATGAAGGCCTTCGGGTTGTAAACTGCTTTTGTACGGAGCGAAAAGGCTTCCACTAATACTGGGGGCTCATGACGGTACCGTAAGAATAAGCACCGGCTAACTACGTGCCAGCAGCCGCGGTAATACGTAGGGTGCAAGCGTTAATCGGAATTACTGGGCGTAAAGCGTGCGCAGGCGGTCTTGTAAGACAGGTGTGAAATCCCCGGGCTTAACCTGGGAACTGCGCTTGTGACTGCACGGCTAGAGTACGGCAGAGGGGGGTGGAATTCCACGTGTAGCAGTGAAATGCGTAGAGATGTGGAGGAACACCGATGGCGAAGGCAATCCCCTGGGCCTGTACTGACGCTCATGCACGAAAGCGTGGGTAGCAAACAGGATTAGATACCCTGGTAGTCCACGCCCTAAACGATGTCAACTGGTTGTTGGGTGGGTAAAACCATTTAGTACCGTAGCTAACGCGTGAAGTTGACCGCCTGGGGAGTACGGCCGCAAGGTTAAAACTCAAAGGAA
>JBKBIC010000547.1:0-256 GCA_046299435.1 Saprospiraceae bacterium
AATCACCACATTGCCGCCGACGCCAATGAAGACTGGGCGGGCAATTTCGCACACCTGCTCGGTTTTGAAAATACCGATTTCAAAAATCTGATGCGTTTGTACCTCACCATCCACGCCGACCACGAAGGGGGTAACGCCTCGGCGCACACGGTACACCTGGTGGGCTCGACCCTGAGTGATCCGTACCTGTCATTTGCTGCGGGTATCAATGCGCTGGCGGGTCCGTTGCATGGCTTAGCCAATCAGGAGGTGGTGC
>JBKBIC010000547.1:266-540 GCA_046299435.1 Saprospiraceae bacterium
TATGTGAAGGAGACACTGGCGGCTGGTCAGGTGGTGCCGGGCTATGGACACGCGGTGCTGCGCCAACCCGATCCGCGTTTTACCGCGCAGAAAACCTTTGCTGAGCAATATATTAAAGGCAGCGATATGGTGCAGATCGTATGGGATGTATTTGAAGTGGTGCCGCCGATTCTGCAAAGCCTGGGCAAAGTGAAAAACCCCTGGCCCAATGTAGATGCGCACTCGGGTGCCTTGCTGATTCACTACGGCTTGACGGAGGCGAACTTCTACACGG
>JBKBIC010000548.1:0-537 GCA_046299435.1 Saprospiraceae bacterium
GGTAGTGGGTTGACCACGACTGTCGCATTGGCGGTGCGGGTGCAACCTGCGCCGCTCGTCACCGTAACTGTATAAGTCGTTGTGGATGTGGGATTTACGTTGATAGCAGCGGTTGTCGCACCGGTGTTCCAAGCATAAGTGCCGCCGCCGCTCGCCGTCAAAGTCGTGCTTTGGCCGACGCAAATGTCGAGGTCGCCTGTGATGGCCGCGTTCGGCAAAGGATTGACCGTGACCGTCGTGGAAGTGGCATTTGAACAGCCCGCCGCGCTCGTCACCGTGACCGTATAAGTCGTTGTGGATGTGGGGTTTACGTTTATGGCAGCTGATGTCTGGCCCGTGCTCCACTGATAAGTGCCGCCGCCGCTGGCGGTCAACGTCGTGCTTTGGCCGTTGCAAATCGTCGTGTTGCCAGAAATGGCTGGCGTGGGCAACTGGTTGACGGTGACGGTGGCCGTCGCGGTGGCTGTGCAATTCACGCCGTTCGTTACCGTGACCGTGTAAGTCGTTGTGGATGTGGGATTTACGTTGATGGCGGCG
>JBKBIC010000549.1:0-534 GCA_046299435.1 Saprospiraceae bacterium
ACACCCTATACGTCCACTTTCGTGTTTGCAGAGTGCTGTGTTTTTATTAAACAGTCGCAGCGGCCTGGTTTCTTCGGCCAACCTCAGCTATGAACCATGGTTGGCGCACCTTCTCCCGAAGTTACGGTGCCATTTTGCCTAGTTCCTTCACCCGAGTTCTCTCAAGCGCCTGAGAATTCTCATCCTGCCCACCTGTGTCGGTTTACGGTACGGTCTGCGTAAGCTGAAGCTTAGGAGCTTTTCCTGGAAGCGTGATATCAGCAGCTCTGTCCTATAGGACTCGTCCTTGACCTCAATGTTGCGCCCCCGGATTTGCCTAAGGGCACCACCTCAGTCCTCTCACCGGGACAACCAACGCCCGGCCTGCCTAACCTTCTCCGTCCCTCCATCGCACTTACGCGAGGTGCTGGAATATTAACCAGCTTCCCATCGACTACGCTTTTCAGCCTCGCCTTAGGGGCCGACTCACCCTGCGTCGATTAACGTTGCGCAAGGAAACCTTGGGCTTTCGGCGTGCGGGCTTTTCACCCGCAT
>JBKBIC010000550.1:0-532 GCA_046299435.1 Saprospiraceae bacterium
TTTCAAAGAGGGCAAGCGGAAGTCGTTGGAAGACCGTACCTTTTACCCAGGCGTACATTCCGATTCAGTGACTTATGATGTGGAAAAACCGCAACTTTGGTGGCCTCACGGCTATGGCGATCCTCATCTGTACGATTTTACCATCGAAATCAAAAGGGGCGGCGTTATTGTGGACAAACATGACGTGCGGTTAGGCATACGCACCGTTGAACTGGTGACTGAAAAAGATACCAAAGGCGAGACTTTCTTTTTTCGTATCAACGGCAAGCCTATTTTCGCCAAAGGTGCCAACTACATCCCGCAGGATATTTTCCAAGACCGCGTGAACCTCACCCGTACCAAACAACTGCTCGACGATGTGGTAGCGGCGAACATGAACATGCTCCGGGTTTGGGGCGGCGGCATTTACGAGGACGACACCTTTTACCAACTTTGCGACGCACGGGGCATACTCGTTTGGCAGGATTTTATGTACGCCTGTGCGCTTTATCCAGCCAATGGCCAATTTTTGAAAACCGCTGCCTTAGAGGCT
>JBKBIC010000551.1:0-529 GCA_046299435.1 Saprospiraceae bacterium
TGCACCCCTTCGACGGACGCGTCGTCTCCAACTTCATCCGCCAGGCCCTGCTCAACCAGGACATCACGATCTACGGCGACGGCGCGCAGACGCGCTCGTTCTGCTACGTGGACGACCTGATCGAGGTCATCATCCGCATGATGAACGGGCCCGACGACTTCGTGGGACCCGTGAACATCGGGAACCAAGGGGAGTTCACGATCAAGGACCTGGCCGAGCAGGTCGTCGCGCTCACGGGCAGCAAGAGCCGGCTGGTGTTCCGCCCCGCGCTGGCCGACGACCCGGCCCAGCGCCGGCCTGACATCACGCTGGCGCGCCAGCGGCTGGGGTGGGAGCCCGTGGTGCCGCTGAAGGACGGGCTGGGCAAGACGATCGCGTACTTCCGCGACATCCTGCCGCGGCTGGGCGAGTTCCGGGCGCCGACGCCGAACTATTGATCCCGGGTCAGCGCGGCGGTTACCGCGTGCGGCCCTTGTCCTTGCGCCGGTCCTGCTCGGCCTTGACGCGCTGAGCCTCCTCGACGGCGAGG
>JBKBIC010000552.1:0-529 GCA_046299435.1 Saprospiraceae bacterium
GGGGGCACCCCAAAGTCCGATGCATCGATCGAAATCCATCCGGGACCATCCCCGCGTGGGCGGGGGCACCCTGGGGTGTCAGGCACGGGCGCCTTCTCCTTTGGGACCATCCCCGCGTGGGCGGGGGCACCGGTCGTATTACGTCCCGGTTCAGGCGTGGAACGGGACCATCCCCGCGTGGGCGGGGGCACCGCGCTTGGCGCCTGGCGTGGGCGCTGGCGTCAGGGACCATCCCCGCGTGGGCGGGGGCACCGGCGGCGGAGCGTGGGGGGAGGGTCTCCCCCGGGGACCATCCCCGCGTGGGCGGGGGCACCCGGTGAGTGTCGGCGTCAGAGCATCGGCTTCGGGGACCATCCCCGCGTGGGCGGGGGCACCCCATCAGCAGCGCCTCGGCCACCTGATGGGCGGGGACCATCCCCGCGTGGGCGGGGGCACCGCGGGCGGCAGCTCCACCTCACGCGTGATCGAGGGACCATCCCCGCGTGGGCGGGGGCACCCAGCCGTCGGGAGCTGCGAACGCGAACGGCGA
>JBKBIC010000553.1:0-526 GCA_046299435.1 Saprospiraceae bacterium
CGATGCCGCCTGCGGTATTGCCGACGGTAGTGTAGCTCTTGCCGTACAGCCGGCCGGTAACTATACCTACCAGTGGAGCAACGGGCAAACCACAGCCACTGTAAACGGACTTGCAGCCGGTACCTACACGGTTACCGTTACCAATACCGACCTGGTTTGTACGCAAACCCAGGCCTATACCATTAACAACGTAAATGGTCCTGTACTCAGCAGTATTACAGCCGACGATGCCTTATGTAATGGCGGTAACGGTTCGGCCGAGGTACAGGTAAGCGGTGGTACACCGGGTTATACCTACCTGTGGAGCAACGGGAGCACAAGCGCGACCCCGGGCGGACTCACCGCGGGTACGTACAACGTAACCGTGACCGATGCGAACGGCTGTACGACCACCAACACGATCACCGTAACCGAGCCGACGCCGCTGACGAGCACGACGGCCGTGACCAGTGACTACAACGGTCAGGACGTAAGCTGCAACGGAGCAAGCGACGGAGCCGTCAGCGTGACCCCTGCCGGCGGCACC
>JBKBIC010000554.1:0-521 GCA_046299435.1 Saprospiraceae bacterium
CCCCGAATGCACCGCCGCATCCACCAGCAGATGCAGCAGCGCCGGATGGGTAACGGCCTCGAACCCGGGGCCGGTGATGTACTGCTGACGATAGATGGCACGGGCCTCGGTTTCCGTCAGCGCCTGGACTTCGGCAGCGGTGGCCGGGCGACCGAGCTTGCGCCAGTTGCCCAGCGTCTGCGCGGTGATGCCGAAGTTCGTCGGCCCGCCCCGGTCGACCGGGTGGTTCACGTAGCCGCCTTCGCGGCGAAGGATGTCATCCAGAATCTGTTCGATGGGGTTCATAACCGCTCCTTGCTGGCGGAATTACCCAGACGCGTCTGCGCCCAGCGCTCCAATTGGTAGATGGCCTGGCTGCCCATGTGGCCGGAGATACCGACCAGCGCAGCGGTGACCAGGGGATTGAACTGCGCGGCCTCGCACAGCCAGAAGGTGATGAGGCCCGCGAAGGCCGAGGTGGCGATCTCACCGATGAGCTCCACCACGTTGAAGGCCCGGGTCTCGCCCGACTTCACCTTGCG
>JBKBIC010000555.1:0-520 GCA_046299435.1 Saprospiraceae bacterium
GCATAACCGTCGAGGATGCTTCTGCCCTTAAAAACGATGTCGAGTACATTGGTGCCCGCTGCCGGGACAATGCTGAAACCGTTGCCCGTAGCTTCGTTGCTCAGGTCGAAACGCTCGTACTTGCCGAATTTGATTTTATTTAAGTGGTACATCATCACATTTAAATCACAAATTCATCATTCATCATTCATCATTCATCATTCATCATTCATCCCTCTTTCGCATATAAAACCAAAGAGCACCGAAGGCTGCGACCAGAATCAAGGGAAGTACAACCAATTTACCCAGTGCGGCTTGTCCGGCTACCAGTTCGGCGGCTTCGCCTGTTAGTCCGACGGCTTCCGCACTGCGCTGTGCGCTGTCAATCCATCCGCCCACGACAGGCTGTAGTAGACCTGTTGCGAACATGCCCATGCCGCCCATGACCGACATGCCCAAGGCCCCAGAGCGGGGAATATATTCGCCCGTGAAGCCCAGCATGGTAGGCCAGAAATAGCACACGCCCACGGCGAAAAGGATG
>JBKBIC010000556.1:0-520 GCA_046299435.1 Saprospiraceae bacterium
CGCGCCGCCGGTCTTGCGCTTGCTCGGGTCCACGCTGATCACGCCGATGGTCTTGGTGGGCTGATCGAGGATGAAGCGGCGGATCAGCTCGTCCACCATGCTGCTCTTGCCCGCGCCGCCCGTGCCGGTGATGCCCAGCACCGGCACCCGTGTGTCGGCCGCGGCCGCGCGCAGGCTGGTCAGCATCGCCGGGTCCGCCTGGCCGTTCTCGACCGCCGTGATCAGTTGCGCGAGCGCCCGCCAGGCGGCGTCGCTGTGACCCTGGATGGCTGCGATGTCCCGCGGCGCATAGGGCGAGAGGTCGCGGTCGCAGCGCATGAGCATCTCGCCGATCATGCCTTGCAGGCCCATGCGCTGGCCGTCTTCGGGGCTGTAGATGCGGCCCACGCCGTAGTCCATCAGCTCGCGGATTTCGCTGGGCACGATCACGCCGCCGCCGCCCCCAAACACCTGAATGTGCTCGCCGCCGCGCTGGCGCAGCAGATCCACCATGTACTTGAAATACTCCACATGCCCGCCC
>JBKBIC010000557.1:0-518 GCA_046299435.1 Saprospiraceae bacterium
GGTGCTGGTGTAAAGTCGCTCCGCCCCGGCCTCTTCGAAAGTTTCGTAGAGCAATGGGGTTACGAAAGCCGCCTGCCTGCCTTCCAGTTTTATCAATCCCTCGGCATGGGAGAACACACCGTCATCGTCGGATTTCCCTCCGAACAGCACCGTGACCCGACCCAATACTGCCCCGGCCTTCAATCCGAGCTTTTCGCCAATATGTACACGCCTGTTTGGGATGGCGGCGCCAATGGCACACCCTACAACGACGAGAATTATTATGCCGCTTATTTATACAAAATAGTCAGCCTGTACAAGGGCTACGTGCGCTTCTGGGAAATCTGGAACGAGCCAGGTTTCGACTACACGGGCGGACTTGGCTATGCCCAACCCGGCTCGCCCGGCAACTGGTGGGACAATAACCCCAGCCCCTGCGATTACAAACTCCGGGCGCCTATTTTCCACTACGTTAGGCTGTTGCGCATCAGTTGGGAGATCATCAAAACCCTCGACCCGGAGGCCTACGTCGTCGTTTC
>JBKBIC010000558.1:0-518 GCA_046299435.1 Saprospiraceae bacterium
TTGGTGAACCAGCCGGAGCCGATATAGCCGGGGCAAACGGCGTTGACGCGGATGTTCGGGGCCAGCGCGCGGGCGAGGCTCAGCGTCATCGTGTTGAGCGCGCCCTTGGTCGAAGCGTAGGCGATGGACGAGCCGATGCCGGTGACACCCGCGATCGAGGAGACGTTGACGATGGCGCCCTTACCCGAGGCGGCGAGATGCGGCTGGGCGGCGCGTGTCATCTGGTAGACCGCGACGACGTTGACCTTGTAGAGCCGGAGAAAGTCTTCGGCGTCGAGCGCATCGAGATCGGAGTGCTTGGCGAACTTGGTGATGCCGGCGTTGTTGACCAGCACATCCACCCCGCCGAGTTTCTCGACGGCGGCGGCGACAAGGGCGCGGCAGTCCGCATCCTCGCCGACATTGGCTTGGACGGCGAATGCGTTGACGCCGAGCGCCTTGCATTCGGCCACGACGTCGTTGGCGGCGTCGGCGCTGGAATTGTAGTTGATGCAGATGTCGACGCCGCGCCGGGCGAG
>JBKBIC010000559.1:0-517 GCA_046299435.1 Saprospiraceae bacterium
GGCACGCCTCCGGAAGCGTTGACGGTGATGGCCCCGTTGTTGACGCCGAAGCAGTCCAGATCGGTCACGGTGAAGTTAAAGCGCAGGGGGGCGGGTTGGGAGAGTGCGACCTGTGCGACGGCCGTGCAGTTGTTGGCATCGGTGACGGTGACGGCGTAGGATCCAGCGGTGAGGTTGTTGACCTGTTGGGAGTTGGCGCCGTTCGACCATGCGAAGCTGAAAGGCTGCATTCCGCCGCTGAGGACATTGGCGCGCGCGGCCCCGTCGTCTTCGCCGTCGCAACTGACGCCGAATCCGTTGTAATTGGATACTGCGACGGCTGAGATGATGGGCGGGAAAAGCTGGGTGATGGCAGCCGTCACGTTCGTTTGGAATCCGTTGGCGGAGTTGATATTGACCGTGTAAACGCCCGGGGCCAGTCCGGCGATGGTCTCGGAAGCGCCGGTGGCGTTGATGGTACCTGCGGCCACCTGGGCGCCGCCGAGCAGCACCGTGTAGTTGTAAGGCTCCTGGCCAA
>JBKBIC010000560.1:0-517 GCA_046299435.1 Saprospiraceae bacterium
CGCATCGCCGTGCTCAAATACGGCGGCGGCGGCGACTGGTACGCCAACCCCACCAGCGTGCCCAACCTGGTGAGGTTCTGCAACCAGCAGCTCGGCATGGCCATCCATCCAGAGGTGCCCGTGGTGGAGGTGGGCAGCTCCGAGCTGTTCAATTATCCCTTCGTGCACATGACCGGCCACGGCAACGTGACCCTCAGCGCGAAAGAGGCCGAGAACCTGCGCAACTACCTGGTCGCGGGCGGCTTCCTCCACATCAGCGACAACTACGGGCTCGACCCCTACGTGCGCCCCATGCTCACCCGGGCCTTCCCCGAGCTGCAGCTCGTGGAGCTCCCCTTCGCCCATCCCATCTACCACCAGAAATTCGAGTTCGCGCAGGGCCTGCCGAAAATCCACGAGCACGACGGCAAGCCGCCACGGGGCTACGGACTGTTCTGGGAAGGGAGGCTCGTCTGCTTCTATGACCACGAGTGCGACCTGGGCGATGGCTGGGAGGACCCCGACGTGCACGGCGACA
>JBKBIC010000561.1:0-517 GCA_046299435.1 Saprospiraceae bacterium
GGCGGCTTTCGATGGCGGCGATCCGGGCGATCGGTCCCGGCACGGTGGGGCTGAGCCTGCTGCTGTCGCTCGGCGCTGTGGCGCAACTGGCGGGGCTCGAGAAGAAGTCCCACGAGGTGATCTTGTACAGGTGGTTGCCGCTGATCGGCGCCGACTGGGGCTTTCTGCTGGATCCGCTGTCGTCGGTGATGATCCTGGTGGTGACGTTCGTGGGCTTCCTGATCCATGTGTACGCGACCGGCTACATGGCGCACGAGCACGGCCCGCATCACGGAGGCTACTACCGGTTTTTCGGGTACATGAACCTGTTCGTCTTTTTCATGCTCACGCTGGTGCTGGCGAACAACTATCCGCTGCTGTTCGTGGGCTGGGAAGGCGTGGGGCTGTGCTCGTACCTGCTGATTGGGTTCTACTTCCACAAGAAGAGCGCGTCGGACGCGGCGAACAAGGCGTTCATCGTGAACCGCATTGGCGACGCGGGCTTCCTCCTGGGGATGTTTTTCCTGTGGACCGTGAC
>JBKBIC010000562.1:0-516 GCA_046299435.1 Saprospiraceae bacterium
GAAAGCGGTTCGTCAAGCAGGAGCAATTCTGGCGAGGAGACCATCGACCGGGCTAGGGCCACGCGCTGCTGTTCGCCGCCCGAAAGTTCGCGCGGATAGCGCGAGAGATATTCGGGCTTGAGCTGCATCAGCGCGATCATCTCGCCCACGCGGCTGGCAATCTTCTCGGGCGCCATTTTCCGAAGCTTCAGCGGGAAGCCGATATTCTCCGCCACCGTCATATGCGGGAAGAGCGCGAGCTTCTGGAAGACCATGCTGGTCGGCCGCTTGGCGGCCGGTACACCTGCCATGTCCTTGCCGGCGATCATGATGCGCCCGGAAGTCGGATCCTCGAATCCGGCAATCTGTTTCAGAAGAGTCGTCTTGCCACAGCCCGAGGGTCCGACAAGGGCCACGAATTCACCCTTTTCGACGCTAAGCGAAACGCCCTTCAGCGCTTCATAGCGGCCATAGGTCTTGGTGACGTCCTGGACGGTGAGGATGGTGCCCGCTGGCATGGGAATGATCGGTGAAGGG
>JBKBIC010000563.1:0-515 GCA_046299435.1 Saprospiraceae bacterium
GTAGTTTTTATGATCCGCACACTGCTCATATCTGCTTCTGCGCTCACCCTGGCAGGTTGCGCCAGCATCAACCCCATCCAGCGGGAAACCGCTACCGATGCCGGCCTCACCATGCCGGATGGCTATGATTATGCCGCCGAAGTTGCCGCCCTCAGCGCGCCCGAACAGGCCTGGTGGGCAGGCTTCAACTCCGCCGACCTTGACGCCCTGATTGCCGAGGCGCTCGCGGCCAACAACTCACTCGCCCAGGGCCTCGCCAATGTCGACGCGTCCCGCGCGTCGTTGAAAACGGCCAATGCCGCTTTCCTTCCCCAGGCCAGCGGTAGTCTCTCCTCGAGCAGCAATACCCAATCCGGCCTCGATGATGTCGACGCCAGCGCCCGCCTCTCGGCCAGCTATCAGCTTGATCTCTTCGGAGCCAGTGCCGCCAGCCGTAATGCCGCGCTCGCCAATCTTGATGCCGCCATCTTCGCCCAGCGGGCGCTGGAACTGACCGTACAGTCAGATGTCGCTGC
>JBKBIC010000564.1:0-513 GCA_046299435.1 Saprospiraceae bacterium
GGTGCTGACGCGGTTCCGGGGGAAACAAAAAGGCGCGGATCGCTCCGCGCCCGTTCCGTCGTGCGAATGCTGTGGACGCCTTACGCCTCCAGCTTCGTCCACGCCGCGTTGGCCTTGGACGATTTCACGACCGCCTCGATGAAGGCCATGCCGCGCACGCCGTCCTCGATCTTCGGGAAGTCGAGCGTCGGATCGTCCTTGGCCAGCTTGCGGCCATCCACGCGGGCGCGGACGGCACCGGCGAAGTTGCGGTAGATGTTCGCGAAGGCTTCCAGGTAGCCCTCGGGATGGGCCGGGGGCGTGCGGCCGGCGGCCTTGGCGACGTCGCTCAGATAGCCATTGGCGGTGCGATAGACCTGCATCGGCTGGTCGGGCCACTTCACGAGCATCGTGTTCGGCTCGCGCTGGTGCCATTCGAGGCCGCCGAGTTCGCCATACACGCGGAGGTTCAGGTTGTTCTCCTCGCCCACGGAGATCTGCGACGCGTGGAGGACACCCTTCGCGCCGCCCTTG
>JBKBIC010000565.1:0-236 GCA_046299435.1 Saprospiraceae bacterium
CTCGTGAGCGGCCGCGTCGAGTGCTCGGAGCGCGGGAGCGGGATCTGCTCGACCGAGCCCGGCGGCAGCGCCGACCTGAGCGGCCCCGAGCGCTGCGACGGCCTCGACGAGGACTGCGACGGGCGCACCGACGAAGGCCTCGGCTTCAGCGACCCGACAGCACCGCCCGGGGCGCCACCGCTACGGGTCGGCGAGGCCTGCGGGCGCGGGGTTTGTGCCGGCTCGACGGTCGTGTG
>JBKBIC010000565.1:246-513 GCA_046299435.1 Saprospiraceae bacterium
ACGGCTGGGGCAACGGTGCGGTCCAGCTCCAGGCGTGCACCGCCCCGGCGGGCTTCGTCAACCGCCCAGGCGACTGCAACGACGCCGCCCCGCAGGCGTACCCGGGCGGCGTCGAGGTGTGCAACGGCCTCGACGACGACTGCGACGGGGCCATCGACGAGGTCGCCGACGTCGCGCGCGGCTGCTCGGCGCTCGGGGTCTGCGAGGGCCGCGAGGTGCTCGCGAGCTGTGAGAGCGGGCTCGTGTGCCGCTACCGCTTCGAGGACG
>JBKBIC010000566.1:0-510 GCA_046299435.1 Saprospiraceae bacterium
TACCTGACGTTCCGCCGGTCGACGTGACAGCATGAGTATTTGGAAAAGGGCAAATCCGCATGTCTTGCTCTTTTCCCAAATACTCCCCCCGGAGGGTCCGCACTCTGCCAACCGGCGCGGCGTTCCGGCAATGGACCCTGCCCAACGCTTGCTCTATCAGATGTGCCGGAATGCAAGGGAGACCCAGATGTCCGGCCATGGTGCAGCGCAACCGATGAAATCCCGCAAGTCGGGGCCCCTGCGGGGCGTGGCCGAGACGCGGATCTCGGGCCTCCTGGAAGGCCAGGACGTGCTGGACACGGCGAAGGCCATGCGAGCCTTCGGCGCGACCGTGACGCGGCAGGGGCCGGGTGAGTGGACGGTGAACGGGGTCGGCGTCGGCGGCTTCCGCGAGCCGGAGGACGTGATCGACTGCGGCAACTCGGGCACCGGGGTGCGGCTGACCATGGGCACGATGGCGCCCACGCCGATCACCGCGACCTTCACCGGCGACGCCAGCTTGCGCAAGCG
>JBKBIC010000567.1:0-509 GCA_046299435.1 Saprospiraceae bacterium
GTAACGGCGCCAAATTGTACTGCAAAGGGCAGGAACAGGCCAAAAAATGCGGTGAGTCGCAGCAGATCCGAGGCGTCGGCGTAGCGCTCGCCGGCAAAAAGACGCACCAGCGGCTCTGCAAACAGAAGCACCCCTGCGATGAACGGCAACACAATACCCAGCACGGCGGCTACGCTGCGCTCGTAAAGCAGCGCCAGATTGCCGCCATCGGCTTTGGCTGTCTCGACGGCAGTGCGCGGGAAGAGCACTTGCGCGATGCTGAATGAGGGCATCTCGATCAGTTGGGTGATGCGCGACGCAGCCTCATACACCGAAAAGGCCGCCGGGCCGATCCAGTATCCCAGGGCCATTTTGTCCACGCTTTTGTAAAACATGGCGCTCAGGTTGGTGCCGAGGACGTAGCGGCCGTAGTTGAGTAGGTCGAACGCGGTTTTTTTGTCAAAAACAAACGCATGGCTCAAATATGGTCGCGCAAACAACCACGACGCGGCGCCGGCCAGGGCGGCGCC
>JBKBIC010000568.1:0-507 GCA_046299435.1 Saprospiraceae bacterium
GATATAGATGCGGCGCTTGCGCGTGATCCAAATAATTCTGCTTTTAATGCGCTGAGAAATCAACTGCTGGAGCAGATGGGCGGCGTGCGATCAAAATGAACATCCTCCTCACCGGCGGCACGGGCTACATCGGCAGCCACACGGCCGTCGTGCTGCAGCAAGCCGGCCACCGCGTCGTGCTGCTGGACAACCTCTCCAACAGCCGCGCCGAAGTCGCTGCCCGCATTGGCCGCATCACGGGCACGCCGCCGCGGCTGGAGGTGGCCGACGTACGCGACACCGTACGGCTGCGCATGGTGCTGCGCCACTACCGCATCGAGGCCGTCGTGCACTTCGCGGGCCTCAAGGCCGTCGGCGAATCGGTGGAAAAGCCACAGGCGTACTACGACCACAACGTCGCGGGCACGGTGAGCCTGCTCACGGCCATGGCGCACGAAGGCGTGCGCCGGCTCGTCTTTTCCAGCAGCGCCACCGTCTACGGCCAGCCGCAGTACCTGCCGCTCGATG
>JBKBIC010000569.1:0-507 GCA_046299435.1 Saprospiraceae bacterium
CGGGATAGACCAGCTTTCGTAGAGTGCGGCGAGTAGCAGAAAGACGAACAGAACACTGAGCGCGACGAGGTAAGGCGCCTGGGAACCTGACTGAATTTCCTGCAGCGATTGGCCGGTCCATTCATAGCCGAAGCCCGCCGGCATCTCGCGTGCAATACGTTCCATCTCGGTGATCGCATCACCCGAAGAATAACCGGGCGCGGCCTGTCCACTGATGCGAACGGACGGATAGCCGTTGTAGCCAACGATCTGCGACGGGCCTTTCCGCCAGCCAATCGAGGCGAATGCGGACAGAGGCACCATACCGCCATTTGAGTTACGCACCGTGAGCTTGAGGAGGTCTGCGGCGTTCATCCGCTCTTCGGCATCGGCCTGGATCACCACACGCTGCATGCGGCCTGCGTTCGGGAAGTCGTTCACATAGGACGAGCCGAGGTGCGCCGTGAGCGTGACGTTGATGTCGCTGTAGGCGACGCCAAAAGCGTTGGCCTTCTCGCGGTCTATCAT
>JBKBIC010000570.1:0-507 GCA_046299435.1 Saprospiraceae bacterium
GCCGCGACCTTAAATACCGTCAGCGCTATCCCCACCCAAGTGGTGTTCAAGCCGGTACTGACCACCTCGGACGAGATTTACCGCGTGTGCTTAGAAGCCAATGCCAGCCCCAAGTGCGTCGGGGTGGTGGTCTGGATGCACACCTTCTCCCCCGCGAAAAATTGGATTTCTGGGCTGACGGCCTTGAATAAACCGCTCGCCCATCTGCACACGCAATACAATCAAGACATCCCGTGGGCGGATATTGATATGGACTTCATGAACCTCAATCAGGCGGCGCACGGCGACCGCGAGTTTGGGTTCATGGCGTCGCGCTTGCGCCTCAATCGCAAGGTGATTGTCGGTCACTGGCTCGACCCAGAGGTTCAGCACAGCTTAGGGGTGTGGGCGCGGGCGGCCTGTGCGTGGGCGGATGCACAACAAGCGCGGATAGCCCGTTTTGGCGACAACATGCGCTCGGTGGCCGTGACCGAGGGCGATAAAGTCGAGGCGCAAATCCGGCTGGGG
>JBKBIC010000571.1:0-506 GCA_046299435.1 Saprospiraceae bacterium
TCACCACCACCTGCGGGTCCTCGTGCAGGATGGCGAGGGGGATGTCCTCCGGCAGCAGCTCCGCCTCACGGGGCGGATGGGGCAGCACCACGCTGACCACATCGTTGGGCTTCACCTTCTGGCTGGGCTTGGCGGCCCTGCCATTCACCAGCACATTGCCGGCCTTCGCAGCGGCGGCGATGCGCGTGCGCGAGGTGTTGGCCAGGCGGTCGAACAGGAACTTGTCGAGCCGGATGAGCGACTGCTTGGGGTCGCAGACGATCCGATGGTGCTCGTAGAGCTCCTGCTCGTCGCTCTGCGCTTCGATCGCCCCGCTGTCCATCACCGCAGGATCAGCAGCCGCTCGTGCGCGATGGGCGAGCCGTCGGCACCGATCACGCGCAGCAGGTGCATGCCGGGCGCCAGGCCGCCCACGTCGATGGCGCCGCCGTCGCGGAAGGGCACGTCAACGGCCACCCGGCCCACCGGATCGATGGCCTGCAGGCGCGCGCCGCCCTCGGCCGCCG
>JBKBIC010000572.1:0-505 GCA_046299435.1 Saprospiraceae bacterium
ATAGAGATCATGTCCATCCAGGGAAAAGGATTGGCCGTGCCGTAAACTTTGTCCACACCGAGCGATACCAACAAACGGTCGGCCACAAATTCGATATATTGGCTCATAAGCTCCGCGTTCATGCCGATGAGCGATACAGGCAGGGCATCGGTTATAAATTCTTTTTCAAAAACGACGGCCTCGGTGATAATTGCTTGTACCTCAGACGGTGGCAGCTTGTGCTGGAGCATGGAGTAAAGCAGGCAGGCAAAATCGCAGTGCATGCCCTCGTCGCGACTGATCAGTTCGTTCGAGGTGGCGAGGCCCGGCATCAGCCCACGTTTTTTCAACCAAAAGATAGAACAGAAAGAACCGGAAAAAAAGATGCCTTCCACGGCAGCAAAAGCGATAAGGCGGTGGGCGAAAGATGGGGCGTGCTCTATCCATCGCAAAGCCCATTCGCCTTTTTTGGCCACACAGGGCAAGTTTTGCAGTGCATGGAACAGGAAGTCCTTTTCCTTAGGGT
>JBKBIC010000573.1:0-504 GCA_046299435.1 Saprospiraceae bacterium
CAGTACCGGCGCAATATGTGACGCCCCTGCAGGCGCGGCGTGTGCGTGGGATACTCGCCGGATGCTCCTGTTGTGGCGTACCTCTCTGGCCGACTCTGGCAACCTGCGCAGCATCGCCGCCATGCTGGCGGCGGTGGCTTTTTTTGCGCTGATGGACACGGTGCTCAAGCACCTGACGGCGCACTATCCGCCGGCGCAGGTGGCGTCGATGCGCGGCTGGGTCGCGCTGCCGCTGGTCATGGCGTATCTGACCTGGTGGCGCGCCTGGCACCGGGTGTGGCGGGTGCGTTGGCCGCTGCACGCCATTCGAGGCGTGCTCGCGGTGGTCATGCTCACGGCGTTTGCCTATGGCGTGTCGTCGCTGCCGTTGGCCAACGCCTACACGCTGTTTTTCATCGCACCGCTGCTGATCACGCTGCTGGCCATCCCCATCCTGGGCGAGCGGGTGCGGCGCGCGCACCTGGCGGCCATCGCTGCGGGGCTGGTCGGCGTGGTGATCGCGCT
>JBKBIC010000574.1:0-501 GCA_046299435.1 Saprospiraceae bacterium
GACAGACGGTACATCACGATGAAATTGGGGCCGACCTCGGCACGGATCCGCTTGACGATTTCCACCGGCAGGCGCATGCGGTTCTCGACGCTGCCGCCCCATTTGTCGGTGCGGCGGTTGGTGCGGTTGCAGATGAACTGGTTGAGCAGGTAGCCCTCGCTGCCCATGATTTCCACGCCGTCATAACCGGCCAGCTTGGCCAGCTTCGCGCAGCGGCCGTAGTCGCGGATGGTGGAGAGGATTTCGCTCTCTTTCATGGCGCGCGCCTTGAACATCGAGATTGGCGACTTGCTGCTCGAGGCGGAGACCACAAAGGGGTGATAGCCATAGCGGCCGGCATGCAGGATCTGCATCAGGATCTTGCCGCCTTCCTTGTGTACGGCGCTGGTGACGCGACGATGATTGAGCACGTCGGCATAGCGGTTCAGCGTGCCGCCGAAGGGCAGCAGCCAGCCCTGGCGGTTCGGCGAGATGCCGCCGGTGATGACGAGGCCGGTGCCG